>CAYTFM010000194.1:4327-17338 GCA_964436735.1 uncultured Victivallales bacterium | reverse complement strand
GGGCTTGGGAAGCCCCGCCACTGCGCCTCATGACTTCTTGTTCACACTCGTTGGAGAAGCCCTTTTTCTTCGAGGACGTGCGCCGTGTTGATGAGGTCTAGGAGGCTGAAGTTGCCTTTGTCGGCGATGTCGATGAGGGGGGTACGGCCGTCGGAGTAGTTGAGGATGTAGAGGATTTGCTTGGTCGTGTCGAGGTGGCGACTCGGGTTTTTTTGTCCGCCGATGGTTTCATAGAGTCCGTACTTGGAGAGGAACGGTTCGCAGAACGGCTTGAGGTTGATATAGGTGGCGTTGCCCTCGATGGCTTCGATGAGTTTCACGTAGAGGTCGAATGACTCCTCGAGCGACTCCGCCGTGACGAGTTTGAGGTCGTCGGCGGAGGTGTGGTACTCGGGGAAGCCGTAGGCGGCCTTCATCAGAGAGGCGGCGGGGATGTTGAAGCCGGGGGTGGAGTATTGGCGCTCGTCGCTGCCCGGCAGGAAGAAGTCTTTGACCACGTGCTCCTTGCCGCTGTGCTTCAGGACGTTCTCGGTGATCCTGTCGAGCGGGTGGCCGAACTTTGTCCGCTTGTAGGTGAAGGCACCCGGGCCGCCGACGCAGGTGAGGACGAGGACGCAGTGGGTGCTGGTGAGCACGCGGTCCTTGTTGCGGGCGAGGTAGGCGATGGTGCCGATCGTCTCCGGGGCGAAGATGAAGCGGTAGCTGAAGCGGTTGTCCTTCCGCTTGAGCAGATGCTCGCAGAGTTTCACGTTCAGGACGACGCCCGAGAGGGAGTCGTTCGCCATTGAGGGGTGGCAGGTGTAGCGGGTGGGGATGACCTCCTTCTTCGACTTCCCGGGGATGAATGTCTCGGCGAGCGTCAGACTGCCTTTTTGCAGCGACGACTTGATCTCGACCTGGTAGCGGCCTTCGGGGAGGCTTTGCAACTGCTTGTGGCTCATGCAGAAACCCCAGCGGTGTTTGTAGTAGCTGGTCAGATACGGTATCACGTCTGGCTGGTTCGGGTTGCTGTGCAGGTGCGGCTTGAGCTCCTCGAGCGTGAAGGTTCCCGAGACTGGCTCGCTGTAGCCGAGGACGTGCAGGTTGCAGTCGGCGAAGTCCACGATCGTGCGTCCGCTCTCGTCCTTGATCCAGGCCGAGGCGATGTTCCATTCGTCGGGGATGGTCCAGTCGAAGCATTCGGTGCCGCTGGGGACTTCGGTCACCTCGAGCGGGATGCGCTCCTTGATGATGCGGAAGGTCTCCCGCACGCCGTCGCCTGTGATGCTGCGGCAGAGGGGGAACAGTCTGGTCATGAGATTATGCATGTGAAAGCTTTCTCAAGAAATGGTGTAAGGGATGACAACGAACGGATGGAGACGGGGATCAAAATCTTTCGTGTTGCGGGTGGCAAGCGACAGGTGGTGATGCAGGGCTAAGGCCGCTTGGAGCGCATCAGGAAGTTTCCATTTGAACTTCCGCCTCAACGCGGCGGCCGCGTCTGCGATGGCCGGAGTGATCGAAAGGCATGGATACTCATCCAGGAGCATTTTGATCTGGCTACTGTTGCTTTCGTCGGTTCCCGTCAGCGTTTCGGCGCGGGTGATGACAGAGATGACCGACTCGTCAGGCTGTAAGCGGGAAAGCCATTTGGTGGCTTTTTCCACGCCATTCAAGTGGTCGATGAGCAGGACGGTGTCGAGCAGATATGTGTGGGTTCGATCAACCATGGGATCACCACTCTTTCCGCAGCGCCTCGACGTAGCGAAGTGCATCCATCTTCTTGTTTCTCCACACGCCTGCTGTCTGCGACAGGAGGTGCTTGTGGGTGGCGGCTTGCTTGTCGCGCTTGAATTCGCTGATCGCCGCTCTGATGACCTTGGAGACGGGCATTTTCGCCTGCTTGCTATAGGCGTCAAGCCAGTGTTTGTCCTCTTCAGAAAGAGAGATAATCGTGCGGGTCATATGAGCGCTCCTCGCATAAGGTTCGCATGCGGCATCAGAACCGGACATCGTAAAGTGATATCACCTAAGTGATGACTTTTCAAGTCGCGCTTTGTCCGCCTCATCTCCACCAGCCGCCGCAGTGTGCGCGGATATAGTCCTCGTCCTTGGTTTTGACGACGAGGTTGGGGGAGTTGCCGAAGACGAGCGAGTTCGGGGGGACGCTCTGATCCTTGATGAAGGTGCGGGCGGCGATGACGCAATTGTCGCCGATGTTGCAGTCGCCGACGATGGCCGAGCCCGGGAACATGTGGACGTTGCGGCCGATGGTCGGGTAGACCCGCTTGTTGACGCCGACGTTGCAGTTTTGGGTGAAGATGAAGAACTCGCCGTAGGTGGCCTTCCCGATCACCGCGCCGACGGGATGATCAAGGCCGAAGGCCTCAGGCAGTTCCACCTCGTAGAAGATGTCCACGCAGTTGAAGATCTTGTTGAGGTAGTAGACGCGGGCGGCGAGTGTGGAGCCCTGACGCCAGAGGCTGTTCGAGAGGTAATAGAGGAAGGTGCAGTACTGTCCCGTGTGGAACGGGTCGAAGCTTGACACACCCTCGTGGCAGTAATACTTGTTGGCGCAGAATGAGAAGCAGCGCTCGGCGCGGGCGAGGGCGTCCTCGACCCCCGCCTCGAGGGCTGGCCGCTCCGTTTTCGGATCGTAGGCGAGCAGGTTGCCGAGCTGCCGCTCGAGCATGGAAAGAAGTTCGGTGCGTGGAAGAGCGAGTTTCATACCGCATACTCCTTGACGATTTGATAGTCCATGTGGTTGACAGATCTCTCGACGGCGTCGCGGAGCGCGTCGTCGTCGAAGGTCAGGACGCCTTTGCCGTCCAGCGACATCTCAGCGAGGGCGCACCGTTTCTTCAGCAGCGCGTGCGCCTCCGGATGCCAGAAGCCTTTCGGGTTGGCCATGAGGACGACGGGGCGGCTGGTCATGAGGGAGAAACCGAACGTCGTGCTGTAGTGCGTGGGGAAGAGGAGGCAATCGGCGTCGTGGTAGACATTCTCGAACGACCGCGTCTCGACTCGGTCGGCGAACTTCTCGAAGATGCCGGCGGATTCCGAGCGCGTGTCGGGGTGCGCCTTGTAGATGACGATGAAGCCGCTTTTCTTCAGGGAGCGTATGAGGTCGATCTCGAATCGCAGGTAGGTCATCGTGTTCAGTTCGGGTAGCGTATAAGAGAAGAAATAGTCGAAGGGGAAGCCGACGATCATGACGGTCTTGACCGCGGCGGGGGCGGGTTCCCGCTGAAGCGTGGCGAAGAGGTTTTTGTAGGCGGGGTTCTCGAAGGTCTGGATGGCGGCGGTGGTGCGGAATCCGTCGGTGAAGTCCTCCCGTGACTGCTCAAGGAGCTTCTTCTCGCCTTTCGACGAGGCGAAGTAGGTGTCGCAGATGAGGTGTGAGCCGTTGATTATGTCGCCGGGAACATAGGCGTAGGGATAGGGGTTGCCGTGCGAGAAGCCAATCGTTTTTCCGCCGACGTGTCGCCATGCGGCGGCGAGCACGCGGATCTGCAGGTTGCCCACGTTGGTGATGAGTAATTGACCGAGAGGGCCGCCCGAGAGCCGTCCGGCCGCCTGGTTGAAGGCGCGAATCGTCCGCTCGTAGTGCCCCGAGAAGTCGGCGGCGAAGGCGTTGTCGAGGAACAGTGACGAGGGGGGCAGCTCTTTGTGTATCCGATCAAAGAACTGCCGCGTGAAGCGGGTGAGGTCCGCGGCGTCTTTCGATGGCAGACGCTCGCTTCCGCCACCGAGATACCGCAACGGGCGGAGACAGAGCGGATTGCCGCCCGTGTCGGCGAGATATGCTCTGATCTCACGTTGATTGCGGTCGCCGACGATGAAGAGCCCACCGTCATGTAGTTTGGGAAACAGTGAGGCGAGTGGGGAATGGCAGCCGTGGTTCGTTCTGACGGCGCGCCAGTTCTCCTTGAGCCACAGGACGGGGGAGGTTTCGAACGCGGCGGGGGAGATGCGCGCGGAACTTCGCGCCTGTTCGACGGCGGTCGCAAGAGGCAACGGAACCGGGCCGCCGACACTGTCGAATCCGTGCCCGGCAAGGGATTTGAGCGCGGTGTGCTTGAAGTAGGCGTGGGCGATGTGCGGCACCATCTTGTAGTTGATCACCGCGGCCCAGTAGACGGCGGGACTCTCGTCGACACGGGGGATGGCGGCGAGGTAGGCGTCGAAGACCGCCTTGTGGATGACACGGTATTCCTCGCCGCGGATGAGGGGACGGAATTCATTGAGCCAGCGTTCGGCTCCGATAGCTTTGACGCCCGCAAGGTCAATAGGATAGAAAGTATTCATAAGAGGTAAAGAATATAGCGGATTTATCTTGTTGACAATTTCACGGATGGACTATTTCATGCAATATCGGAAGTCATGAGGCTCCGCCTCATCACTCCGCCAAAGGGTCGTGACCCTTTGGAATCCCTATACTGCCAGCGGGCCGCCTCCGTCCTTCGTCCGGCGAGGGCCCGCTGGCGCATCGTCCTTTTCCTTTGGAAAAATCGAGAACATTCGCCGAAGGCGATGGCCAATCGCCCGCTCCGGCGGGGACGCCAGTCCCGCTGAAGCGGGCATTACCGGGAGTCCAGAGGTCATTGACGCGCCGTGGCGGGGCTTGCCAAGCCCTTTGCGGGGTGATGGTGACGGAGCCCCATGAGGGAGTGGTCAGGAT
The DNA here is from genome assembly GCA_964436735.1 of uncultured Victivallales bacterium. Lineage (GTDB taxonomy): Bacteria > Verrucomicrobiota > Lentisphaeria > Victivallales > GWF2-38-69 > CAYTFM01. Next base: position 12,678 of record CAYTFM010000194.1, on the reverse strand, counting down.
TTGGCGAGGATCCAGTCGAGGATGATCCGCTTGGGGGCGTCGTCGGCCGGTTGCAGCGGCAGAATGCCTCCAGAGCCGTCGGCTTTGCCGAGGATGATCGTGGGGGAGGCGATGCTGTCCACCACGAAGTCGCCCTTGCCGCCGATGACGCCGCCGGCGACGACCTTCACGCCGTCGATGGTGCGCTCGCCGGCGTGGATGCGGATGCGGGTGAGGGTGTCGAAGACGCGTTGGACCTCGCTGGCGAGGGCTTGGGAGAGGTCGAGGCGGTGCAGCGTGACGTGACGTATCCGCGCCGCCGCTGCGGTTTCATATCCGATGGCGTCAAGGCGGATGGCCACGATTGCCCCGCCGAGGCGTACTGTGTCCACGTCCGCCGCCTGGAACGAGTGGCTTCCCCCCATCGCCACGCCGATGTCGGCGTCCTTGTCGACAAGGACGGCATGGGGGACGAGGAGTTTCAGCCGCTCGAGATCCGACGGATTGTCGGTCGACACATGGAGGCGCGGGGTGTCGGACATGAGATGAATGAAATCTGCTAGAGCGGTGAGGGCAAGGAGGTCGTCGTCGTAGCGGACGATGGTGGTTGGCGCCTGCGGGGGGGACGGGGCGGTCACGGCATGGTCGATGAGCCACAGATGGAATTTCGGGGAGAAGGACTCGAACAGCTTGAGGTCCTCTTCGGTGTTGGCCGATTCTATGTGGGCGAAGCAGTAGCCTTTGGCGGTTCTGACCGGGGTGAATCTGAGGGGGGGAGGATCTGCTCTGTGGCTGCGCGATACGGTGACGACAGGCTCGAAGCCGGTTTTCCCCGACAGCATGGTCAGGATGGCGGCGAGTTCGTCAAGGGAGCTGCATGACTGGCGGTTGAGCCAGGAGTGGTCGAGGTGGGGCGTCCGGAGGGCCGCGCCAGAGAGGCGCGAAGCGGCGGTGGCGGCCTTCTCCACGGTGGCGTCGTTGACGCCGGGTTTGGCGGCGGCGCCGATCTCGAGGATGGTCTCGAAGGGATCGACGCCATGGCGGGCGCTTGTTTTGTCGACGAGCGGCTGAAAGCTGGAGTGGAAATAGGAGATCCCTGACGCGATCTCGATTGGCAGGAGCCCCGTGTCGCGGGGCATCATGGGGGCGATCAGCTTTTGGGCGGCGCGGATGAGTCGTCGGTAGTCGATGGGGCCGATGTCGATACCCTCCCGTAAGAGAAGGGCGCAGAGCAGTTCGGTCGGCGCGTTCCCCGCGCTGCGTCCGATGCCTCGCAGTGATGAGTCGATGAAGGCGCATCCCGCCTCAACGGCGGCGAGGCAGTTGGCCGTGGCGAGCTGCAGGTTGTTGTGGCCATGGAAGCCGAGGGTGTGGCTCCTCGCCGCCGCCGCCGACACGTATGTCGTGACCTCCGTCGGCGTCATGCCGCCTGCGGAATCGACAAGCGCGATCATGTCCGCCCCCGCGTCTCGCATGTCGTCACAGGCGGTGGCGAAGGTGTCGGGAGGGACGGCGTAGCTTTTCATGAGATTCGACCAGGTCTCGAGTTTGAGGCTTTTCGCCAAGGCGATCGGCTCTGTGGCGTCGCGCCGCTCCTCGATGTTGGTGCCGATCCTGATGAAGTCAAGTCCGAGGTCCGCGGCGCGACGGATGCTGTCGAGGTCGCCGATGCCGGGGATGAAGAAGACGCCGATCTTGGCGCGGCCTTTCGCGGCGGAGACGGCCGCCTTGATGAAGTCGGCGTCGGACGCGGCGGCGGCTCCCTTGCCCTTCGTCTGGGCGTCGAGTCCGAGTCCGTGCCCGACCTCGATGCGCTCGATGCCGCACTGCGCCAGAAGATCGCTGACGAGGAAGGCGTCCTCCGCCGTGAACTGGTAGTTGATCAGATAGCTGCCGTCGCGGATGGTGCAGTCGAGGATGCCAGTTTTTCTGTGTTGTTTCATGATAGTCACTTCCGAACCTAACCTAAGGATTTGGCACCTTTTGCAACATGAAGTTAACCATAGGAATTGGGCAAAGATCTATAATTAAAGGAAATAACTAAGCAGTAAAATAGATGTTGTGGTTGGGAATACAATTTGAGCGTGACGCGAAATCTTTGCCCCATGGAATCTGTCGTCAGCGGTGTGACAATCGTTGAAACGAGCCGTTAATCTGCGCTTGCGAAATCACCGATTCGTGTCTATACTCACTATATAATATGTATATCCCGCATCTCACAGTACCGTAGTTCTGTGAGGTTATAGGTGCCGCATGCTCGACGACAAAGAGTTGGAAGAGGACGATGAGGCCGAGGAGGTTCCCCCCGAGGAGGGTGAGGGGCAGGGCGACACGCAGATGACGCAGGAGGAGGACGGCGAGCAGGTCGAGGGTGAGGGCGAGGAAGAGGGTGGTAAACGCGAGAAGTTGGATCGCCTGCTGCGTTGGCTGTATCTGTTCAGCATGCATGCGATAGGTCCGGCTCTTTCCGTCACGCTGCACGTTCTCGTCCTGATGACTGTCCTGGTGGTGGGGGTCGAGGTCACCACCGAGATTCTGGACCACAGCGAAGTGCAGGTGTTGATGCAAGAGGTCGACAGCAAGCCGGTGGAAACGCCACCGGAGCCGAAGGAGGAGGAGGAGGTGACCGAGACGGAGGAGACGGAGCCCGAGTTCGACTATGCGGCCACCTCCGAGACGATGGTCGACTCCTCCAGTGCGTATTCGGCGACCCAAGGGACCGCCGAGGTGAAGGTCGAGGAGGTTGGCATTCAAGTTGACATGCCTAATATCGCCAGCTTGAAGCCCGGTGACGCGGCGGTGCTCATGCCAGGCATCTATGCGAATCGAGGGGGGAAGGGACGGAACAGCGCGATCGGCAAATTCGGCGGAGCGGGGACCATGAATCCCGTCCTCAAAGCCCTGCGCTGGCTCAAGGACAAGCAGAACAGCAATGGCACCTGGGGGTCCAAGCCGGGAGACGTCAGTCTCGCGATGACCGGTTTGGCGGTGATGTGCTTTCTTGCCCACGGAGAGACACCTCAGTCGGCCGAGTTCGGCAACTGCGTCCAGAAGGCCCTTGAATGGTATGTGGGGTTTTATTTCCTTGAGCCGAAGGCGGATGGCTATGCCCATGCCATCGCCACCTATGCCGTCGCCGAGGCCTACGGCATGACCCAGATGCCCCTGCTGAAAAAGAGCGTCGACGCCGGAATCGGGAAGATGCTCACTGGCGTGAACAGTCTTGGCGGCTACACGTACAAGTACGGTGTTGATGGCCGCACAGACCTCTCGGTAAGCGCATGGAATTATCAGGCGATGAAGGCCGCCTACGCCGCCGGATGTGACAATCCGGAGCTCATGGCAGGCATGGAGAAGGCGGTCGCCTGCCTCAGGACGACGCTGTTCGTGCCCGACAAGAATCCCCAGTACGGCATGTTCGCCTACGCCGTCACCGGCGACGAAAAGGGTAAGCCCGGTTCGTCCGCCATGCTTGGCGCCGGATTGCTCTGCCTCCAATTGCTCGGAGAGGGCGGGTGTCCCGAGGCCAAGGCGGCCATCGCCTCGTTAAAGGAAGATGTGAAGCCCGGGAAAATCTGGATCTCCTACGGGCAGGATGCGGGGGGGAGTGGCTTGTATGCGTGGTACTACCTGACCCAGGCCATGTTCCAGGCGACCAGCGGGGCGGGCCCCCTTTGGGAGAAGTGGAACAGGCAGATGAAACTGGCCCTTATCGGTGCGCAGCAGGCGGACGGACATTGGGAGAAGCCGCCTCACGAGTCGCATGGTGGGGATGGATTGGATGGACAACTCTATGCCACGACGCTGGCTTGCCTTTGTCTTGAGGTCTATTACCGATTCCTCCCGTCTTTCAAAAGCTCGAGCGGTTTGCTTGACAAGACTGACACCCCCGCGAAAGCGACGAAAAGCGCAAAAGGCGACAAGAAGCATGCCGATGGCAAGCCGAAGGATGGGAAGGACGAAAAGGGCGATGATGATGTTGGTCTGAAGATCCTGGACGCCGCTCCCTGAAGAAAATCCGAATCTCGAATTTCGAAATCCGAAGTAAACGGCGATCTCCGCTGATTCGGACTTCGTGACTCGATATTCGGATTTTTACTTTTTCCCCGGCACCGAGTCGCGGTAGAGATACAGCGTGAACTCGTAAAGGGGGTAGTTGTGGCGGAGGGTGACCCAGCGCGTGAGTTTCCGCGCCATGGTGAATGCGGCTTCAGGCGCGAAATGGAAGTCCTTCTCCAGCTCGTAGTCGACATAGGATGAGAGGAAGTTGATGGCGAGTCCCTGCGAGCAGGCGTTGAACAATGTCGCGACCATTTTGGTGAGATAGTCGAGGTGGTTCTCCTGCTTGAAGTTGAGGAGCCCCGAGGCCATGACGTAATCGAAACGGCCGGCGGGGAAGGGGGCCGTGAGGAGGTCGCGACGCTCGAAGGTCGCGGTTGGATGCCGTTTCGCTCCTTCGTCGAGAAGGACTTGGCTGAGGTCGATTCCGTGGTAGGTCACGGTGCCGAAGCGCCCCGCGAGATAGGCGTAGAGGTCGCCGAAGCCGCAGCCGACGTCGCAGACCGAGCATCCCGTCAGATCCGCGATGTCGGCGAGCACTTGGAAACGGAGTTGTTGCGTCTCAACGCTCCCCCATCCCAGCGTCTTGTAGCTGTAGCCATGCTCCTCGAAGCGTGTCTCGTAGTGGCGGTAGAGTTTGTCCATGTTAGTCATTTCCGTCTCGCATTCTACGTTTAAATCGTCTGGAAGGTTTAATTTCTCGGACAACGTTGCAGCTGTGTGGTAGGTACGGAAATGACTTTGGTTTGGTTGCGGTCTTGCGCCGCCTTGGGGGCGATCTCAGGCATGTTGTCCCTCCAGGAAATCGATGATGTTGGAGCAGAAGAGTTTGTCGAGGAGCGGTTCGTCCAGATTCATCTCGGCGAAGACCTTCTCGCTCATCTCGACGGTTTGCGCATAGGGCCTGTCGGGGAAGTCCGTCCCCCAGAAGGTTTTCCGTCCCTTGATGCTTCTGATGGCGTAGGCGATGTCGTTGACGACCGACGAGCCGCGGTAGTACAGGGGGGTGAAGGAGAGGTCCAAATGGATGTTGTCGAAGGCCTTGGCCAGCATCATAGCGTCGAGGATGTGGTGTCCGCAGGCGTGGCCGATGGCGAAGCGCGCGGCGGGGCAGGCGAGCGCGAGCCGTCCGAACGCCTCCGGCGTGTTGCCGAGGGCGAGGTTGAGGCCATCGGAGAAGCCGCAGATGAGCGTGGGGAGTCCGAGGCGCCCTGCCTCCCTGAGGATGGCGCGGCAGGCCTCGCCGTCGACGTGGAACTTGTGCAGACGGGGATGGAGTTTGATGCCCGCCGCGCCATGCCTTTTGTAGATGGCGACGAGATCGACGGCGTGTTCCTGTGATGGGTTTATGCAGGGAAAGACGCGGAAGAATCCGCCATGCGCGGCGGCCTTCTCCAGCACCTGCTCGTTCTCGAATCCGACAACCCCGCCGAACTGTGGGCCGGGGATGTTGTTCAGAAGTATTCCCGTGATGCCGCACGCCTCGGCCTCCCGATGGAGGTAGGTGAGGGAGGCGTCACAGCCCCCCTGCGGGTCGATATGGCAATGTCCATCGAAAATCTGACGCATGTGTGCCTCAACCAGGTTAGGCGGTTCGCGGCTTACCACTCAACATCTTTGACTTTCATAGAGTATAACATCCGCCGCGGCGGATGCAAACGCGGCAGAAACCATGTCCCGAGAGCGGGACGTTCAGCTTGTCAAACAATCTGAGTCTCGGCGAAGTCGGTCGCCTTTTCTTGGCGGTGGGCGTGGAACAGCACATGAAGGGCGGGGATAACGACCAGGGTGAGGAGGGTGGGGGAGACGACGTAGCCGATGACGACCACAGCGAGCGGTCGCTGGACTTCCGCCCCCATGCCGGTCGATACGGCCATGGGCACGAAGCCGAGCGAGGCGACGAGGGCGGTCATGAGCACCGGCCGCAACCGCGTCATGCTCCCCTTGATGATCGCGGCACGTGGTTCTGCCCCCTCGGCGTCGGCCAGTCGATTGATGAAGCTGACCATCACCAGGCCGTTGAGGACGGCGACCCCGGAGAGGGCGATGAAGCCGACTCCCGCCGATATGGAGAAGTGCATTCCACACGCCCAGAGGGCGGCGACGCCGCCGGTGAGGGCGAAGGGGACGCCGGTGAACACGAGCAGCGAGTCGACCGTGTTGCCGAACGTCGTGAACAGCAGGATGAAGATCAGGAGCAGGGCGACGGGAACGACGATCCACAGGCGGTTCTTGGCGGCGACAAGATTCTCGAATTGCCCGCCCCATTCCACCCAGTAGCCGTCCGGCAGTTTGCCCAGGGTCTCGTCAACTTTCCGCCGCGCCTCGTCGACGAAACCGCCCAGATCGCGGCCGCGCACGTTGCATTGCACCAGGATCCGTCGATGGCCGTTCTCCCTTTTGAGCAGCCGGGGCCCCTCCGAGACGCTGATCTCGGCCACGTCGCGCAAGGCCACATATCCCATCAGCGTGCTGCGCGAGGCGGAGCCGGCGTGCGACAGGGCGGCGGGGGTGACGGGAAGAGGGATTTTCAACGAGCCGATGGCCTCTATGTCGCCGCGGATGTGGTCGGGAAGGCGCACGACGATGTCGAACCGCCGGTCCCCTTGTATGAGCTCGCCAGCGGCGGTGCCGCCCAACGAGGTGCCGACCACTTCCTGCACGTCGCTCACGTTGAGGCCGTGGCGGGCGATCCGCGTGCGGTCGACCTTGATCGTGATGACCGGCAGCCCGGCGGCCTGCTCGACTTTCACGTCCGCGGAACCGCGGACGTGGGTGACCGCCTCTGATGCCTTGTCCGCCAGCCGCTTCAACACCTCGAGATCATCGCCGAAGATTTTGACGGCGACGTCGGTGCGGACGCCAGACACCAGCTCGTTCATGCGCAGTTCGATGGGCTGGCTGAACTCGTAGTTCTGACCGGGAATGCCTTTGACGACCTTCTCCATCGCCTCGACAAGTTCGGCTTGCGTGCGCGCCTTCTTCCATTTCGAGCGGGGGGTGAGCGTGATGTACGTGTCGGAGACGTCGGGGCCACAGACGTCGGTGACGACCTCCGAGGTGCCTGTGCGGGCGGAAATGCATTCGATCTCGTCGGGGAAGGCCTCGACGAGCGCGTGCTCAACCTTTTTTTGCAGTTCGACGCTGGCGGTCAAGGCGATGCTCGGCATGCGCGTCGGCTGGACGGCGATGGCGCCCTCGCCGAGTTTTGGGATGAACTCGCTGCCCAGCCGCGTGGCGAGCAGAGCGGTGAGGACAAGGACGGAGACGGCTGCGGTGACGACCCTCCAGGGATGTGCCAGGGCGCGGGCGAGGATGGGGGCGTAGAACTCTTTCGCCATGCGTGTCAGCAGCGGCTCTTTCTCCGAAACGTTGCCTCCCAGAAACACCGCCGCGAGCGCCGGGATGGCGGTGAAGGTCAACAGCAGCGCGCCGCCGACGGCCAGCAGCACCACCTGCGCCATCGGCGTGAACATCTTGCCCTCGACGCCGGTGAGCGTCAGGACGGGCAGGTAGACGATCATGATGATCAGCACGCCGAAGACCGTCGGTTTGGCGACTTCGCGGGCGGCCTCGAAGGTGAGATCGAAGCGTTCGGCGTGGTTCAGCGGCCTGCCAAGTTGCCCCTGGCGTTCGCCGAGGCGTCGGAAGATGTTCTCGACCATCACCACCGCCCCGTCGACGATGATGCCGAAGTCGATGGCCCCCAGGCTCATGAGGTTGCCGCTGACGCGCAGCTTCGTCATGCCGACGGCCGCCAGCAGCATGGAGAGAGGGATGGCCGCCGTCACGATCAAGGCCGCTCTGACGTTGCCGAGGGCGAGCAGCAGGATGGCCGCCACGAGCAGCGCCCCTTCGGCGAGATTGTTCCGCACCGTGCGCAGCGTGGCGTCGATGAGGTAGCGGCGGTCGTACAGCGTCCGTATCACCACGTTCTCGGGCAGGGCCTTGGCCACTTCGGCGAGCTTCTCGGCCACGCGGCGGGACACGGTGCGGCTGTTCTCCCCGTAGAGGAGGATGGCGGTGCCCAGCACCACCTCCTTGCCGGATGATGTCCCCGCCCCGGTGCGCAGCTCCCGTCCCACCCCGACCTCGGCGACATCCTTGATGTAGATCGGGATGCCGTCATGTATGCCAAGCTTTACGCTTCTAATGTCTTCGATGTCTTCGATCAGTCCTGTGGAACGGATGTTGTACTGCTCACCGGAGCGTTCGATGTAGCCGCCGCCCGTGTTGGAGTTGTTCTCGGTGAGTGAGCGGACCACGTCCTGGAGGGTAAAGCCGAATCCGAGAAGCTTCATCGGGTCCGGCAT
>CAYTFM010000194.1:3618-4317 GCA_964436735.1 uncultured Victivallales bacterium | reverse complement strand
TGACGCCGGGCACCCCGCGGAGGCGGGGTTTCACCACCCAGTCCTGGATGGTCCGCAGATCGGTAGGGGTGTAGTCCGTGCCGTCGGCTTTTTTGCCTTTGGCCTCGACGCTCCAGAAGAAGATCTCCCCAAGGCCCGTCCAGATGGGGCCCAGAAACGGGGCGCCGACACCGGGGGGGAGGTTGCTGCGCGCCTCGGCGAGGCGCTCGCTGACAAGCTGGCGGGCGCGGTAGATGTCCACGTCATCGTTGAAGATGAGCGTGACCTGCGACACGCCGTAGAAGGACACGGAGCGGATCTCGCTCACGCCGGGAACTCCCTGCATGGCCCACTCGATCGGAAAGGTGACGCTTTTCTCGATCTCAAGGGGGGCGAGTCCGGTGACGGCGGTGTTGATCTGCACCTGTTTGTTGGTGATGTCGGGCACGGCGTCGATGTTCAGGTTCACGAGGCAGTAGCCTCCCAGAACGCCGACGGCCACCGTCGCCATGATCACCACCCAGCGGTGGCTGATCGAAAACCTCAGAAGCACTTCAAGAAATGTCATGGTGTCACAGCCTTTTTAAAGTTCATGCTAAGGAAATTCAATGTGGCCGCGGGGACGCGCCGCTCCAACTGATTTTGGAGCGTCCCGGTCTCCGGGACAACAACTGCGGCCGCACGGCCGCCTAATTTCACCGAAATGATATTCAATCGCCC
>CAYTFM010000194.1:0-3608 GCA_964436735.1 uncultured Victivallales bacterium | reverse complement strand
CGGCGCAGCCTGTGGCGGAGCCTTTGGCGAGTTCGGCCTTGATGACATACGCGTTGCGGACCGCGACCCGCTCCCCGGCCTTGACGCCCGAGCGTATCTCGACAAGGCGCTTGTTTGACGCGCCGCGGACTACCCGCCGCGCCTCGTACTCTCCGAGGCAGCTTCCCTTGACGAAGACCACATCCTGTCCTTCGAGAGTCTGGAGCGCCTCGCGGGGCACGACCACCGCCGCCTCGTGTTCGCCGGACTCGATGAACGCGTCAACGTATAGTCCCGGGCGCAGTTTGCCCGCCGGATTGTCGAACAGGGCGCGGGCGAACCCGGCGCGGGTGTTCTCGTCGATGGTGGGGGAGACGGCGATGACGCGCCCTTCCTCGGGCAGCGTCTCGCCGTCGGCGCGCAGAACGACTTTCTGGCGGAGCTTCACCTTGTCGAGGTTGGCGGGGGAAAGCCTGATGTCGCACCACACGGTGGAAAGATCGGCGACGGTGAAGCATTCCTCCCGCGTCTCCTTCTCCACTTCGATATTCTCGCCGACGGCGAGATGGCGGGAGGTGATGATGCCGGAGATTTTAGAGGTGAGTTCGTAGCGGGCGATGAGGCTGTCCGCGGCCGCTCCCTTGTGAAGGGCGGCTGTTCCTTCCTCCGAAATGCCCATGTTCCGCAGCTTCCGCGTGGCGTTGAGAAGGGAGGTTTCGGCGAGTTGGTGCGTTTTCTGTGTTTTGATCAGGTTGTCGCGGGTGTCGAAAGCCGTGTCCTCGAACGTCCCTTGATAGTCGGCCTTGGCGCTCTCCAGTTGCCTGGTGGCCAGCTCGAAGTCTCCCTCGCTCACCACGTTCCCCTCGCGCAGCCGCTTGGAGCGGGCGAAGGCGGCGGTGGCTTGACGGAAGGTGGCGTACCGCGAGAGCACTTCGCCCTTCACCGTTCCCACGCTGGCGTTTTTCATCTCCTCGTCTATCCGTTCCGGCGTCGCCTCCTGGCGCAGCAGTTCCAGTAGTTTCAAGGTGCTTTCGTTGATCGTGCGCATGCGCTCGAGGTCGATCTTCGCCAGCTCGAGATTCTTCGCCGCGGTAAGGTAGTCGATCTGGGCGGCTCCCAGGTCGGCGCTGTGCATGACGGCCAGCGTCTCCCCCGCCTTCACCGCGTCGCCAAGCGACTTGCGGACCTCGACGGCGGTGCACGTCACGAGCGGGGACACGTGGACGAGGTGGTCTTCGTTGAAGAAGATCTCGCCCGGGCCTTCCAACTCCTCGCCGATGCGCTGCGGCCCGGCGACGGCGTGTTCAATGCCGGCCGTCTCCAACGCCTCGGATTCCACCACGCCTACCACGTCGCCGCCTTTGGCGGTGCCGCAGGTATCCTCTTCCTCCTCGTCCTCTCCTTGCTTCTCGTGCCCATGCCCCTCATGCCCCGCCTCCGCCTTCCCCGCATGCGCGTCATCCCCTCCCGACTTTTGAGCCTTTTTCTCCGAGGCGGGGCCACACACCGTTTTACGGAGCAGATTCCCGCAGCCGCCACTCGGTATCAAGCCGATGACGAAGAACGTCAGCCATATGCCCACGCCCAGCGCGCAGAGCCCCACCACCATTGACTTCCATGAGATTCTCATACTCCAATTCCTTGTTTGTTTGACGCGGTGAAAATTGGCGGCAATGCTTGTTTTCGCACCATTGTTATCTCTTGGCGCCTAATTGCATGTGCCGTTTGCGCGCCGCTGATTTTCATGAATGGCCCAGGTCCGGTCGCCGCTCGCGGGTGAAACACGCGCGGAATCATCAGCGCGTGTTGGTTATCTCAGGAAACCCCATGCCGGCTCGAATGCCACGTGCGGGGGGCAGGATCAGACGATTGGGGGGCGGAAGATATCTGTGGCAAGAAGCAATTCGAAATGGCGCGTCGCATGGACGACAAAACTGACAGGAGCGGCTTCTTTGACCATGATGTGCTCTGACGGCGGGCACGCATGGTTGGCGTGGCACTGGCAGATGCACTGACAGGCGGAATGGCAGGCGGAATGGTCGTCATCGGTGAAAGAAAAGTCCATGGCGAACGCGGCGACAAGCACCATGGCCATACAGCCGTTCCCAAAATGACGAGACAGACGCGTGCGGAGCCAGCACGGTAATTCGTAGGCACCGTATTTCCATATACTTATAAGCATACGTGTGTCAACACCCATAGGCGGCCCACAATCCTGACTGACGAGTTGAAACAGGCAATAAGATACGCTTGGGACATGCGCAGTCAATCATACCACCACACTAATAGACAGCATTTCGCTGGGAAAGTTCCGTGGAGGTCAAGTGGGCTCCCCATTATCTCGATCATATAGTCGGGGAAATGTTATTTCGTCTTCGGCCCCGGTTCCGCGAAAAGAGAGCTGTTGAGCGAGATCATCCGCAACAAGACGCTGAGGGCGCGCATCATAGGCGTGGAGACGACGGACAAGATGGATCACCGGCAGGCGGAGCTGAAAGTCCAGAAGTTTTATTCGACGCACGCCGCTGTTGAGCTATAGCGGGTGTGGCGGGCTGTTTACGCCATGTGCTCATACACGATCTTCACGCCGATCAATATCAGCACCGCCCCGCCGAACCGCTCAACCCAATGCCCGCCGAGCTCCCCGATTTTGTTGCCGATCAGTGTGCCAAGGTAGGTCAAGAAGAAGCAGCAGACGCCGATGATCACGCTTGGCAGGAGAATGGACGTTTTGAGCAGGCCAAAGCTGAAGCCGACCGCGATGGCGTCGATGCTCGTCGCGACTGCCAGCACCAACAGCGTCCAGCCCCGCGTCGGATCGGCGGCCGCGGACGGCTCATCAAGATCCTCGTGCTTAAAGGACTCCATGATCATTTTCACACCGACTATGGCCAGCAGGAGAAACGCCACCCAGTGGTCGTAGTCCTGTATGAGTTTCTCGGCATAGACGCCGGCGAAGAAGCCCACGAGGGGCATGAAGAACTGGAAGGCGCCAAAGGCGGACGCCATCCGGAAACGTTGCCGCCATGACATCTGAGTCATCCTCAGGCTGGTGACGACGCTCACCGAAAAAGCATCCATCGAGAGGGCGATCGCGATGACGAAAATGCTTACAAAATCCATATCCCCTGCGCGCTGTTGAATAACGACCTGTAAAGAGGTGCAATGTACTCGCGCAGGTCGAATTTTTCGATTCCGCGGAGAGCTCTTTGTGAAGAATTGCGGGAGAAAAGATTCGTGAGTGGTGGCACATCACGCAAGCGGGAATAGTTTACTCGCTGAGACATGGCGGGGCAGTAGTCGGCAGGGAGGCGTGACAGGTGAAGTTTGGCAAACGGAAACAGCGCGTCCCGCCAAATGGCGGGGGGAAGGTGCCCCATCACCAGCCGCCGCGGAAGCTTTCCGAGGAGCTGCGGAGCCTGGTGGCGCAGTTTGAGTCGAAGTCTGTGACATTGCGTGAGTTGATCATGGTGCTTCGTAAGCGGGCCTACCTTCTGTTGATGCTTTTCCTCTCGCTGCCCTTCCTCCTGCCGATTCCCGCTCCCGGACTCTCGATCCCGTTTGGCGTCGTCATCTCTCTGATCGCGGTCCGCCTGATGCTGGGGCAGAAACCGTGGCTCCCCGCCAGA
>CAYTFM010000193.1:12537-17366 GCA_964436735.1 uncultured Victivallales bacterium | reverse complement strand
CCGCGCCGAGGCAGGCGCTGCGACTGCGCAGGAGCGTGCCGGTGAAAGCGGGCAGCTCGAGCTTCACGCTGGCGCACGGCGGGACAACGACCGTCTTGTCGAGCCCGGCGAGCGGGGCGAATCCCGGAACGGCCGACAGTTTCGCGGTCAGCACCTTGTCGGACGGATTGTGGAGCTCGAGCAGCAGCTTGTCCGCACCGTCTTGAGCGCAGGAGAGCTGCACGTCTTTATTGTCGCAATGGAACAACTCGCCGACGTACAGTTTCGTGTCACCGAGCGTGGTGTTGACACTGGTGATGGCGTTCCCTTCGAACACCGGGAGGATCAGCAACTGCTTGCGTTCCAGATCATAGCGGCCGGCCACCGCGTTCGCCGCGAAACCTCTCGCCTGAACGAGGAGATTGTGCGGCAGGTCGAATTTCCCGAACTCGGCGACGGCGCCGCCGTTCTCGGACTGCACTTCCATGACATAGTTGGTGGAGAGCAGTTTGCCTTGGCGGACGGTGAATGGATAGCCGGGTTTGTCGGCACCAATGCCGAAGTCGGCGATGTACTTCTTGAGCCACTGGTTGTTGGTCTGATTTTCCCACGGCTTCGTGAAGGTGATGAAGCGGGCGTGAATCTTCTCCCCCGCTTTGACGGCGCGGTCGGACTCGCTGATGAAGACACTGCCGTGCGGCATGCCGAACTGGTAGTCGAGTTTGTGCGGGCCGAGGTTGATCACGCCGACCGCGCCGCCGCGCTCGTTGGCGGGAAAAAGATAGCCGCCCGCAGGGAGCGCGCTTTGCCGCAAGAACGGCGCCTTCGGCTCGAGGAGCCACGACAGATCGCCATCGCCGTCGCGGACAGCCAGGTACATCGGGCTGTTGTACTCGTAGCGGCGTGTGCCGCAGAGATAGATCTTTTTGAGCGTGGCGGCCTTCTTGAAGGCGACGGCGACTGCGTGGATGTTCGCCGCCACGGCGGCGTTGTCGCGGCCGCGGACGCCGATCGTCCGGGTCATGATGTCCGCCGTCTCCATGGGGATCTGCGGATCGGGGTTCGGCGGCCAACCTGCCATCTTCCATTCCGTCCGTTTGTTCACGGTGAACTGTTCGCTGCCGTCGTAGTCCATGACGGCGACGTCGAAGGACGCCAGCTTGTCGCTGTAACGATAGGCTCGCACTTTGGGTTCCGTGCCGGACTCGGTGGTGATAGAAGGCGAAATGTCGATGGCGCCGCTGTGCAGGTTGCCGCCGTCGATGCCTTGAATCTTCAGCTCGTTGGCGCGCGGGTTGGCGGGGTAGCCGCCCGCCTCGTTACTCCAGTTCTTCACCCAGGTGATGCCGGCGACCCAGCCGCCGAAATGCACGAGCCGTTTATGCGCCGCGTCCCAGCCCTGGCCATGGTTCATGCCCATGAGGCGGTCGCCCATCATCCAGAGCCGGTTGCCGTCTTGGTAGGTCTGCAGTGTTCCGGCGAGGGCGGAGCGGCCGTTGACGTCGGTGATGACCGGCACAAGGCTCCACTGCCGCTTGTGGGTGTCATCAACCGAGCATGAGAAGGTCTTTGCGCCATTCGGTTTGAAGTGGCGGAAGACGACACCGGTGTTGGCGTCGATGATTTTGACTTCGGCGATGCCAGCGTCACTGGTCGCCTCAAGCGAGAAGCGGATCCGCTGTTTGCCTTGGAAGAATGGATGGCCAATCGGGTTCAAGGCCCCCCATCGGACGATTACGGGTCCATTGGTGATGTAGGCGGGGGTCGGATGCTTCGGCGATTCGCGGCTTAGTGCCTTCAAGCCGTTGTCGAGCGTCTCGGCGTGGACAACGGTCAGTTTCGCGCCACCGCCGACCGCCTTCGTCATCTCCGCGGGCGAGCCGACGTGGACGACCGCGGTCGGGGCGTATTGATGGCCATGCCCTTCGATTGACAGATAATTCGCCACGCTGTCGTCGACCAGTTTTTCTCCCTCGTAGAGGTATGGCGACGAGCAGGTGAGCAGGAACAGATAGTTCGGATTGATCTTCAGCTTGCCCAGTTCGGCGAGCCCGAGGCAGCCGGTCCAGCTGAACTGCTCGACGAGGTTGTACGGCACTTTGACGCGGCGGTCGTCGGTTAGATTCTCGGCGAGCGGCAGCTTCTTCACACCGTAGAGGTAATACAAAAGTCCCGTCATGTCACGGAAGATATACCCAGGGATGGCGGCGAATGAATCATCGGACGCGGCGGCGCAGTCGGCGACGAGTTTCTCGTATTTCGTGTCGTCGGTCTTCTCAAGCTTCTCGAGAAAAACGACGAAGGAGAGTCCCAACTCCTTGGCGGCCTTGACGTAGTCGGCAACCGATCCCTGGCCGTCGCTGGCGCTGGTACGCGCGCCGATGAGTCCTTTGAAGTCCTTGCCGTTGGGTGTGAGCAGATCGGTCATCGGCGTGTCGCATTGCTTGTTGGGATTCCAGAAGGTCCGCGCGCCGCCCCACGAGTTGGGAGGGAATTCGGCCTTGCTCCAGTCCAGCGGCTCAGGAAGGGCGGCCGTGGGCGGAGGCAGTGGCTTGTAGCCGCCGAGTCCCGCTTTGACCGCGGGGTCCGCGAGCCATTTGAAGCTGTTGATGACAAGTCGCAGGGCGTCGCTGGGCTGACCTCCGCAGCCGTTGAGCATCATGGCGTCGTTGAACGCCGCATGCCCGAGGTTCAGCCACGTGTGGGTGGTGTGGAACGGGAAGATCATCATGCGTCCCGCGCCGTTGGCTCCCTCGCGGACACCGACGACCTCCGGGGCGGACTCGTAGCTGCCTTTCACCTCCGGTTTGAAGTCGTGCTTGCCTGAGCCGACTGGCTCGGCGTTGCCCATGGTGCGGGTGGACTCCATGCCTTTGACGACGACCGTCCAACTCTTGCCGAACTTCATCGGCACGGTGCCTGGCCACGACCATTCCCCCTCGAAGGGAAGGAAGAGTCCTTTGACATTCTTCGTGACGGGATGCTCGCTAATATTCTTTGTCCATATGTATTTATACAGCGAGCGATGATTGAGTGCGGGATTGACGTCGATGGTCTTGCCCGGGTCGTAGACGGCCTCCTCGAGGCTTTGGGCGTCGTAGCGTTCGCCGGCCACCTTGTTCCAGAGCGTTCCCCAGTGCGCGAATCCCAGCGGGACCCACATCACGCCGCCGCCTGCCTTATGGTAGGCGTCGAGACGTTCCCGGAACGCCGCGACCTCCGCGTCCGCCGCCGCCGTGTCAGAGGTCTTGTCCGGCAGTCCGGTGAAAACCACGACGTCGAACTTTCGGAGATAGTCGTCGGTGAACTGTTCGTAGTCGAGTCCGCGGCCCTTCTCGTTGATGAAGACCCTGACGCCCTCCTTGGCGCAGGCCGCCTGGAATTTCGGCCACCCCGTCTCGTATGAGCGCGGCACGCAGTGTCCGATCATCAGCACGTCGATAGGTTTGTCCGCGGCCGTGGTGGTGTGCGCCGTCAGCGCCAGCGATAGCGCCAGCAGTCCCGTGTGGAGCGACATTCTTCGCATCTTCGACCTCCTGTTTGTATTGTATGGAATGAGTTCGTATTCAGAAATTAGTCGCCTTCGTACGGCTTGTTGACGAGCGAGCCAGCGGTGATGGGCAGTTCCAGTTTCACGCTGCCGCATGAAGGAACGTCGACCACCTTCTCCAAACCCGCCAGCGGGATGAAGCCCGGGACGGCGGACAGCTTCGCCGTCTGCGGCTTGTCGCTCGGATTGTGGATCTCGAGGAGCAGTTTGTCGGTGCCGTCCTGGACGCAGGAGAGCAGCATGACGGTGTTGTCGCAGTGGAACAGTTCGCCGATGTAGAGTTTCGTGTCCCCGAGCGTGGTGTTGACGCTGGTGGTTGCCGTTCCGTCGAGCACGGGAAGCATCAGCAACTGTTTGCGCGCCAGGTCGTAGCGACCGGCGATGGCGTTCGCCTGAATCCCGTCAACCCGAACCGCCAGGTTGTGCGGAAGTTTGTAGGTGCCGATCTCGACCGTGGCACCGCCGTCCGTCTGGGTGATGTCCATCGAGTAGTTTGTCGAGCGGAGCGTCCCTTGCGTGACGGCGAACGCGTAGCCCGGTTTTTCGGCGCCGACGCCGAAGTTGGCCAAATAGCTTTGGAGCCATGCGTCGTTGCGCTGATCCTTCCAGGGGCGATGCAGGATGAGCAGGCGGGTGTTGACGATGTCACCGGCCTTCACCCCCCGGCCTTTGCCGTCGATGAACATTCTGCCGCGCGGCATGCCGAACTCGTAGGAGACGGGCTCCGGTCCGAGATTGACGACGCAGACCGCTCCGCCTCGTTCGTTGGCGGGATAGAAATAACCGCCCGCCGGCATGACGCCCCGGATCGGGAAATCCTTGTCGGCGATGGGATCGAGCAGCCAGGCGCGCGCGCCGGCCTCATCGCGGATCGCCAGGAACAGTGGGCTGCCATACTCGTAGCGGCGGGTGGCACAGAGGTTCAGCCGTTTCAGCTCGGTGTCTTTCTTGAAGGCGAAGCGGAACTCGTGGACGTTCGACGCCACAGCCGCATGATGGCGCGGACGGCCGGCCCAGACACGGGAGGTGATGTCGGCGATCTCCATGGGGACTTGCGGGTCCGGCGACTCGGGCCACCCCTTGAGGGTTTGATTCTTCCGTTTGTCGAGGGTGAACTGCGCGTCGCCGATGTAGTCCATGATGGCGCAATCGAAGGCGGCGAGGGTTTCCTTAAATTTATAGGCGGCCACCTTCGGCTCGCTTGCTGCCGCGCTCACGACGCTCGGGAAAAAGTCCACAGCCGCAGAGTGAAGCTTGCCCCCGTCGATGCCCGAAATCGGGAGTTCCTCGTCACAGGGGT
>CAYTFM010000193.1:11859-12527 GCA_964436735.1 uncultured Victivallales bacterium | reverse complement strand
CGCGAGCCCGCTGATGGGCTTCCCCTTCTCGTAGGCGCCCGGGTAGCCGCCCGCCTCGTGATGCCAGTTCTTCACCCATGTCACTCCGCCGAGCCAACCGCCGACCATGACATACTTCTTTCTGCTCTCGTCCCAGAGCTTGTAGCTGTGGTGCATACCCATGAGGCGGTCGCCCATCATGCACATGCGGTTGGCGGCCTGTACGATCCAGATGGTGAATCCAACGGCGCTGGTGCCGTCGGTGGCGGTGACGATCGGAACCAGGCGGCGCGAGTTCTTGTCGCTGTCGTCCAAGGTTATCGTGAACTCCTTGGCACCATCGGGATTGAAGCGGCGGTAGACGGTGCCAGTTTGGGCGTCGAGGATGAGCATCTCGCGGAGTCCCACCGGGCTTGACGCCGTGAACTCCAAACGGAAACGTTGGGCTCCTGGCCGTTGTGGATCGCTGCCTTCGATGACGCCCCAGCGGGTGATCGTCGGACCGTTGGTCAGATACAGTGGCGGGTGTTCTGTCTTCCGCTCGACCGCCGCCGGGAAGTCGGTCACCGATTTGCCGCGGAAGGTCGTGATATGCGCCTTGGCGACAGTCTTCTCAACCTCGGACGGCGCGCGCCGAATCGTCAGGCGCACCGGCGGATACATGTGGCCGAGCCTTTCGGATTCGAGGT
>CAYTFM010000193.1:10649-11849 GCA_964436735.1 uncultured Victivallales bacterium | reverse complement strand
GTTGGCATCCAGCACCGCCTCACGGAAATCGAGCTGCGCCGTCTGGCCGATGAGGTGCTTGGCCAGGCCGTCGTCAACCAGTTTGTCCGCTTCGTACACGTAGGGGGCGACGCAGGTGAAGAGGAACAGGTAGTTCATGTCCAGCTTCATGGCGCCGAGGCCGGCGATGCCGAAGCCGTTCGCCCAGCCGTTCTGCTCGACGATGTTGTTGGGGGAGATGACCCGGCGCTCCGGTGTCAGGTTCTCGGCGAGCGGCAGCTTTGTCGTGTCGAAGGCGAAGCGCAGCACGTCGGCGGTGTCGCGGAAGAGGTAGCCGGGAATGGCGAGGAAGGCGTCGTCGGAGGCGGCGGCGCATTCTTTGACGAGGGCGTCGTAGCCGGCGTCGTCGATCTTCTCAAGTTCCTCGAGGAAGACGATGAACGATAGCCCCAGTCGCTTCGCCTCGGCCACGTAATCCGCCACGGTTCCCGAACCGCCGCCGCGCGCGGTGCGGGCTCCGAACACGCCGCGGTACTCGTTGGCGGTGGCGGCTTTGCCGAGATTGTTCCATGCGCCGGCGGCGAAACGCGTCTTGCTCCAGTCCCACGGGGTATGATCGACCTCGCTTTTCTTCTGCGGAGGCGGCGTGTGTCCGCCGAGTCCGGCTTTGACTGCCGGTTCACCGAGCCACTTGAAGCCATTGATGAGCAGTTTCAGCCCATCGCTGGGCTGGCCGCCGTAGCCGTTGATCATCATGGCGTCGTTGAACGCCGCGTGGCCGAGGTTGAGCCAGGTGTGGGTGCCGTGGAACGGGAAGACCATCATACGTCCCGCGGCGCCGTCACCCTCGCGGACGCCGACGATCTCGGGGGCGGTCTCGTAGCTGCCCTTGACCTCGGGCTTGAAATCGTGTTTGCCTGAGCCGACGGGGTCGGCGTTGCCCATCGTGCGAGTCGAGTCCATGCCTTTGACAAGGACTGTCCAGCTCTTGCCGAATGTCATCGGAACGGTGCCAGGCCATGACCATTCTCCCTCGAACGGAAGGAAGAGTCCCTTGACGTTCATGGTGACAGGATGCTCGACGATGTTCTTAGTCCATATGTATTTGTAGAGCGAGCGGTGGTTGAGCGTGGGATTGACGTCGATCGTCTTGCCCGGGTCGTAGACGGCCTCCTCGAGGCTTTGCGCGTCGTAGCGGTCGCCGACCGTTTTGTTCCAGTA
>CAYTFM010000193.1:2173-10639 GCA_964436735.1 uncultured Victivallales bacterium | reverse complement strand
AAACCACGACGTGGAACTGGCGGAGATACGCGTCGGTGAACTGCGCATAATTGAGCGAGGTTCCGTTCTCGTTGATGAAGACCCTGACCCCTTCCTTGGCGCAGGCCGTCTGGAACTTCGGCCACCACGGCTCATGGGAACGCGGCGCGGAGTGCCCGATCATCAGCACGTCGATCGGTTTCTCCGCGGCGCATAGAGAAAAGGTGGACACGACTACCAATGCCAAGGAAAGAAGAGTAGGGGGCCTCATGAGGATCATCCTTTCATTTCCATCGCGATGTCGCGGTACGGCACCTCTCCTGGCAGGCCGCGGGCGCCGATGCCCCATGAATTGTCGTAGTAGAAGATGTTCAGCGATTTCCAGGGGAAGAACGGTTCGTCGCGCGGGACCGCGCCGGTGACGAACGGCAGGCGGTTGACCTCGATCTCGCTCGCCGCGATCATCGGTCGCTCCGGGTTCCGGCCGTCGATGGCCGCGCTCTGCACCGTCATCGGCTCGATCGATGTGACCATCTCGAGTTCGACGTCCTCCCGCTGGAACAAGACATAGCGAAGATGCGCCCAGTAGTCGTGGATTCGGACCTTGCTCATCGCTTCGTGAAATGCGGCGAAGGACGGATAGGAGGAGGCGGACTTGACGGTGACGACGCAGCCGTTGAGCATGTGGGCCAGTTCGGCGGCGGAGAAGGCGCGCGCCGGTCCGCGGTAGTTGATCAGGTGGATCGCCTCGTAGGCGTTTTCGCGGGTCAGCTCCATGGCGCAGTCGCGCGGAAAGGCCGTGGGCACGAGCGGGTCGATGTGGACGTAGACTTCGCCGAGATCGAGCGAGAGCGGTTGCACGCGCTCGCCGCGCCAAGCGAAATCGGTCAGCCGTTCATCTCCTACGAGCACGGCGCGGGTGCGACCATAGTGCGCCGGAATCAGCAGCGACAGTTTGAGCGAGGAGATGCCTTTCTCCTGACCGAGCTTGAAGAGAGCTTGATCCTGTCGGCAGTGCGCCTGCGCCAGCAGCATGGCGGTGTCGTCGCGCTGGAGGGTCAACTGGTTGCCTTTGGAGCAGACGTAGGCTTCGCCGAAAGGCGGCTTGTCGCCTTGGAAGCGGGGCGCGCCGGAGACGCCGCCGTGCTGTTCGTCGTTGGCGATGTAGCGGACGAAGAGGACGCCGGCGTCACGGAAGGAGTCGATCTGCGGTTTGCGTTTGAACGTGACGTACAGGCTGTTGGTCTGCTCTCCGCCGCAGAAGGCGGCGTCGACGGTGCCCAGCGAGAAGCTTTCCTCCATGTAGGTGGTGGTGTGGCAACGGCCGGATCCGCCCCCTGTGTTCTGCGTGCTCATCTGCTCGACCGTGCCGTGCGTGCGCGACGGATAGCCTCGTTTCGTGGCGAGGTCGGCCACATATGCGGGCACGTGCAGATCCGTGTCGAACAGTTCCACGTACTCGACGATGTTGGCGGGCTGGTAACCGTCGAAGTGGACGACTTCGACGCCGTCGTGCTCGAAGTGTGTTTTGATCAGGTCGCGTTTGACCATCTCCGGTCCGAAGACGATCCACAACAGGGCCCAGAGATTGTGCATGTGGTTGCAGCTGTCGACGGCGTAGGAGCGTGACGAGGGGCCGGCCTGGCAGGCGCTGCCGGGATGCCAGTGGAGGAGGATCTCGGCCCAGAGCCGCTCCTCGATCGCCAGCGCGATCTGGCGCGCCTCCTCGGTTTTCGCCTCCGCCGCGATCTTGGCCATGGCGGTGATGGTGAGCGTGGAATAGGTGCCGGAGTTGTATTCGGACGCCCAGGCCGTCCGTGAAAGCGTGCGGCGGAAGCGCTTCAGCTTCCACAGCCCATGGGCGATGGCGCGCTCGTCATCGAGCACCTCGCCGCCGAGGAGCAGGCCGGCGGTGGACATGGCTGGCATGTTGTCGTTGGCACCATGAAAGCTGAAGTCTATCTGCGCGCTGCCCGGCCGGTGCTCGAACACCAGGCGGGTGTGATACTCCAGAACGGCGGCGGCGGCCGGGGTCATCAGGTGGCGGTACTTGTGCAGGACCGTGGCGGCGTTGTTGGACTGAAAGATGTTGAAGTGTAGTCCCATATCCTCGCCCGGTTGGTACGTCGGCGGCCGGTAGGGCTGTGGTGGCACGCAGTAACGCGCCACCATGGCGTTGGCAAGGTCGATGTGCCGCTGCTCGCCCGTGTACAGGCAGGGTAGACTGCGGAACGGCTCGCGGTTCGGATAGATGTTGCCCTCGCTCGCGCCGGCGAACACCTTGTGCTGGCCGCGCGGCGTGCCGTCCGGGTTCACCCATTCGAACATCGCCTCGCGGGTACGGGCGAAGAAGGCGTCCCGCCGCGCGTTCATCGGGGCAGGATCGAGGAATTCGGTGGTGTTGGCTGATGAATGTTTCGTCTGTCGTTTCATACGCAATCCTTTGTGTAAGTTGCAGGTCGGCCTGACAATCTATTTCGGTTGGAACAGCAGCTCCGCCTTCTGGATGACGGCCTTCTGCGGTTTGCACCCGCCGCCGTAGGCGCCGCCGAAGACGCGGCCGTTGGCGATGATGATGTCATTCTCCTCCCCGAAGCGGATGTCCGGCGTGATGTTCATCAGGAAGGGGCCGGTCCAGTGGGCGGATCCATGGCTTGGCCCGATGAAGCGCAGGCGGCCGTTGGTGGAGACGACGGTGACGTGGTTCGGATCGGCGCACGCCACCTCGATCCAGACGGAGCAATTACGGTAGCGTTCCGGAGTCAACACGCTTTTGCGTGCCATGACCATCTCTCCGTTGAAGGGCAGATCGGCGCGGTAGGTGTCGATGTCCGAGGCGTGGATGATCCAGCCGGAGGAAATGTCGAGTTTCTCAGCGGACGCGCCGGTGAACGGCCGCAGCATGATCTCGGCGGCGAAACCGCCATCGCCATCCGGTTTGCGCGCGCGGCAGAGCACCGCCAGGCGGTTGGTTCCGGATCGTAGCAGGGCGAGGAGGTCGACACCTGCGACGGGCTTGTTGTTCTCGACCACCTTCACGGCGTTGATCCAGGCGTCAGCTGGATACTGTCCCATCGGCCATGCGTGCCAGAACAGTTCCACGCGGCGCAGATCCACCAGCCAGCCGGGGGGCACTTGAAACTCCTTGCGGTAGACGGCCATGAACTTCTCACCTTTGGGAAGGCCGACTGACTCCCAGTTGCCTTTCGGCATCGTCTTCCAGGTGGCGTCCGGGATGAACTCCGGTTTGACGGCGGCGAGGGCCTCGGCCTCGCTCTCGAACTGTTTGACCTCGAACTCGCCGTTGACGCGGATCGGCCACAAGAGATCGGGCTTCGGCGTTTCGCGGCCGGCGGGCACGCCTTTCCACAGTTGTTCCTGGCGGCCAAGCCAGTGCTGGAGCGCCGCCACGGCGTCAGCCTGCCGCCGCTCGACGGCATAGTAACGCATCTCCAGCGGATCCAGATCCAATCCATCGATCGTCACCCGGTCGCCGCTGATTTTGACCGGAAGATCCTTTCCCGTCACTGGATCGAAGACTCGCCCTGGAGCGAAGCCGAGATCCCACACCGCGGCTCCTGCCAGTTTCTCCTTGTTATCCTGGTTGCCAAGCACGAGCAACTCGGTGGAGCCGTTGTTGGCGATGAAACGCTCGGCCCAGAGACGGTCTTGCGCGCTTTCCACGAGCGGCGCCACGCCGAGGTCGCGGAAAAGCGTTTTGTAGAAGGCGGTCTGCTCGGGGGAGCCCATGAAGAAACCGTTCACGTCGCGGCTGTTACGGAAGAAGGCGCAGCCGAGCAAGACCACGCGCCCCTTGCCGAGCGGGCGCATGGTCAGGGCCGGTTTTCCGTCCTCGTAGCGCGCCAGGACGGCGACGTCGGGGCCGGCGTCCTCCAAGGCGACGTTGTCCTTGAAGTAGTCGCGTTTCTGCCAGTCGACCGACTCGCCCTTGGCGGCGAAACTCTTGCCGGCGTAGTCCTTGAGGATGGCTGGTTCCTTCTCGAAGGTGAGGGTGCCCTCCTCGGCACGGATCGCCGGTTTGCCGCCGAGCAGGCGGGCGATTGGCCAGGCGTTCCGCTCTACATAGCTGTGGCGGCCGGAGCGGGCGTTGAGGACCACTGATCCGCCTTTGCGGACATATGCTTCGAGGGCGTCGACATCGGCCTCCTCCAGTGTCTGGAAATTGTCGTCGATGATCACCGGATAGTCGTTCACCAAACCGTCGCGCAGGTCGCGCTCGGAGCAGAAGAGGTAACCGTGGTGCGCCTGCTGGATGTCGCCGCGGCCCGGATCGTTGTTGTGCTGGGTGTCCTCCTCGCCCATGCTGACGCGGTCGACTTTGACCGAGCGCGCGATGACGATCTGCGGCTTCTTCAGGTCGAACCGCCCCATCAGCTTGAAGTACGCCACATTCTTCTCGTACCATTCGGTCATGTCGGGCTTGTCGAGGATGTTCTGCAGATCCCAGAAGTAGTCGTGGGCGTTCATTCCCTCGAAGGTCATGATGAAGAAGAAGCGTTTGAGGTCGATCAGCTTTTCGGCGGGGCCGCCGGGTTCGGAGGAGTCGGGGATGCCGCGCAGATACCCGTACCGCTTGAACCACGGGCGGAAGAAGGCGCCCTCGCCGGTGCAGTGCGGGTAGGCCCCGAGCCGCTCGAGGTTCGGCATCATGACGTCCAGCATCGAGTCGAAGGCCATGAGCTTCACCGGCCGATTCGGATCGATGCCGCGGAGGTGCTCGATGTAGCGGACGTTGGCGCGGGCGGTCATGTCCGCCACCCACTCGCGGACGTCGTGCAAGCGCGCGTTGAGCCCCTTGTCGGAGGTCGGGAATGACTCGGCGCGGTTGAGCGTCAGGAAGGTCGGGCCGAGGACATAGCCGATCGGGGTGTAGGCGGCCAGGACATTGGCACCGGGTTTCAGCAGCTTGGTGACGTCGATCTGCCCCCACTCCTGGCCGTAGCCGAAGGTGAGGTCGGCGATCTTTTCGCCGTTGAGGTAGATGGTGCTGGGGTTGTCGTAGCGGGCGTGGTTGAACGGGCAGATGGTGAGCATGATCGGTTTGCCAGACTTCAGCAACAGCTCGTCGGGGACGAAGGAGTGGCGGAGCCAGCCACCGTTCTTCTCCTTTGCGCGCCCCTCGCCGGCCAGGAGTTGGCAGCCCGGCTGTTGGAAGGCGATCCAGCGCGCGTCGTCGTGCGCAGTGGCGAAGAGCTGCTCCTTCTCGCCGGTGGCGCGGTCGCAGACTCGGGCGCGCCAGGCACCGCCGAGGTCCTGGCTCACGCCGTCGCGCCAGCCGAAGAAGTCGCGCTCGCGGGGGAAGGTCAGGGCGTCCCACGAGGCGAAGCGGCGAGGATCTCCGTACCAGCGCTCGCCGAGTTGCGCCACGTCGAACCCGCGTCGGTCGCGCAGATAGTGGACGAAATCGCGGCGTGAGAACTCGTTGCGGTCGCGCGCGCCGCTGTAGCTGCCGGGGAACGGGCCGGTCTCGCCATGCGGGTCGGTGATCGACAGCAGGTACTCGTCGTCGGTGAACTGCCGGAGGTAGTCGCTCATCTCCGCCACCTGGTTGCGTTCGATCGGATTCTCGGCGAACGGGACCTCGCCGTAGTAGTCGCCCTGGGCGGTCATGTCCGGATCGGCGCCATTGGCCGCCTCGGGATGCGCCTCGTACGCCCAGTCGCCGACGTCGAACCAGCGGTTGATCTTGTATCCAAGGCCGTTCAGCCGCGCCCGGGCGGCGGTGGATTCAATGGACGAGACGGTGTTCACCGTCAGGTCGTGCTTCTTGAGGAACGCGAAGTCGGCGGTGTCGCTCTGCCCCGGCGAGTTCTGGAAAAGCCGGTACCAGAAGCCCATGCAGTGACGGTCCCAGAAGTCCAGGTAGTAGGGATGCCTGCGGCCGTCGGGCTGCTCGCCGCCTGCGAGTTCCGTCTGGGCTTTGTCGAGGAAGCGTCCGCGGGCTTTGGGCGTGGCGAAGCAGTAAAGATCCACCTTGCCCTCGCGGCGGCGCAGAAGCGGCAGGATCGAACGGCCGTCGTGAAAGACAAGGACGGAAAGTTCTCCGGCACCGCCTTTCACCCGCTCGGCGCGGATGGTCGGCAGCGTGGTGAAGTCGGCCATGACCTTCGAGTGGAGCAGCTCGGCCTTCGCTCCATCGGCGGCGGTGAGACGCAGATGACGATACTCTCCGAGCGCGGACAGCGGCGGCAGTTCCTGCGCTGTCAGAGGCCCGTACACGCGCAGATCATAGCGCTTCGCGAAAAGGGGTGCGTCAGCCGTTTTCGACTCCACCGCCTCTGCCGCATATATTCCTCCGGCGACGGCCATGCCGACGCACAATGCGATCATAACAACACCCGACTGTTTCATCTTGCTCCTCTGTTCTCGCTCCACTGGAGTTTCGTGTTTCGTTATTCGAATTTCGAATTTGCCCGCCTCACGGGTGCCCGTATTCCCGCACCGCCTCGACGAAGGCGACGATATTGCGCCAGGGGATGTCCTTGCCCAGCGAATGCGAGGAGCTGCACAGATAGCCGCCGCCCTCGCTCATGACGTCGATTGTCTTGCGCGTCATGTCTTTGACTTCGTCTGGCGTGCCGTTGGGCAGGACGCTTTGGACGCCGATGCCGCCGTGGAATGTCAGGACTTTCCCGTGTCGGCGTTTGAGCTCGAAGATGTCCATGCACTCAGGTTGACAGGGGTCGAGGATGTCGATGCCTGCTTCGAGGAAGCCTTCGATCATTGAGCTGACGTTGCCGCAGGAATGGTAGATGACGAGGATGTCCGGATTGATCTTCTTGGCCGCTTGGATCGAGGCGCGCATTATGGGAAAGATGTATTCACGCCACATGGGAAGGCTCATGAGCGGGCCGCGTTGAGTGGCCACGTCGCTGCCGGCCTGCAGAAGATCGGCACCGCTTTGCGCGATAAGGACAGCTTTAGCCACGTTGACCTCGTGGAGACGCTCGAACAAACGGTGTGCGATGGGCGAGTCCTCCGCCATGTCCATCATCAGCTGTTCGAACCCGCGGAGGTTCCATGCCGCTTCGAAGAAGTTCAGGCCGCCCACGAACACGGCGTGATCCTCGCGCTTCTTTTGCGCGACCTTCTCGGCGAGCCCTTCAAAACGGTACGAAGCGGCGGAGTCCGGCCATGGATACTCATCGACCTCTTGCGCCGTGGTGATGTTCCGCAGCGGGAAGAAGTCCTGCTGGTCGTCGCTTTCCGGATTGTAGATGGCGGCGGTTCCCGACTCGGGGTCGATCTTCGCGCCTTCAGGCAGATAGTCATCATTGTAGTAGAGCTTCTTCCAATCCGGCGGGGCGCGGCGCGTCCCCGTCGGTCCGAGCCAGGCGCCATCGAACTTGAAATACTCGCTCGGGTTGGCGTCTTTGCCGGCGTTTTCGTGGAACTGCTTCAACGCGCCTTTGCTCAAACCAAAATCCAACGGCACCCACTGAGGCGACTGGTGGCGGGCGGCCTTCAGAAAATTCTCCCGTGATGACATTTTTCCCGTAGCCATTGATCTATCCTCCTTGTCGTTTGTATGGTGGTTCAATTATTCGACAGCGCGCATTTCGGGTCGTGCGTGTGTTCGATGGAAAGCTGAGGCTGCTCGAGATTCTGGCCGCTCACCGTCACATGCTGGAAACCGGTCTGGTAGGGTGAGTAGCGGGCTGACAACGTCAGACCGTCACGGCGATAGGTGGTGGTCCGCCGGTGCGAGAGGTCGTACTGGTCCTCGACGGTCGCCGTTGTCAGAAATTCCCGGAACTCGGCGAACGATGCGAACTCGTGCGCGTCACGAATCTCGAAGACGAACCCCGCGTTGATGTTCATGATTTCTTCGAAGCTGAAGGCGCGCGGCGTCCACCCCTCGAACGACGACATCAGGATCGCCAGACGGTCGCTGTAGGTCTGGATCTGCAGATGCGCCTGCCGCGCCTGTCCCAGGTCGTTGAGGCGCAGCGGTCTGATCCCGATGTACACCTCGCCGTCGCGGATGGCGACCGTCTCCATCGTCCCGCTCAGATAGTTCAACTCCGGGACACGGACGTTGCCCACCCAGAGTTCCTCGGGTTTCGAGAAGAGCAGGGGACGGAAGATGCCGAGGCGCAGCCGTTTGAATGTTCCGAGAAGTGGGTGCGGATTGTAAAGGACGAGAGCCGTGTCCTTGTGCTGGGCGGTGCGGATGTCGCCTTCCTCGCGGAAGGAGGAGCAGGAGGTCGGTTCCTCTCCGTAGGGCGAGCGTTCGTCGAAGAACATGCGGCTGAAATAGACCGAGGCGTCGGTGAGTTTTCTTCCGTCGCCGCGCGCCACGGTGGCGTAGAAGCCGTCGGATTGTCCGTTGTCCAGCCACGAGAACTGCGCGGTGCCGAGGTTGAAACGTGAGCCGAAATAGGTGGTGCAAAGGGAGCGGCGTGGTCCCAGATGCAAGGATGAAGGGGCTCCTTCCGGCGTGTCCTCTTTTTTCCACGAGATGCT
>CAYTFM010000193.1:1856-2163 GCA_964436735.1 uncultured Victivallales bacterium | reverse complement strand
TTTTTTTTTTTTTATTCTCCATGAGCCGCTCTCGATCATGCCACGGACATAGGCTCCGTCCGTTTTCTCGAAGATGGCGCGCTCGAGCTCCTCCGTGAGGTTGTACGTGCCCCGGGCGTACCAGATCGGGTGGACGGCGTAGAAGGGGAACACGGCGCGGATGGACGGATCGATGAGATCGCTATTCTCTCCACGAGTGTATAGCTCTTCGATCAGATCGATGTCGAAGCGCTTCGGGAAGAGATGCATGAGTAGGCTCAGTTCGCCGCTCAGCAGTCCGGAGTAGCAGTTGACGTAGGCGCGGCTG
>CAYTFM010000193.1:0-1846 GCA_964436735.1 uncultured Victivallales bacterium | reverse complement strand
TCTCGGTCACCTGCACCGGGTCCAGCGGCAGGTGCCCGGCGATGCTGGCGAGCGGCTGCAGCGACACCGGCGTGTAATTCGGAGAGTTGTACTCGCAGGGGAAGCCGTTGCGCTGGAACAGCTCGATTGCCTCGCGCATGCGTTTGATGCCCAGTTCGACGTAGCTGGGATAGTCGAACATTTCGCCGCCCACGATCAGCGTGTGGAAGGCCTTGTACGGATGGTTGTCGTTGTAGCCGAAGATCTGCAGATCGGGCGTCGACATGTACTGCAGGTTGAGCCGGACATACCGTTCAAGCTTCTCCCGCGCCTCGTCGGTCAGTTTTTTCCGATGGTGCCACAATAGGTCGATCGCCGCCCCCGGCGAGAAATGGCAGGGCTTTGACGTCCAGTTCTTGACGATGATCTTGTTCGCCTTTTCGACACAGTGGTCGTCGCCGTCAAGGTACGCCAGACAGTGCCAAAGGATGGCGCGGTAGCCGCCCGTCGCCTCGGGGTTCTTGTAGATGAAGGCGCCGTCGTCGTCCCACCACACGTCGATGGTCTTCTGGTGCGCGGCGTACAGTTCGGCGCGGCGCTTGTTTTGATGGACTGCGTAGTCTTTCATCGCACTATTCTCCTTATAAGCATGACTTGTATCCTTGGCAAACCACCTCGAACGCCTTTTTCGGAATGGCGTCAGCGTCGAGGAGCCCTTTGCGGTTGTAGCCGCGCTGGAAGCGGCCGAGCTTGAGCGGGGTCTTGTAGTCGCAGAGGGTGAAGATGGTCATGCCCTGTAGAGAGCCTTCCTGGGTGGCTTTTTGGAAAAGTGGCATGACCTTGCGGAAGTAGTCGGCCTGGCGCTCCTCGCCATAGTCGAAGCCGCGCTCGCCGCGGACGGCGTCGATGCCCACCTCGGCGAGGATGACTGGCTTGCCGAAAAGTGCCGCCGCTCGCAGCTTGTCCCAGTGCTGCTCGAACTCTGGCGGACGCGCGGGGTCCGCGCCGTCCTCGATGCCCGCATAGCTGTTGAAGCCAAGCACGTCGAGGTGGTCGACAAGGGACTTGGGACAGATCAGTTCGAGCTTCGGGTTGCCCATCCCTTCGAAGCCGCCGGTGTAGGTGACCAGCCGCGTCGGATCGGCTTCACGGGCGCGGTCGGCGGCCTCGGTGAAGTACGAAAGGTTGGAGCGGGCGTTCTTCGGATCGTGGAAGACGCATTCGTTGCCGACACTCCACATGATGATAGAGGCCGCGTTCCGATGTTGACGGATCATGCCGTCGAGCATGCCGAAGGCCCGGTGGCGGGCGGGCGGCTTGTTGACGTCGGGCATCCAGTAGGCGGGGATCTCAGCCCACACCATTAGGCCGCGGCGGTCGCAGGCGTCGATGAGCGCGCGGGAAGGCGGCACGTGTCCCGTACGGACGAAGTTGCAGCCGAGTTCGGTGATGATGTCGAGCATCTTCTCAGCCGTCTTGGAAGTTTGCGGGAAGTTGCCGCACTCGGAGTCGAGGTAGCCGCAGACGCCCTTGAGAACGACGCGTTCGCCGTTAAGGACTATCGCTTTGTCGTCGGTGGCGATCTGGCGGAGTCCCACTTGTTCGCTCCAAAAGTCATCGCCCGTCGTCACGGTCAGTTCATACAGGAAAGGATCGGAGGGCGACCACAGTCTGACATCCTTACGCGGCAGCGTGGCGGTGACGCCGCCCCATGATCGGGGAGTAAGCGCCACGGATGACGAGAAGACTGTCTTCCCGTCGTCCGGTTGGCGTAGCGTGAAGGACACCGGTATCGTCGGATCTCGGCGCGGGGCGTCGATGATGGCGTTCATCTCTACGTGGACCGTGGCGTCGTCGTCAAGGCGTG
>CAYTFM010000192.1:16335-17392 GCA_964436735.1 uncultured Victivallales bacterium | reverse complement strand
TACGTGGCGAACATCAATCTGTCGTCGACGACGGTGACGATGCCGTCGAGCGCGGTGACGGTGACGGCGAGCTATAAGGACATTCCTCCCACCTACTATAAGTTGACGGTGAACTCCGGGACGGGCGGCGGCGACTATCTTGCGGGCGCCGTGGCGACGATCTCGGCGTCGGCTGCGCCGTCCGGCAAGATGTTCGACAAGTGGACGGGCGACACGGCGTACGTGGCGAACATCAATCTGTCGTCGACGACAGTGACGATGCCGTCGAGCGCGGTGACGGTGACGGCGACCTACAAGGACATTCCGCCCACGTACTACAAATTGACGGTGAATTCGGGCACGGGCGGCGGCGACTATCTTGCGGGAGCGGTGGTGACAATCTCGGCGTCGGCCGCGCCGTCCGGCAAGATGTTCGACAAATGGACGGGCGACACGTCATACGTTGGTAACATCAACCTTTCGTCGTCGACGGTGACGATGCCGTCGAGCGCGGTGACGGTGACGGCGACCTACAAGGACATTCCTCCTACCTACTATAAGTTGACGGTGAATTCAGGGATGGGGGGCGGCGACTATCTGGCGGGAGCGGTGGCGACGATTTCGGCGTCGGCTGCGCCGTCGGGCAAGATGTTCGACAAATGGACGGGCGACACGGCGTACGTGGGTAACATCAACTTGTCGTCGTCGACGGTGACGATGCCGTCGAGCGCGGTGACGGTGGCCGCCACGTACAAGGACATCCCGGTGACCTACTACAAATTGACGGTCATTGCGGGAACGGGTGGCGGCGACTATCTGGCGGGCGCGGTGGTGACGATCTCGGCGTCGGCCGCGCCGTCCGGCAAGATGTTTGACAAGTGGACGGGCGACACGGCGTACGTGGCGAACATCAACCTGTCGTCGACGACTGTGACGATGCCGTCGAGCGCGGTGTCGGTGGCGGCGACGTACAAGGACATCCCGGCGTCCTACTACAAGTTGACGGTGAATTCGGGGACGGGCGGCGGCGACTATCTGGCGGGCGCGGTGGTGACGATCTCGGCGTCGGCCGCGCCGT
>CAYTFM010000192.1:0-16235 GCA_964436735.1 uncultured Victivallales bacterium | reverse complement strand
GAACATCAACCTGTCGTCGACGACTGTGACGATGCCGTCGAGCGCGGTGTCGGTGACGGCGACGTACAAGGACGTTCCGGCGACCTACTACAAGCTGACGGTGAATTCGGGCACGGGGGGCGGCGACTATCTTGCGGGAGCCGTGGCGACGATCTCGGCGTCTGCCGCCCCGTCCGGGAAGATGTTCGACAAGTGGACGGGCGACACGGCGTATGTGGGTAACATCAACCTTTCGTCGACGACGCTGACGATGCCGTCGAGCGCGGTTGCGGTCACCGCCACCTACAAGGATATTCCGGCGACCTACTACACGCTGACGGTGAATTCTGGCACGGGTGGGGGCGACTATCAGGCGGGTTCCCTCGTGACGATCTCGGCCACGGCCGCGGTCACCGGCAAAATGTTCGACAAGTGGACGGGCGACACGGCGTACGTGACGAATATCAACCTGTCGTCGACGACAGTGACGATGCCGTCGAGCGCGGCCGCCGTAACGGCGACGTACAAAGACATCCCGCAAATCCTCTTCGCATTGACGGTCGCCTCCGGCACCGGATCCGGCGACTATCTAGCCGGCGCGGTCATCACGATCTCGGCCGCGGCCGCCGCGGAGGGGAAGATGTTCGACAAGTGGACGGGTGACGCGGCGTACGTGGCGAACAGCAATCTGTCATCGACGACGCTGACCATGCCGGCGAGCGCGGCCACCGTCACCGCCACCTACAAGAATATTCCAACAACCTACTACACGCTGACGGTGAACTCGGGAACGGGCGGCGGCGAGTATCTCGCCGGCGCGACCGTCTCGATCTCGGCCGCGGCCGCCCCGTCCGGTAAGATCTTCGACAAGTGGACGGGTGATACGGCGTCGGTGGCGAACATTAACCTGTCGTCGACGACGCTGATGATGCCGGCGAGCTCCGCCACCATCTCCGCCACCTACAAGGACATCCCGTCGACCTCCTACAAGTTGACAGTGAACTCCGGTGTGGGCAGCGGGACGTACAAGGCGGGAACTCTGGTGGTGGTCAGTGCCGCGTTTCCCGCCGACGGCATGTTTTTCGACGTGTGGAAGGGGGACGTCGCCGGTCTTGCGAACGTGACCGATGCCAACACCACCTATCTGATGCCGGCGGCCGACGTCACCATACGAGCGAGTTACACGCAAGTGCCCAGTCCCCTCTATACGCTCACCGTCACCGGTGGCTCGGGATCGGGAGTGTATCGGACGGGCACACCCGTGCCGATCAACGCCAATCCCCCCGCCACGGGGATGCAGTTCGACACTTGGACGGGCATGACGCTGGGCGTCTCCAATCCTTCGCTGCCCAACACCGTGTTCACCATGCCGAATAGCGACGCCAGCATCGGCACCGTCTATAAAACGGCCGCTCAGACGCTCTATACACTCGCCGTGGATGGCGGTGGCGTCGGGGGCGGACGCTATCTGGCGGGGGCGACCGTGGCGGTGAGCGCCGGGCTGCCGGCGGAGGGCAAGGTTTTTTTGACCTGGTCCGGCAACATCGCCGGGATCGCAAGCATCACTTCCCCCAACACCACGTTCACCATGCCGATGGGCGACGCCATGCTCACCCCCGTCTTCGCGGACAAGGCGAAGACGCTGCGGACGCTGACCGTCAAAGGCGGCTTGGGATCCGGACAATACAGGGCGGGCGATGTCGTGTTGATCAGTGCCGACGTCCCGAAGACCGGCAAGGCGTTCGAGGCGTGGAAAGGAAACACTGCTTATCTCGACAAGCCCACCTGCGCCAACGCCTACGTCACCATGCCCGCCGCCAACATCGAGTTCCAATCCATCTACGGCGATGTGACCGGCACGCGGCATACGCTGACCGTGGTCGACGGGTTGGGGTCCGGTTCCTACAAGGCGGGCGAGACCATCACCATCTCCGCCAAGCCGATCTATGGGGAGAACTGGTGCTTCGACGTGTGGACCGGCAACGTGGCGGGCATCGCGAACGTCAATTTCCCGATCACCACCTTTAGCATGCCTTCCTATGACGCCACGGTGATGCCGAACTTCAAGGCGAGGGACATGGAAAACTATACCCTCGTCGTCGAGGGCGGCTCGGGATCCGGTTCCTACAAGGCGGGTGTTATGGTGACCATCAGCGCCGCCACCCCTCCCACCGGATATGTGTTCGACATCTGGCAGGGCGACACGGCCTGGATCGGTAATCCGTCCATCGCCTCCACCGTCGTCAAAATACCCCAGTGCGCGTTGACCGTGCGGGCCTCCTACCGGCAGATGGGTAGTTCCTACTCGCTCAGTGTCTCGAATGGCTCCGGTTCCGGAAGCTACCCGGTTGGAACCTCGGTGGCGGTGGCCGCCACAACCGCTCCCGCCGGGCAGGTGTTTGCCGGCTGGACGGGCAATACCGCCTATATGGTTGATCCCGCGATCCCCAACGTCTCCCTCGTCATGCCGGCGGCCGATGTGCGCGTGGCGGCCACCTACCGATCGACCGAAGGGCTCACGCTTTACACCTTGAACGTCGTCAACGGTTCCGGTTCCGGTTCATACCCCGAAGGCACCCCGATCGCCATTACCGCCAACACGCCGCCTCCGAATATGGTGTTCGACCTTTGGAAGCCCGACGTCTCCAATGGCGTCGCGAGCCAGAGCGCCATCATGCAGGTCGCCACCTCCTCGACCATCCTCGTCATGCCCGCTCAGAATATGAGCGTCAGCGCGGTCTATCGGAAGGCGTCCAACGGCAAAGGGTACACGCTGACCGTCAAGACCGACGCCGGGCAGGTCATCCAGCAGGACACGCGCAAGGTGGGCGAGACCGTCGCCGTCACCGCGCCGGAGAAACTCGACGACGGACGCGTCTTCAACTCCTGGCGCGGCGCGGCCGTCGCCGATCTGGGTGCCTATGCGACCACTCTTGTCATGCCGGAAGCCGAGACGACCCTGGTGGCGACCTATCGCGCGGGCGACGATGTGGTCAAGGTCACAATCAACGACGGTAGAAGATTATATACGATATATGTCCAACGCGGCAGTGTTTTGACGCTGGACGCGCTGCTGCGTTCGAACGAGGGGTTGTTGTTTCAGCAGTGGAACAGTACCGAGTTGGGCAAGTTGCTCGAGGAGCGAATTGTCATAACCGCCGACAACGATCTGACCATTTCGGCGAGCTATCTTTCCGTCGATTCCTCCTATCTGCTCGATCTTGCCGCCTCGGCTCCAGAGTACGCCGCGCCCGCGCCGCGCAGCGCGCTGGCGGTGGGGTTCGGCGAGTCCATCGACATTTGGCTGGACGACCTCCAAGGGTATAGGTTCAAGGCATGGCAGCTTGTCTCCGGCTCGGCCACTATCGTGGAGAAGGGGGACAGCGTCGGCCTCGCCACAGTCACCCCCACGTCCGACGTCTCGCTGCTCGCCCAGTTGCAGGTCGGACTGACGAAAGGATCGGTCTTGACGGTCGACGCCTCGGATCTGCAGCTGACGGCTTTCAAGAGCAAGCCAGTCGTGACGGCGGTTCTCCAGAGCAGCGGCAAGAAGATCGGCAATCTGCGCGTTCTGACCACCGGCTACACCAAGAAGGTGGTTGAACAGGTGGAGTGCCAGTGGACGAGGGATCTCAGGCTTTATAAACCGTCGGCGTTGAACAAGCTGTTGCGCGAAGGCGTTCTAACGGTTGACGCCATGAAGCAACTGCTCCCCGGTGGATTCGTCGACAGCGCGGTCAACCTCAAGGTCAACCAGGATGGCAAAAAGTGGACGGGATCGGCTCCCGTGCAGGCGTTGTTCATCCCCGTGATCAAGACGTTGACAACCGACTCCGCCGGGACATCGACGGCTTCCTCCGCGGGTGCCTCCATCGCCGCCTCGGGGCTGCTTTTCGGCAAGACGCCGAGCGTCTACGTCGAGTACCAGCGGAAGGGGAGCACAAGCGTCCACTACCGGCGGTGCCTGATCGATACAAAATCCTACATCTACAAGGATTGGAAAGGGCGTCCTGCGGCGATGAACTACAGCTCCGGCGAGAGCTATCTGCGCTTCACCTATCCGAAAATGGCCGCCTCGGACGTTCCGACCGGCTACATCGTCATCGATAACAGGCTGGCTCGAACCGCCGCCAAGATGGACTCCGGAAGTTCTGAATGAGTGATCATAATATTCACGTTTAATACTAGGTGACAGGGAGGACGTATGAGAAAGTTCACGAATCCTTTCGATTCCACGGTGGCCGGTTTTCTGTTCGCCGCGGTTATCGCTCTGGGGACTGGTAGTGCTGCCTGGGGGCAGAACGGCGTGGCCATCAATGACGACGGAGCGGATCCCAACGCCAACGCCGCCTTGGATGTGAAGTCTCCCGCTACGGGAGCGGGAAAGGGAATGCTCATCCCGCGGGTGACCGCGGCGCAGCGGACGACCGCCAACGCCTCGCTTGACGGCGGACTGCTCGACGGCTCCGGCAACCTGCGCGGCGGCGCGGCGCAGGGCTTGATGGTCTACCAGACCGACGGATCGGAGGGGTTTTATTACAACACCAGCAAGACGGCCGCCCCGACATGGGTCTATCTTGGCGCCAACGTCGGCACCGTCACCAGCGTGACCGCCGCCAGCCCCTTGACGGGAGGCGCGATCACCAGCAGCGGCACCATCGGCATTAACCAGGCTTCCGCCGCCGTCGATGGCTATCTGTCGAAGACGGATTGGTCCACATTCAACGGGAAGGGATCAAGCAACCTCGCACTTGGGGCGACCAGCACGACCGCCTGTCCCGGCGACACGGGCGCCGCCGCCTACGCCGCGTCCGTCACCAGCGCCACCAGTTCCAGCACCCCCTCGACGCTCGTCAAGCGCGACGCCTCCGGCAACTTCTCCGCCGGCACCGTCACCGCCAATCTCGCCGCCTCCGGCGGTACAATCAATGGCACGACCATCGGCGCGACCACGCCCGCCGCGGGCTCGTTCACCACGCTGAACAGTTCCGGCGCGACCGCCATCGGCAATGGCGCGGTGACGCTTGGCGCGGCGGGCGCGAGCCAGGTCGGCAAGATCATCATGCACGACGCCCAGGCCGCCTCCGACTTCACCCTCACGTTACAGGCCCCCGACACGATCCCCGCCAATATCACCTTCAAATGGCCATCCGCTGACGGCACCAACGGGCAGGTGCTTTCGACGAACGGCACCGGCGTGCTTTCCTTCATTACGGCAGGCGGCGGTGGTTCGGCCACGCTGCCGATCACCGGCACCGCCGTCACGGTCGGCGACTCCGCGGTCACCAGCGACAACGGCGTCTCCGTGGGCGTCTCGGCCAACTCCACCACCTCCGGGGCCGCCGTCGGCTACCAGTCCAACGCCACAATAAGGGGAGTTTCCGTCGGCTACATGGCCAATGGCTACGGCGGAGCGGGATTGTGGAGCGGCAGCGTCGCGGTTGGCTACAGAGCCAACGGCTACGGCTATGAAGGAAAGAGATCCGGCGGCGTCGCCATCGGCTACCAGGCCAACGCCCGAGCCAACTCCTCCAGCAGCGATTATGGCGCCGTCGCCGTCGGTTATGGCGCCAACGGCTATGTCAATGGCGTCGGCATCGGCGCGCAGGCGACCGGCTATTATCAAGGTGTCGCCGTGGGCTGGCTGGCGACCGGCACCCAGCAGGGCGTCGGCATCGGCTACATGGCCAACGGCTATGTCTGCGGAACGTCCCTCGGATACCGCGCCAACTCTGGCAACCAAGGGTATGCCGTTGCCAAAGGCGGCTACTCGCGGTGCATGCGCTACAACGAGGAGTGGAAAGGCTCCGACACCCTCAGCGAGGATCCGGCGACCGGGCAGTTGACCGGCTACAACAAGTATGGAGCCGGACAGGCCAATTTCCACGGTGCGACCAGCAACGCCACTGCCACGGAAATATTCCTTGCGAACAGCACCGGCAAACGCTTCACCCTCCAGGACAACAGCGCGCTTTGCTTTACCGCCATGTGCGTTGGAGTCAATAGCACGACAGGCGACTCGTCGGTATGGAAGATTTCAGGCGGCGTCAAACGCCGCTCTGGAGCCGCCACCACGGCTCTCATTTCAACCACAGATTCCGAGATGGCCAAAACCTCGGGAACTTTGACCACCGCCCCTACCTTCACGGCTGACACCACCAACGGCGCCCTGAAGGTTACGGTGACCGGTGTGGCTGCCTCTACCGTGAGGTGGAACGTGCGCCTTGTCTATTCGGAAGTGCGCGAATAGATGTTCCGCACGGAAATCGTGCGGAACATCTATATGGTTGTGGAATGAGATCTTGGCTCTCCATTGGAACACTCATTTCCTTTCTTTCCGCCGGCTGCGCGGTTGTGACGCCGGTGAATCCATCGTCGCATATCATCTTCGACATTCCTGGCGGAAGAACGTATTCCCTTGCCGCCCCCCCCGCTGACCTGCTTGACAACACCGCCTACACGACATCCCACATCGTCTTGCGCCGCATCCCCGCCGGAGCGTTCACCATGGGGTCGCCGCACGGTGAAAGCGCGCGGCCGGGACTCGACGAAACCCCGCATCAGGTCACCATCGCGAAAGAATTCCTCATCGGTGTTTTCGAGGTCACCCAGGAGCAGTGGACGCTGGTGATGGGGGTCAATCCGTCTTACTTCAAGGATTCAGAGAGTGGCTTGCCGGTGGAGAGCGTTACGTGGCTTGACTGCCAGGAATTCATCGAAAGGCTCAACTCCAGATCCGACAGTCTGCTCTTCGCTTTTCCCACCGAAGCCGAGTGGGAATACGCCTGCCGCGGCGGAGCGGATGGCCCTATCTCCGGAACTGGTAGACTTGACGAGATGGGGTGGCACAGCGGGAACAGCGACGGACGTCCCCATCCGGTCGGGATGAAAGCACCCAATTCCTGGGGACTGTACGACATGCATGGCAACGTCTATGAATGGTGTGTCGACTGGTATGGGAAGTATCCGGAAAGCGGGGTCGCCGATCCCTCCGGTCCTAACGAGGGCGACCACCGTATCGAGCGCGGCGGTTCATGGGCCACCGACCCGAAGTTTTGCCGTTCCGCCGACCGCAACATGCACATCCCCGAAGACAGCAGCCACCATCTCGGGCTGCGCCTCGCCGCCCGCCTGCGGAAATGACCTGCCCGGTAGACAGGGTGTTGCCTCAGCCTGCCAACGGAGGTACTGTAAGTTAATGAAAACTTTCCTTCTGCCTATCGTGATAGTATTGATAGCCGCCGCAGTCGTGGTGGTGGATCGCCTGGCTCTCCTCAATCCGCCAGCCTGCGCGGAGAGGGGGATGCAGGCATTCAATAAGGGCGACATGGTCGGAGCCATTCACGATTTCGCCCAGGCGCAAAAGTTTTGCGAAACGGACATTCTCGCCCGGCGCATGCTCGGGATGGCCTACCACAACTACCGGTGGAACGACGAGGCGTTGCGTCAATACGAGTCGGTGTGGACGCTCTATGCGCAGAACGCGGCGCTCGCGATGCGCAACGCCGGCAGGATTTACCAGGAGCGTGGCGAGGCGGAGAAGGCCTTCGAGTGCTATAAGAAGGCCTTGGCGGTCGATCCAAATTTTGTGGGAGTCTTGGCCGATCTGGCCGAATTGCATCTCAAGGCGGGGCACACCGTGGCCGCTCTGCGAGCGATTGACGAAGCTATCAAGCTGGAGCCCGAAAACCCATTTCTCAAAGAGATCAGGGCCAAGATACGCCCCAGCCCGTCCGAAATTCCCGCCACACCTGCCGAGGGGCAGCGATGAGGACGCTCCTCCTCGCTATGCTCCTGCTCGCCTGTCTCGCCGTGAGTCGCGGTTTTTTTCGTTCCGAAGCCCTTGCCGGGCATGACTCCTACGCCTATTACGTGTCGCAAAGCGAATTCCACGAGAATATCCGTGAAGGGGTGGCGGTGCCGCGCTGGCATCCCGACAGCCGCTTCGGTTACGGGGAGGTTAAGCTCCAGCAGCGTCCGCCGCTGGGGCATTACCTTGCCGAGTCGTTCATTTTTCTGACGGGGCGGCGTATTCTGGGCGTCCATGCGGCGATGGTCGTGATCGTCTTTGCCGCCGGGGCGGGGATGCTGCTGCTGCTCTGGCGGCAGCTTGGCGCGCAGTGCGCGGCGGTGGGCGCTATTGGCTATGTCACCGCTAACTATTTTCTGGCAAACCTCTATCTGCGCGGCGCATGGTATGAGGCGGCGGCCTATGCCGCCATGCCATGGATTCTCTGGGCGAACGAGGAACTCTCGAGAACGTTCGGATCATCCCCCTCTGAGTGGAAGATGAAAGGGTGCTCCCGCTTCCGCCCCCGACCTCTTCTATGCGCCGCCGCGGCGTGTGCGTGGGGC
This sequence comes from uncultured Victivallales bacterium, assembly GCA_964436735.1. GTDB lineage: Bacteria > Verrucomicrobiota > Lentisphaeria > Victivallales > GWF2-38-69 > CAYTFM01. The sequence goes on along the minus strand of CAYTFM010000192.1, from coordinate 7,901 downwards.
GCGTTGATCTGCGGCCATCCGCACACGGCGGCTTTTTTCATGCCGGTGGCGTTGAGTCATCTGATTTTCCGCGCGGCGTCGGCCCGCTCTTGGATGTTTTTTGCCACAGCCTCGGCCGCTTTCGTCTGCGGTCTCATGCTCTCGGCGCCGTTCTGGTTGGCCGCCCTGCTTGAATCGTCTTATTCGCGGCTGCAGCTCTTCGACCTCGGTCTCGAATGCTATTACCGTCACTTCCTGGACCTTGGCAAACTTTTTTTCGAAGCATGGCCGCTGGAATACATGCCCTATACAGGTGCGATCGACTATCTTGACCGCCCCGTCAGGACCGAGATGCGCGGATTGAATCTATGGGCTGTCGCCACATTCATCCTCGCTCCTCTTTTGTGGTTCAGTGCGCGTCGGCGTCTTAAGCGGGAGCGCGCCCTTTCAATGTTTTTTTTCTTCTGGGCGCTCGCCACAATCGCCATTTCGCTCCCGCTTTCCTGGGGTGTGTGGGAGTGTATCCGGCCGCTGCAATCCTTCAACTTCCCGTGGCGTTCCCTCGGGGGGACGTCGTTGTGTCTTGCCGTTCTTGTCGGCCTGACGATGCGGCATGCGTTCCTATGGTTCAAGGCGAGGCCGTTGACGAAGGCGTCAATTGCCGCGGCGCTTGCGGCGTTGATGATTGCCGGTGCCTATCCGCATTGCGTCGGTTGGTCTTCCTCTGGCTATCCCGCTGAGGCCGACCTGGCTCCGGAGCGCATACGCGCGACCGACGGCATTCCGCAACATTTCCATACCCCCATATGGGTCTGCGCCTATCCAACCAGTCCGGCGGTGGCCGATGTGGAGGTCTTCGGAGGCTCAGGCAAGGTCGAGAATGTCCGTCGTGGCGTCACGCGGTGGACGTTCGACGTCGTGGCGGAGACCCCAGTGGTCATTCGCATCAACCATCATTATTATCCCGGATGGCGCTTTCGCCTTAATGCGGCCTCCGAGGTCGAGGCTCAACCTTCACCCACGGGATTGATGCTCTTCGAGATGCCGCCAGGCAGGCATGCCGCCGAGTTGCGTCTGGAATCGACGCCGGCGCGGGGCTTCTGTGACGGCATGGCGGTCGTTGCTGCTCTCTTGTTAGTTGCCTTCGTGGCTGTCGCATGTGTTCCCTATTGCGCCCCAACAGGGCGCATATGTTTTTTGTGTCAGTGACCTGGGGTTGAAACCCCAGGCTGTAACGTCACATCCCTTTGGGATGATGATGCTTGGAGAATATCGTATGCGTTCGCCGCGGAGCGGCGCGATGTTATAGCCTCGGGTTTCAACCCGAGGTAGGGAAAGCATAATTTTTTGCGCCCTGGAGGGGCGCGGCAAAGATGAACAGGCACGTAATCATATCATCCGTTGTGATCCGCGGTTCATTGGCCGCGGCGGCGGTCGCTATTCCCGTGGTGCTGATGTTCCTCATCGGATTCACGCCGGGGATAAGCATGATCGAGGATCTCGGACGCCATCTGCTCATGGGGCGGAAGATTCTTGAGACGGGTATCGTCCCCACCACCAATCTTCTGACCTACACCTGCCCGGACTTTCCCGCCGTCGACCATCACTGGTTTTTCCAGTGCGCGGCCGCCGTCCTCCATCAGCACATCGGTCTTAACGGGATGATCTTGGTGAAGGCTTTGCTGCTTGCCGTCGCGCTTGCCGTCGCATTGTGGGCGGCGCGGCGAACTATCGGAAGGGGGGCTGACAGTGACCCCTTCCTCCCGATAACCGTTTTGTGGTTTTCCGGAGTCCTGTCGGCGGTGGTCATCGGCTACCGAGGTCACATCAGGCCGGAGTTGTTCTCCTTTCTCTTTGTGGCGACGCTGCTACTGCTTTTCGAGTTGGAGCGCGGGGGGGCGCGCGAAAGGTGGCGTTTGGCTTTCAGAATTCTGGGTGTGGCGGTCATGCTCGTGTGGGTCAACACCCATATCTATTTCATTTTCGGCCTTGGCATGCTTGCGGCTTTCGCCCTCGAGAGGTGCCTTGTCCAGCCGTCATGGCGGCGCGTCGGCGTCGAATGCGCATGGCTGCTGGGGGCGACCGCGGCGTGCGCATGCAATCCGGTAGGTGTGCGGGGGGTGGCCTATCCGTTCGCGATATTCACGAACTATGGCGTCGACATCATCGAGAACCGTCCTCCTTGGATTTTATGGAAGAATGCGGTGAATCCGATGTTGTTGGCGCTTCCACCGCTTTCCTTGATGACGCTTGTGGCTCTGGCGTGGATCGGGGTATGGCTTTCCACCCATTTCAGGAAGAACGAGAATGGCGAGGGTAACGCTATATGTTCGGCTTTGGTGAAAGTCAGGCCTGCGAACTGCGTTATCGCGGTCGCCGCGCTGGCCGCCGCCTGGGTGATGGCGAGGAATACCCCTCTGCTGGCCTTGGGCGCGCCAGCGGTGATCGCCGCCGCCGCCGCGTTGCCCGCGCGGGCGCCTGGAGGGACTGGCGGCATCCGACGCGGCGCGGCGATCGGGATAGCCGCCCTCTCGCTACTCCTCAGCGTTTTAATCGGCTGGGCCGTCCTTGACGGAGCCTATTCCCGGGTGTTTTCGGCACCGAACGCCCCGACATCGTTCGGCCTGGATTATCCTGAACGATACGAGCGACTTCGTGGGCTTATGAGCCGTTTCGACCTGAAAGGCCCGGTCTTCTCCGACTTCAACATCGGTAGTCTTGTCGAATACAACCTGCATCCCCAGCCTGGCTACGTGGACAATCGTCCTGAGGCTTTTCCTCTCTCGTTCTGGAAAGAGGAATATCTACCGGCGATGGATTCACCTGAGCGATGGCACGGTCTCGCGGCGGACAGGAATTTCAATATCGTCGTCCTCTCGCTTTGGCTGGAACGATTACCATTGTCCTTCCGGCGGGAGGACAACCCTGACTGGGCGCTTGTCCACGTCGACGACTTCATGGCGGTGTGGCTGAGGCGGACAACGGCGAACGCTCCGGCGATAGCAGAACGTGAGGTGACGCCTGAGCGTCTGCGCCTGGAGGCCCGCGGAGTTTCGCTGGATCTCCTCGCGCTGCCTGACACTCCGTGGTGGCGCAGGCAGATCCTGGCGGAAAGCGTTCTGTTCCGTCTCTACGGCATTGTCCGGGCGGGAGGTCCCGAGTTCGCCCTTCCATACATCGAGCTGTTTCTCAGGCGGTATCCCGGTCATCGCATGGGGCTTGAGGTCTTGCGGGCCGTTCAGCTAAACTCGAAATCAGAGGATCGAAATCCGAAGGAAGAGCAGTGAGCGATACGCGCAAAGAGCTATGGGCGTCCGTGGGGATCGCGTTGGCGGTGTTCCTGGTGTATGCGAACACCATCAACGCGCCAATGATTTTCGACGATCCGCTGCTCATCCCGGAAATTTCGGCAACGCCTCTCGTCAAGCTCCTCAGCTACGAGTACGGATTGCGCATCCTCTACAACGTGAGCCTCCGTTGCTGCCACCTCATGGGCGGCGGTGGATTCTGGATGCAGCATTTGGCCAGCATCGCCTTACACGCCTTCAACGCCGTCCTGCTTTTCAGCATCCTGCTGCGGACGTTGCGGCTGCCGTCAGCCGCGCGCCTGTTCCCGCAGGGAATTGTCCTGCCGGCGGCCTTCGTCTGCGCGGCGGCGTGGGCCTTGCATCCCCTGCAGACCGAGTCGGTGGCCTATGTCTCGCAGCGTTCTGAGGTCATGGTCGGGACGTTTCTTTTCGCCGCCCTCTACGCGTTGCTCCGCGCGGACGCCGCGTCCGGCGTCTTCGTCGGTCGTCTGTGGCAGATCGCCGCCGTCGCCGCCTGCCTCCTTGGATTCATCTCAAAAGAGGCGATGATCTCCGCGCCTTTTCTCATCGCGCTATACGACCGGGCATTTCTTGCCCGGACATGGGGCGAGTCGGTGCGGCGGCATGCGCTGTTTTACGTGCTGCTGCTCGGAACGGCCGCTTTGCCCGCCGCCGCCTTGGCAGCCAGGGGCAGTCTCATGGGCTACGTGATGATCTTCACCGGCGAGGGCGATGTGGCGTTCGTCCAATATTTCCTGACAGGCTGCGGAGTGCTTCTCCATTATGTGAGGCTTGCGTTATTCCCTGTCGGACAGTGCTTCGATTACGCATGGCCGTTTGTCGATGGTTGGACGCAGGCTGCTCCTACTGCGCTGTGCGTAGCCGCGCTGCTTTCACTGACAATCTGTCTGTCGACCAAATCCATGGCGATGGCCTACCCTTTTCTTTGGATGTTTGTGGCGTTGGCGCCTCGGACGCTGCTGGTCCCTGGACCAGAGGCTGCCGTGGAGCACAGGATGTATCTTCCGTTAGCCGGCCTGCTCGCCCTACCACTGTTGCTGATTCCCGCCATCGCCGTTTGGCGCGGGATCTCCCCCGCCTCGCGGCCCGGACGTGGCGGCCTGGAGCGGGCGCGGGTGGCCGCCGGGCTGGCGGCGGCCGTTCTTGTCTTTCTGGGAGCCGCCACCCTGCAACGCAATGAGCTGTATCGAACTCCTCTCCTGTTATGGAATGACACCGTGGAGAAGGCTCCAGGAAATCCACGGGCCAGGAACTATTACGGAATCGCCCTTCATCAGAACGGACGGCAGGACGAGGCGCTGGAGCAGTTCATGCTGGCCTTGGCGGTGAACTCCTCGGATCCGCTGGCGTTGAACAACATCGGCAACATTCATGCGGAGCGTGACGAATACGCCAAGGCTTTGGTTTTCTACGAGCGTTCGTTGGCGAACCGTGATCCACAGATACCGTCACATAGGACCCGCATCAGAAACGAGGCCGACGCCACGACCCTGGAGAACATGGCGCTCATGCACGAGCGGATGGGCGACCACGCCGCCGCCGCCTCATGCCGTGAGCGCATGGACAAACTCAGACGGTGAGACTGGCATTGCCTCAGGCTCCAAGGAGTCGTTATGACTCCCACCTCCCACCTCCTTTGCCAGTCATAAAGAGCCAGTAGATTCTTCTCCGGGGAAATAGGATTATAAAAAAGATTCTTCGCGCGTTTTTTTCGGATTGAATATTATAGATGTAAATATTTATAATAACTCGTGGCGATACAATTCGTGAACCAGTGAGGTGCATGCATGAGTCAGGAATCGATCAGCACTCTGAAAGCGAGGCGGGACGCGAAGCTTCGGGAGTTGGCGGGCATCGGCCCCTTCATCGGCGGGTCTCTGGCGGCGGTCAAAGTCCGCATAGTCCGCCTTCCCGTCAAGAAGCTTTTCCCATGGTTCAACCGCGAACTGGACAAGATACCCGATCCGCGGCGCGGTGAAGACTACCTCATGCAGGTGGGTGACCGACCTTGCCCCGTCTAAAGCGGACGCCATACACAAGCTTCCCTCATGGAAAATCCTTAAAGAACGGGGGAGCCCGCCGCCTGTGATGGAGCTTTTCAAGTCTTTCAAGAACTTCTTCAAAAGGCTGGGGAGGCGTTCCGCTACTGCCCGCCAACCTGGTGGGTCATCACCGAACTCGGGAGCTTCCAGCTACGCTATCTTAACACAGCTTGAACGTTAGCCGGTCCTCCACCGCAGCCCGACGTTCGATTACCTGCCGCCGCCGTCACGACAATCCCGCAACCTCGCACGAGCATGTCTGCCGCTCAATGGCTGCGCATTGCCCTGGATCACCAAGCCGCTCATAGCGGAAAAGCGTGACTCTTTAGAACTGGTTTTCAGCTTTTCCGGCTTGAGGAACGGGAAATCGCGTGTAGGTTTTCCGATTCGTTTCTGGCAGTGGCCAGGAGGGGGGAGGATTGCTGCAGGAAGCATAACTTAGGGAAGCGAGGGACGCATGAACCACACAGAGGAAATCGAGCACATGTGCCGGGTGGCGAAGGGGGCGGACCACGGTCCGGCGCCCATTCCCCAGGAAGGCAAGTGGACACGGGCGAAAGAGGTCAAGGACATCTCGGGGTTGACCCATGGCGTCGGTTGGTGCGCCCCGCAGCAAGGCGCCTGCAAGCTCACGCTGAACGTGAAGGAAGGCATCATCCGCGAGGCGTTGGTCGAGACCCTGGGATGCTCGGGCATGACACACTCCGCGGCGATGGCCTCGGAGATTCTGATCGGCAAGACAATCCTCGAAGCGTTGAACACAGATCTGGTCTGCGACGCCATCAACACGGCGATGCGCGAGTTGTTCCTGCAGATCGTCTACGGACGCAGTCAGACCGCCTTCTCCGAGGGCGGACTGCCCATCGGCGCCGGACTCGAGGATCTCGGCAAGGGGCTGCGCAGCAGGATCGGCACCATGTTCGCCACCTGCGAGAAGGGGCCGCGGTATCTCGAGATGGCCGAGGGCTATGTGACCAAACTCGCCCTCGACCAGAACGACGAGATCATCGGCTACCAGTTCGTCAACCTCGGCAAGATGATGGACATGGTCCGCAAGGGCACGGACGCCAACGAGGCCTTGAAGAAGGCGACGGGGCAGTACGGCCGCTTCGACGAGGGCGTCAAACACATCGACCCGAGAAAAGAGTAAGGGGCACTACAATGGCACTTTTTGAAAGCTACGAGCGGCGCATGCCTCAGATCGAGGTGGTGCTGAAGAAATATGGCATGAAGACCCTCGACGACGCCAAGGCGCTGTGCGCGTCGAAGGGCATCGATCCCTACACGACCTGCAAGGGGATTCAGGCGATCTGCTTCGAGAACGCGGCGTGGGCCTACGTGCTTGGCGCGGCGATCGCCATCAAGAAGAACTGCGCGAAGGCGGCCGACGCCGCCGAGGCGATCGGCGAGGGGCTGCAGGCCTTCTGCATTCCCGGATCCGTTGCCGAGGACCGCAAAGTGGGAATCGGGCACGGCAATCTCGCCGCCATGCTGCTGCGCGAGGAGACGAAGTGTTTCGCGTTTCTCGCCGGTCATGAGTCGTTCGCCGCCGCCGAAGGCGCGATCGGCATCGCGAAGTCCGCGAACAAGGTCCGGAAAAGCCCCCTGCAGGTGATCCTCAACGGACTTGGCAAGGACGCCGCCCAGATCATCAGCCGCATCAACGGCTTCACCTACGTCAAGACGACGTTCGACTACTACTCGGGTAAACTCACGGTCGCCAAAGAGATCGCCTATTCGAAGGGTGACCGCGGCAAAGTCCGCTGCTACGGAGCCGATGACGTCCGCGAAGGCGTCGCCATCATGTGGGCCGAAGGCGTCGACGTTTCCATCACCGGCAACTCGACCAATCCCACGCGCTTCCAGCATCCCGTGGCGGGCACCTATAAGAAGGAGTGCGTCGAGAAGGGCAAGAAATACTTCTCCGTGGCGTCCGGCGGCGGGACGGGACGCACGCTCCATCCTGACAACATGGCCGCCGGCCCGGCGTCCTACGGCATGACCGACACGATGGGCCGGATGCACTCCGACGCCCAGTTCGCCGGGTCGTCGTCGGTGCCGGCGCACGTGGAGATGATGGGGCTCATCGGCATGGGCAACAACCCCATGGTCGGGGCCTCGGTGGCCGTCGCCGTGGCCGTGGAAGAAGCCCTGCGCAAGGTCAGCTAGAGCGCCGACCGGTTGGGTCTGAGGGGGATCAGAGCGACAGGCCCTTGTCGTCGAAGAGGCCCTCGAACAGCACCCCAGAGAGGTAGCGCTCGCCCGCGTCGGGCAGCACGACCACGATGGTCTGGCCCTCGAACTCGGCCTGTTGCGCCAGCCGCAGCGCGACCGCCACCGCTGCGCCCGACAGGATCCCGCTCAGGATCCCCTCCTGCCGGGCGAGCGCGCGGCCGAATTCGATCGCCTCCGCGTTGGTGACCTGCTGGACCCGGTCGACGATCGAGAGATCGAGCGTGTCGGGCACGAAACCCGCGCCGATCCCCTGGATCTTGTGGGGCCCCGGGCGGAGCTCCTCGCCGGCCAGTCGCTGGGTGATGACGGCACTGTG
>CAYTFM010000191.1:10767-17442 GCA_964436735.1 uncultured Victivallales bacterium | reverse complement strand
GAACTCGAACGTCCAGACGCCCGTGTCGGCGTAGTCCGGATCGACATCGGTCCGCGGCAAGAATCCACCCTTGAGTTCGTGCGTATCGCGGACAACCGTCTCGTGGACGAAGTCCCACAAAAACGAGCGCCCGTCGGGGGCCAAGGCGACCTTCGCCTCGCAGCGGTGGCGGAACAACTCGTTCTCGACCTTGAGCAGGACAGACGCCGAGCCACCGTCAGCGCTCAGTTCTGGTTTCTTCGACGCCGACCATCCCATGCAGGTGGGAGCAAGCTGCTGGTAGGAGATCAGCGGTTCACCGCCAGGACGAGTCACCACGTCCCTCAGATGTTGAAATCCATGGTTCGAATCGGCCCAGGCGATCACCTGCGAGCCATGACGCACCGCAATACGATTCCCCTTCGACACCACCGAAAACGCATCTTTGGACATTTTCACTCCTTGTATGAACGAACTTTTTCTGAAGCGGCTAAAACTCCCCGCATTTACACCCCAAAGGAGCACCCCCATGTAGTCTTGGGATTATATCCGACCCAAAACCTTTTCCAAAAGCAGAACAACATCGAAATAAAACCGCGCAGTCGCACTTCGTTTCTCATTGCTCGAACGGATAGTAGGCGAAAAATCGTTTACCGTTCGCGTATTTGTTGACGCCGCTGACGGTTCCCTGGAATCCCCCACGGTCGGGAAGAGTCGCAATTCTCGGCTCGACATGCACATCGACGTGGAGCAGGTTCACTTTGAGATTGTGGCAGTAGCGCACGCCCCGGACGCCGATGGGATACGAAGGAATCGTGCCCGCCCCGTCGCCCACCCCATTGTTCTGCCCGAAATCCGCGCGGTAGTAGATGCCGTCCCAAAGCAGATACAACTCCGATGGATGGTCGAAGCGATCCATCTTTCTGCTGAGCGGCAAGTTGTCATTGGATCCAGCTTCTGTTTGCTGCTGGGTGTACCAGCCGTTGGCCGTGAAACTGGTTTCCGTCTCGCCGCTGCCGGTTCCAAGGGTGCGGATCTGTTTGCCGTTCTCGGAACAGTTATACACGCCCAGCTTGGCGGTGGTGGTAGGTTCGACAAGGCCATTCATGCCCAGATACTCCTTGAGTTTTTCACCCCAGGTCACCGATGAGCGATCGAGGCACCATGGCAGATACCCCGCAAAGTCGGCGGCGTAATTACTGAACGCGATCCCAAGCTGCCGTTGATTGCTTCCGCATATTTTCTCCTTCGCCAGAGAACGGGCGTTCTTCAGGGCGGGCAGTAGGAGTGAGGCGAGAATTGCAATGATGGCGATGACCACCAGCAGCTCGATCAGGGTGAACAATGTCCCCCTCTTGCCTATCATATGCCTTGCCCCATTTCAAAACATGTTGTTTCTACTTATCATGTAGCACCCCTTCACTCGTGAAACAAGGGAGTGGCCAGCCGGAATCCCCCCCTGAACCCCGTCCCACCCCTACTCCGGCATGGCATCGAGCACGGCCGGAATGATGCGCAGCCCGCGCACCTCCATCTTGACGAGGTGCCCGTACGGCGTGAGCGTGTTGTCCGCGCCGATGGAGAACGGAAACCGCCCTTCGCACAGGACGCCTGGATACGCCTCGCGGGAAACCAGTTTGCCGTCCACGAACAGCCCCGCCGTCTTGCCGTCGTACGTCAGCATGATTCTCGTCCACCTCCCGCGCGGCACGGCCTTCGGGAAGACAAGCCGCTTGTTGCGTCCGATGTTGGTGTCGAGGATGAGCGAGCCATCCTTATCCATGCTGAGGCACTCCTCATGGTGGCGCCGGAACAGCATACCCGCCGCCTCGGGGGCGGGTTTGATGTCGAAGATGATCGAGTACGGATCATGCAGAAGATGTAGTCTCGCGTTCTCGTTGACGATGAGATACGAATCAGTTCCGCTGAACGAGAGAACCGGTTTGCCGTCGCCGCCATCGACGACGCTCACTCCGGGGCCGGCCTTGATGGCGGCGGGAAGTTCGGTGGCGTCTAACGGGCCATCCTTGCTGGCGACGATGTGGAGCAGGTCGTTTTCGGGCCAGGCCTTGGAGGGCTCGGCGGCGAACTTCGACTTCTCCGCATGATAGAGCGCGGCGACGCCCTCCGTCGTCAACACCTCCTCGTACACGGTCAGGGCGGCGAGCTTGGCGTCGATGAAGTCGTTCTGCCCGAAGTTCGATCCAATGACGATCGGAGCGTCGTTCACGGAGACCGGCCGGTCCCACGTCTGGCGGGCGACCGGCACGCCGTCGGCGTACAACGTCGCCGTGGCGCCGTCAACCACCAGCGCCAGGAACTGCCACTGCCGTTGACGGATCACGGTTTCAGCGTTCAGCCGCCTCGGGTCGCCGCCATGGAACGACACCTGGCACCGGTCGTTGAAGACGCACCAGGAGAGCTGGTGCGCGCCCCAGTTGAAGAGGGCGCCGCCCTGGCTTGCGACCGCCATCGGCTTGATCCAGGCGCGGATCGTGAAGCGCCCGTTCGTCAACCGCTTCCTGATCAGCGGCGAGGCCACTTCAAGGTATCCATGCTCCTTGGTCTCCCCCTTGAGCCATGCGCCGACGATTCGCCCGCCCGCCTCGGAGAAAGGAACCACCTGCCCCTTGACGACCACCGGAAGATGATCGGTCCCCGCGTCCGCAGGAGCCCCTTTCGAAGAGAAATCGAGGTCGAGAAGGCTCGGTGTGAGCGCGGGAGCTTTCACCGCGCCGGTCGGAGCTTCGGCGGCCTTGCGCTCGATCTCGGCGGTGACCATCGGATACAGCTTGGCGGTGCCAAGGTCACGGGCGACGTCGGCCAACTCCTTCACGCTCAACGCCTCGCGCGTTCCTTTTCCTTCGACGGACCACGCACCCGGCTCGAAAGCGAGCAGTTCGACTTTCTTGTACTCGAGACGCCCCTTCTTCCAACCGTTGGTCATCGAACCAGATCCGATCACGATCCGGTTCGCCGCGCCGAAACGGACGTCCGGCGTGATGTCGACCTCGTACGCCGGATTGATCGCGCAGGTGCCGACGCCATGCTGATCCCAGTAGCGGACCCTGCCGTTGATCATGATAAAGGGGCAATTGCCCTCGACGCGCAGCCAGATCTCTTTACTCTTGTGCTGCGCGGGAACCTCGATGTCGCGGTAGACGTACGACGCCTCGACGGCGCCCGGGAGCGTGGCCTCGCGCTCCGCGTGGAAGCCGTCGACCGCGCGCCATGGTCCCGCAAGATCGACGGTCGCGGCGGGAACGGCCGAGCGCACCAGCATGAGGTTGGCCATGATGCCGTCGCCTTCGTGGACGATCTCAAGACGGTTGCCGTCGTGTTTGATGTGCGCGGTGGCGTCGAGCCACGCCGTATCGAGCCGCTGCCCCTCCCATATCTTCGCCCCGTTGAGCCAGATCTCTGTCTTCCCCTTCACGCCATGCTTGGCCGCGCAGTCATGGATCTGCCCTTTGACGGCGAGGGCGAAGCGGCTGCTCTGCCGCCATGGCACCGGGATGTCGAACTGCCGCCGGTACAGTCCCGCCGGCGCGTCCGCCGCCTTCCTCTCGCCGGGCGCGTCCCAGAGGACGAGATCGACCGGCGACATGCCCGCCTCCGCGTCCTCTTTCTCCCTGAGCGCGGCCGCCGCGTCGAATGTCGCAACTCGGGCGCACCGCCACTCATGACTGAGGTCGAGATGACGGAACAGAAGCGCCTCCGGCGCCGTGGCATCCTTCACGAAGCCGCTCCACATCTCGGTCTGACGTTGCAGCCAGTGGGCAAACCGCGCGTCCGCCCCGGGGCGGCGGACGGCGAACCAGGCGAAGTCCCAGTCGGGTATCGTGGTGGTGATGGTCGCCGTGTCGCCGGCGATCTCGGCGGGCACGGGTTTTCCCGTCAACGGGTCGAACACCTCCGTGACGGGATGATCAAGCGTCCAGGTGATCTTCGCGGGCTTGTCACCGAGCCCGCGGACCATCAGCAGATCCTCGCAGCCGTTGTTGGCGCGCAGCATCCGGACATGATCCGCGCCGCCCTCGGCCTTCGCCATCGTGGACAACCCGACCTCCGCCACGAGCGTTTTGATGAAGTCCGGCGGATACGCGCTGCCGCCGCAGAAATAGACGATGCCCTTGCCCACCGCCCTGCGGGTTAGCGCGGCGGAGCCGTCGGGCCATGCGGCGACGACGTCGGTACCCTCGGCAGGCGTCAGCACGCGCCCCGGAAAGCCCGGCCGACTCCAGATCTTCAGAACGCCCGGGAGTTTCTCAAGCGGAGCGGCGGCCTGTTTCACGGTAAGCGACGAGTCGTTGGCGGGTGGTTCGCCGAGCGCGACGCCCGCGAGCGACGGCCCCGCCCCCTTGCCGCGCTCCTCGAAGGTGTGGATGCCGCTCAACGCGTTCAGCACCAGGATTCCGCCTTCTTCCACATAGCTCTTCAAGGCGGCGGCCATCTCGGCATCCCAGCAGGGCGTCCCCTCGTCGACGACCGCCTCGTAGGGGAGGTTCCCCTCGCGGATCCGCACCTCGTCGAGCAGAGGCGTCATCTCGCCGCCGCGGGAAAGGTCGACCCCGTAGCGCCAGTCCTCGAAGCGGCCGAACTCGCTCTGGTAGCGGGTGTTGACCGTGCCGCGGATGGCGGCGAGCGGCGAGGACAGGACCTGCGCCCGCCCCATCAGTTTCATGGCGGGAAGCCGCTCCTCGAAATAGGCCCGCATCGCCGGATCGCGGGTGATCGACTGCAGATTGATGAAATAGTCGTGGGCGTTCTTGCCCATGAAGATCAGGTTGCCCCACAATCCCTTGAGATCGCGCAAGTTGGACATCGGACCGCCGGGCTCAGAGCTGTCCTGGAGGTTGCGGGAGAGTCCGTACTGCTTCGGCACCGTGTAGGCCCACCCGGCCCCGCTGCCCGTATGATGCGAATAGCCCCCGTTCCGCGCCAAGACCTGCCACCCGCGCGGACTACCGGAGTAGGCGTGCACCTTGATCGGACGATCGGGCTCGATGGCGCGGATGCCGCGGAGCGTCGACTCCACGGAGTCCGCAACGGCCCAGTCCACATAGTCCATCTGGTCGTAACGGCGGGCGTTCACCCGCGGGTCCGACGTGGGGAAGTCCTCCAGCGGCTTGGCGGTGAGAAAGACGGGACCGTTCGGCGTGTCGCCGGCGGCGAAGCGCAGCGCGACGACCGCGTCGGGGTGCTTCCGCAACTCGTCCCCCACCTCGAACTGCCCAAACGTGTTCGCCGTGTGAAATCGCGGATCGAGCGCACCCAGCGGCGCGCCGTTCAAATAGACCTGGACCGTCGACGCGCTGAGCGGCGCCACCGTGAGGTAGACTTTCCCGGGGAATTTCGACGGCTCGACGCTGAAGCTCCGCCGCATCCACAGCGGCCGCTCTTTATTAATAAGGAAATACGCCATGCTGTCGCCGGGATAGTACAGCTTCACCCAATCGGCGTCGTCGAAACTCGGAGACGCCCACGCCTCTTTAAACCCTTCAAGCCGGTCGTCGCGCATGAACCGCCACTGACCGGCGAGGTCGAGCGCCCCCTCGGTCCAGCCATAGAACTCGCGCCAATCGGCAAGCGTCACCTCCTCCCAGCTTTTCACCGCGTCGGCATTTCCGAAATAGCGTTGCGAGACGTCCTTCAGCGCAAGTTTGCGAACGTCGCGGAGATAGCGGACGAAATTGCGCTGGTGGACGGGACCGCTGACGCCCCAGAAATTGTTCTCGAACGGTCCGATCTCGCCGTTCGGGTCGAGGATCGCCATCTGGTTGGGGTCGCCGAGCGTGGCGCGCAGGCCGGGCAGATAGGTGGCGATCTGGACAGAGCGCAACAGAGCCGAGGCGTCGCGCAGCTCGCCATAGTAGTTCCAGGCGGTCATCGCATGCGGATTGATGGTCTGCGTGAGGAACGGATTGCGGTTGTAGAGATCCACGTCGTGGAAAAGCCACTCGACGCGCTGGTACTTCACTCCATAGGCGGTCAGATAGCGCCGCAGCCAGGTCGTCTGATTGTCGTTGTTGGCCAAATCGATGGAGGGCTTGCCGACGTTGAGCTGCGGATTAAGTCCGATCTCTCCCATCCATTTGTAGAAGGCGTCGGGATCCTTGCGGAGGCTGTCCTGCGCGAAATCGCCCGGCGCCTGCCACATGCCAATCGGATAGCGGTCCCACTTGTCCATGAACAGCGGATGCGAGACCTCGGAACGGCGCAGCGGTTCACTGGAGCACACCTGCGCGGCCTCCCGCGCCACCACCTCCACGCTCCCACCCGCCAGCACCGCCACCGCGTCCTCTCCCTTCGCCAGCAGCGGCAGCACGCAGCCACCATCGGGCAGCAGCGCGGCGTCGGCCGTGAACTTGCCGAATGTCACCTCGCCGATCTTGTTCCCCGCGCTCAGCTCGAAGTCCGATAGCAGCTTCGACACGAAGCGCGACGCGTGCCCGGCGTCGGCAAAGCCGAACGTGTGGACGGCGACCGCCGTTCCCCCCTTGCCGACACCCCTCGCCTCGTGCGTCACCACACCATAGCCGCGCAGCGCAAACCGCTCCTGCTCCGCCGCGTGGACGGCTGATGCCGCCGCCAAACAGACCGCGAGAAGCAGCAGCGCCCCTCGCAACACACGAAAATCAGAGTACGAGCGTCGCATCGGAAACCTCCGGATGATCGGCACTGCGGAGCATGTCC
>CAYTFM010000191.1:9597-10757 GCA_964436735.1 uncultured Victivallales bacterium | reverse complement strand
TCCGCAGCACTATTGTTATGTTTGATATGCCTTAGTATGCCCTCTGAGGGGCGACGTGTCAATTGCAGCGAAGTATACGGCAGACGGCGCGCCTTGTCAATCCTCCTCCCGCGGCAGGGTGGAGAATATTTTCAATTAGTTAATTACCTGTTATTTACTTGACAACAACTATCCACTACGCTACAATTGGGTATCGAGCGGACCGTCGTCGCGTCATTGCCGAAAACCAGAGAGAGGCATGATCTGCGGCTGGAGCAATGAGTCATTAGTTCCAAAGAAAATTTTGTCGTCAAAGTTTTCTTCTAATTCATTTCCGTCATGGCGCTCGCGACGCTTCTTCTCCAAACGATAGTTCGATAGAACAGTTAGGAAATGAATATGGGCAGACCGGAGAAGTTCAGAAATCTCGAGGAGCGGATCCTGGCCTTGCTGCCGCGCGGCGGCGCGGTTCCCTCCCTTAACCAGATCGCACAGCAGTTGAAGGTCGCCCGCGGCACGGTCAAGAAAGCGCTGCAGTCGCTCGAGCAGCAAGGCGCGCTCGCGCCACGGGCCGACAGCACGCCGGCGCGGAGCGGCACACGCGCCGAGAGCGTCCTTCCCATGACCAGTTTCGCACTCGTCGCCGGCATCAATTTCGCCGATTGGAACCTGAACATCCTCCCCTGCCTGCTCCACTCTCTGCTCGAGGACATGTCCACGCGGCAGGGAGTGTCGATGCGCCACTACCAGCCGGATCTCCTGCTCGACCGCGAGGCGTTCTTCAAACGGCTGGACGACGATGGCGTCAAACGCATGGCGATGTACGCCAAACTGCCACCGCGCTATGGCGTCGACCGCTTGCTGTACGAGCGGCTCGCCGATCACATGGAGCGCGTCGTGCTGTTCTCCCCCGACGCCCCCGATCTCGACGCCTGGTTTGACCAGGTCTGCGTCGACTGGCGCGGTGGCGCCCGCGCCGCCACGGCGCTTCTGCTCAAACGCGGCTGCCGCAAACTCCTCTTCGGCGGGTACGAGGGGCTGCCATGGTGCGACGACCGCCGCCTCGCCTTCCTCGCCGAACTGCGGGCGACGGGCCTGTGGGATGAAGGGCAGCACATACCCTGCGTCTCGTGCGGGAACGCCGCGCCCTGTCAGACCCGCTCGCCCACCTGGCGACGATG
>CAYTFM010000191.1:0-9587 GCA_964436735.1 uncultured Victivallales bacterium | reverse complement strand
CCGGCCACCACCCCGGCCGCAGCGGTCCTGGCGCTCAAGCCCGACGGCATCATCTGCGCCAACGACAAACTCGCCGAGGCGCTCTCGAATCTGCGGCCGCTCTCCAAGCTTCCACCAATCATCGGCTTCGACAACAACCTATGGGCGAAGGAAACGGGTGTGACGTCGGTCGGCATCGACACCCACCGGCTCGCCGAAACCATCTGCCGCCTCCTCGGCATGGAGAACTCCGACTGCCAACGCGTCCACCGCATACCGACGCTCTTGGTCGATAGGCTGAGCAAGACGTAAAAACGTAAAACGTAAAGAAGGCACGCATGAAGGCCACGCACCGCAAACAAGGCTCGTTTATGGCACTGGGACTTGTCACCTTTTTGGCCGCGGTTCCCGCGGAATCGGCCGACACCGTCAAACCCGCCATCGCGACGCCGCTGCTCGTGTGGGACATCACCTTCAACGACGACCCGCTGGACAAGCCGCCGCGCCCGACGACCAAAGAACAGATCGAAGCCCAAGGCAACGACAGCCGCGCCACGCTTCCCGCCAAAACATACACGAAGATCGAATATCTCACCGCCACCCGCCGGGCAGTCGTCGTGCAGGAGGCGGCGGGACTGGCCGACAAGCCCGTGATCTTCACCTACAACGAGAACGAGCAGCCGCACTATGGCCCCCGCATGTGGTGCCAAACTCCCCACGAACTCGCCAAACAGGGAAAACTTTGGCGGCTCGCTTTCGACGTCGCCAAGGGAAATGTGGCGAAGTCGGGAGGTGTCAATCTCTGGGACGTCGCCGGCATCAATTTCCACGAGGATGGATCGATCAGCGCCAACGGCGTGGAACTCGCCCGCTACGCTGCCAATAAACCGCTTCACCTCGAATGCCTCATCGACGTCGTGGAAAAGAAGGTCACGTTCACCGTGAACGGAAAGAGTGAAAACGCCGTCACCATCCCCTGGGCGAAACCGAACGCCGCAAACTTCTCGACGGTCACCTTCGACGGCCTGCTCCCGGGCGGACACGCCGAGGCCCCAAGCTCCATCGCCTTCGACAACATCAAACTGGTCATGGAGAAGTGAAGCGTGAAACGTAATATGCGGGAAGCGACATGAAGCTTACATACTCGGAATGGATTGGCACAGTGCCTATTCAGGAACTCCTCGACAACATTCCGTTTCCATGACGCATTCTGCTCCCCCTTACGTTTTACGTTTCACGTTTTACGCAAACCATACAAGGAGAACAAACATGACACCACGAAAGGTTCTGCTCCTGCTCACGGCATTCGTCGCCCTATCCGTCCAAGCGGGCGGCGGACGCAACCGTGTGGCCGGCGGCGAGACGACCATCGCCTCTGTCAAAGCTCCCCTCTCGATCGACGGCGATCTTGCGGAATGGGATCAGTCGAAGGCGAAGATGCTGACGTTGGCGTCGGGCGGTAGCGAGGACAGCAGATCACCCGCCCCCCTGGAGGTCAACCGCGCGAAAATCTCGTTCCAGTATGATGAGAAGTCCCTGTATGCGGCGATCTGGTGGAACGATCCGACCCCGCTCGGTCCGGAGAAGACGGAGGGATGCGTCCCGCCAGGCGACGGTTTGATTCTTTCGCTGCCGACGAAACAGGGCGTCACCCGCATGGCCTTCTGGCGCGACCCCTCGGGAACTTCCGCACATGCGATGATCGCCAAAGATGACGCTCCGCTCTCCGCGGGAAAAGCGATGACAGGCGTCACGCAAGGCTTCAAAGTCACTGAAAAAAACAGTTACGCCCAAGAGATCCAGATTCCGTGGAGCGAAATCGGAGCGGAGCCGGAGGCGGGAACGGTCAAGCGCATCGGCGTGGAGCTCTGCTTCGGCGGGCTCGACCCGGCGGCGGGCTACATGGCGTGGAGCCGCGACACGGCGGCGGGAATCCCGGCCGGCGGCAACCGCCGGGGCGGCAACATGTGCTGGGGCTTCATGGACGGCATCCGTACGCCGGAGCAGATCGCCCCGACCTACGATCCCGCCACCGGCGCGGAGGTGAGACTCGTGTCCGCAGGGACTGCGGCCCGCCCGAACCGCGCCGTGATGTACGACGGCAACGAGCAGACGCGCACCACCGAAATGATCGCCGTCCCCGCGGGGAAAATCGTCGTCGACGGAATAATGGAGCCCGGCGAGTGGGACGCAAAGTCCGCCACGGCGATCGCTTCGGAGCCGACCCTGCTGCCGAACCGCTATGCCGTCGACGTCCACTGGGCGTACGACGACAAGGGACTCTACGCCGGCCTGCGCTGGCGCACCGGCGGTCCGCACCTCAACATCAACAACCCCGCGAAGATGGATCACGGCTATGACGGCGGCGACGCCCTTCAGATCCGCCTCGGAACCGACCGCGTCAGCCACATCGACGCCTGGTACTGCGACGAGGCGAAGAAGCCCGCCATGAACATCACCTACGGGGCGAAGTTCAATGAAGGCAAGGAACCGGACGCGCTCGCGAAAGGCGCGGTCCTCGCGCTTCAACCCGCCGCGGCGGGCGGCTACACCGAAGAGCTGTTCCTCCCCTGGAGCCTGATCACCAACGGAAAACCGCTCAAGGAGGGCGACGCCTTCCGCGTCGTGCTCGACGTCTTCTTCAGCGGCCTCGAAGGCAACCGCGTCCCGTACATCGTCAACGCCCGGATCGAACAGACGAAGGGTGTCGTCATCCTTCCATTCACCGCGCCTGAGGATGGCTACTACACGGTAGTGGTGGTCGACCCCGCCAACGGACAAACCATTCGCCGCCTCGCCACCATCGAGAAGATGCGCACTGGCCAGAAGATCGACTGGGACGGACTTGACGACAAGGGCGCTCCCGTCAAACCTGGCACATACGATTTCAAAGGGCTGCGGCACAAAGGCGTCGGCCTCGACTATCTCATGACGTTCAACAATCCCGGGACTCCCTCGTGGCAGACCGACGACGGCAAGGGCGAGTGGGGCGGCGACCACTGCCCACCGCAGACCATTGCGGCCGACGACGCGGGCGTCTACATCGGCTGGCCCTCCGCTGAGGACGGCAACGGCATCATCGGTTGTGACGTCAACGGTAAAAAACTCTGGGGCTTCTTCCAGACCCCGCTGCCCTCGGCGGCCGGCGGCGCGGCGCTCCTCGCGGTCGACGGACAAAACCTGTTCTTCGCCAACGAGGTCATCCGACATCCCCAGAAAGGCGAGAAGGAACTGGCCTATTTCAGGACCGTCATCAGCTGCCTCGACAAAAGCTCGGGATACCGCCGCGGTTTCTCCACCGCCAAACCCTACCACGAGATATCCACGCACAACAGCTCGCAGTTGGCCGTCGGCTACGAATGGGATCTGCACCGGGAGAAAAAACTCTCGCTCGACACCATCGGCGTCCGCGACGACTACTACTTCAGCGGCCACTGCGCCGGAGCCAACCTCGCGGGACTGGCGGCGAGGGACGGCAAACTCTATGTCAGCCTGCGCATTTCCGGCGAGATCGTCGTCTTCAATTCGGGCGACATGACGGAGCTGGCGCGCTGGAAGATTGACAAACCGGCCGGCCTGGCCATCTCAAAGGACGGGAAACTCTTCGCCATCTCCGGCCAGACGGTCGTGCGAGTCGACCTCGCCGACGGCAAAACCACGCCGGTGGTCTCGGCCGGCCTGGAGGCCCCGGTCGGCGTGGCGGTCGACGCTGACGGCGCTCTCCACGTCTCCGACTGGGGCGCCGCCCAATGCGTCAAAGTCTTCGACGCCAACGGAAAACAACTTCGATTGATCGGCAAGGCGGGGGGCCGCCCCCGCGACGGCGCCTACGACCTGAACGGCATGCGCATGCCCCGCGGCATCGCCATCGACACGAACGGAAGGCTGTGGGTGCCCGAGGACGAGAACTGCCCCCGCCGCCTCAGCGTCTGGAACGCCACGAGCGGCCAGTTCGTCAAGGAGTTCGTCGGCGGCACGACCTACGGCGGCACCCAGGGCGGCTTGATCGACCCGTCGAATCCAAACTGCGGCTACTCGGACGGCGCCTGGTTCACCCTCGATCTCGCTAAGGAAGGCTACGTCCCGCTGCTCACCGTGCACCGCCAGGCCTCGAAGGACGACTATTTCTCGGAGCTCAACGGCAACAGCGGCCACTCGCACCGCATCATCAACGCCAACGGACGCCGCTACCTCGCCACCGCCAAAACTCATCACATCGTCATCGGCGAACTCAAGTCCGACGGCTCATGGCGACCCTGCGCCGCGATCGGCGGCATCTTCAACCGTGGCGACAACCCACAGGTGAAGAAGGTGAAGGACCTGCTATGGCGGGAGAAACCCGCGCCAGAGCTCTTCGCCAAACATGCGGGAGAAAACTTCGTGTGGGCCGACGCCAACGGCGACGCGGTCCCGCAGGAGGAGGAGTTCCAGTGGCGCAAACAGGACAAGGACTCCTTCCCCTGCTGGGTTGGACATTGGGGTTCGGGATCTTTCGATCAGGAGATGAACGCCTACATCGGCGGCGCCGGCATGGTGTTCAGGTTCGCGTTCCGCGGTTGGAACGAATCCGGCGCGCCGCGCTACGACATCAACAACGCCACAATGGTCTCGCGCCAGGAGGGCGGTTTCAGATCCGTCAGTGTCGACTCACAAAAAAGAGTGCTTACCATCAATCCCGCGGAAACGAGACGGTGGGGGGAGAAGAACCAATCACTTTCAGCGTTCGACAAAGACGGGAAATTACTCTGGAGCATACCCACCAGCGAGGACTACCGGCTGCCCACCAGCATCAGCGGCGAAGGGCTGATGGGCCCCGTCGACGCCGGCGGCGAACTCGGCGAGATCGTCGGCGTGACACAGTGGCACGGACTGCATGTGCCACTCGTCACCACCGACGGACTGCTCGTCGCCAAACTCCTCCGCGACCCCGCCGAGGGCGGCGAGCCAGGCCCGGATGTCTACAAGGGCGAGACCATCCAACACCTCAACAAACTCGACGACGGCCGCGTCATCTTCGCCCACGGCAAAAACGCCCACCACATGCTGCAGGTCACCGGTCTTGACGCCGTCAAACGCTTCTCCGGATCGCTCGCGCTCACCACGGAGCAGGCGTCGCTCGCCGCCGCGCGCATCGCCGAACGCAAGGAGAAGGCCGACGAGGCGGCTCCGATCCGCATCGCTCTCACCAAGGATCCGCCAACCATCGACGGCAAACTGGACGACTGGGACTGGAAAACGGCGGCGGCCATCGGTCCCAAAGAAGGCGCGCCCCGCGCCGAAGTCGCCTTACGGACCGTCGGGAAAAATCTTTACGCCGCCTTCAAAGTCTTTAAGAAAGGCGCCTACCTCAACACCGCCAAGGACGACTTCGCGCAGCTCTTCCTGACCGGCGACGCCGTCGAACTGCGCTTCCGCGCGGATCCCGCGGCCGATCCCAAGGGCAAGAAACCACTCATGGGCGACTGCCGGATCGTGATCGGCAAAGTCGACGGCAAACCGACGGCGGCCATCTACAACGCCCTCGTGCCCAATGCGAAGAACCCGCGCGTCT
Source organism: uncultured Victivallales bacterium (assembly GCA_964436735.1). Classification (GTDB taxonomy): domain Bacteria; phylum Verrucomicrobiota; class Lentisphaeria; order Victivallales; family GWF2-38-69; genus CAYTFM01. The sequence continues at coordinate 4,057 of CAYTFM010000191.1, read as the reverse complement.
TCCGCAATCCCGCCGGCGTCGAGGTCTCCTTCGACGCAGTCGAGATCCTCAAAGACGCCACCGTGGCGATCACCGACACCGCCGACGGCTACGTGGTCGAGGCCGCCCTTCCCGCCAACTCCCTCGGCAACCTCTGGCCCAAACGCGAACTGCCGGGCGACGCCGGAGTCATCATCGCCGACTCCACCGGCCGACGCGTCGCGCGGATCTGCCGCTTCAATAAGGACACCCAAGTCGTCAGCGACGTCCCCACCGAGGCCGCCCTCCAACCAGAACTCTGGGGATCGTTCCTGGTGGACAAGTAAAACACTCAGAAAACAATCCGAAGGCGGCTGGTGACGAGCGGCGTGATTGCCAGTGATGAACGACAAACTAATATGCGCGTCGGACAGATTGTTTATGTGTGGAAGACAATTCAAAACCATTAAAAATCTGGGAGAATAGTATGGAGCGCATTCATAGGTTCATCCCGAACACGTTGATTCTGGATCGGATGCGGCGTCAGATTTTTACTTTGATAGAATTACTCGTCGTCATCGCGATCATCGCCATCCTCGCCGCGCTGCTGCTCCCCGCGCTGAGCAATGCGAAGCAGACGGCGAAAAACATTTCCTGTCTTTCAAATCTTAAGCAGATTGGCCAGGCGGCCGACTGCTATGCGAACGATTACGATGACCGTCTTCCCCCCGCCGGCGGGTATGATCCCGGCACCAGCAACTACGCGTACTGGACGGCGTTCGTCGCGTCCGTGGTATACGGGAAAAGTATTTCCGAGATGCGCTTTCTCCCAAAAAGCAGCATCTTCGAATGCTTCGCCTCCAAGGCCGCCGACCAGTGGCAGGAACGCACCTACGGGATCAACGGCGAGGCGAACAACATCGGACCGTACAACGCGGGAGGGTGGGGAGGCTCGGGAGTCATCTACGGCATCACCAATGTGAAACGCTCCTGGCTCACCTACCCCTCGCAAACCTGCTCCTTCGCCGACAGCTACGAGAATAGCTACCGCTTGGCGGGCATCGGCGGCAACCCGCCCTTCAAGCCGCCAACCGGCTGCTTCTACTACGCCAAGACGCGTCACGGGGGCAAGATCAATTTCGTCTTCGCCGATGGCCATGCGCTCCCTGTGCGATACGAGGAAATCCCCTGCTCCAACGCGGGATGGGCTTTCACGGGCCATCCCGTCGACGGCAACTTCTGGGGCTACGGGGCGCAGAATTGAGCAACCAAAGCAAAGACATTGTCCATAAATTTCGCACCATGGTAACCAGATCATATAACAAATGAAGGAAACATGATGAACGCGCACGAGCCGGCTCCCTGGACATCTGAGGGCATGCAACCACGACGTGACTGGATTTTCGAGAACGTCAGACGCCGCTTCCGGCGGTTCGTCGACGCCGAGGGCACCTGGCTCTGCCCGCCGGCGGCGAATCCGCAACCGGACTGGCGCGTCATCGTCCAGGTGTCGCTGCCCTTCCTGCTGGGCGACGACGCCGACAAGAAACTCGCGCGCAAGCTCCTGCTCCACCCAACGGTGCAACAGCGCGTCAACGCCTGCTCCTTCACCACCGAGTACATCATGGCGGTGATCCACGGCGCGGGCGACGCCATGCCCGACGACCTCAGCGATTCTCTTAAGAAGAGGATCGCGCGGGACGTGATCCATTATGCGAAAAAGGATCTCCAGCACCACGGGTACAACGACAACCATGTCACGCTCGCCACCGCCTCGCTCATCCTTGGCGGGCAATTCGTCGGCAACGCCGAGGCGGTCGAGGAGGGGCGCGCCAACCTCATGAATTTCCGCGACACGTTCCTGCGCCGCGGTTTCATGCATGAGACCAACGACTGCTACATCCCGCACTCACTGTATTCGACCGCCGCCGTCGCGGAGTTCGCGGCTGATCCGGAGATTCGCCAACTCGCCGCAGACTGCGAAGCAAGGATCTGGGTCGACTGGATCGGCCACTGGCATCCGAACCTCGGCCGCAAACCCGGCCCCTGCGCCCGCGACTACACCGGCGGGCGCCTGAACCCGCTCGTTAACGCAGCCGGTCTGTGGTGCGTCTTCGGCGACCGTTTTGGACAGCCCGCCTATCCTGTCGCCGACGTCTTCGTCGACGCGCCGCCGTCCGAGCGGTCGTTCGAGTTCAACGGCGACGCCCACGATGACCATTGGAATCTCGGCTTCCTGGCGAGGATCTGCGCCCACTCCTACCATGTACCCGCGCACATCGCCCCACTGATCTACGAGCGGAGCTATCCGCATGTGATCCGCGGCACGCATGAGACGGGACACTTCGATGAAGGGGCGCGCCGCGAGGTCCCCGGCCCCGGCGGCACCACCGCGATCGAAGGCGTCACACTCGCGGACATCGTCCCCTTCTCGGCGCGGGAAATCTACACCTATCAATACCAGGAAGCCGACTGGGCGATGGGCACGGCCAGCCAGCGCATGATCGGCGGCTGCCCCAACAACAACTGGCAGATCGCCTACCGCAAGGCGTCACCGCTGGCGCGGACCGCCAACCAGGGACTCCTCTTCTGCTCCTTCACCACCAACGACAAACCAGTGACCGGCAAGTGGCGGTTCCAGATGGACCCCAAAGATCCGTCCATTTTCCAGCAAGAGGACGTCGAGCATTGGTTCGATAACGGACGCTACGCGGGAATCCAGCACGGTCGGACCTCCATCGTGCTCTACCGCCCGCGGATCACCGAACGGCACGCCATCACCGCGCTCTCCACCAGTCTCGTCTTCCCGCTGTGCTTCGGCAACATAATCGACCACATCTGGCTCGACGACCAGGAACTGCGCGACTTCGCCGGCGAATCAGCGAACTTCTGCGACATCTTCATCCAAGACGGTCCCCTGCGCATCGGCATACGTCCGCTGCCCAGCCGCCCGCAGCAGTGCGACGGCCCGCGCATCCGCGCCGTCCGCGAGAAGTTCTGGGGGCTCATCCACATCGACAGCTACCACGGCCCCGCCATGAGCCTCTCCGAGATGGATCTCTGCCGGATCGGCGGCGGCTTCATTTGCGAGGTCGCCACCACCGCGGACTTCCCCACGCAAGAGTCATTTAGGAGCTGGTTCAAAAAGGGGAAAGTCCTCGACGAACAACTGTTCTTCATGCGCCACGTCCGCTACCACCGCGAGGGACTTGATCTCGGCATGCGTTGGGACGTCTGGGCTGACAACATCATGTGGCGCTCGCTGAACGGCCGCGAATACCCGACGCCGAAATTCGAATGCTCCGGCATCGATCCCGCCACGCTACCCTGGCTCGAGGGTGATGTCTCCGGTCTCGACCATTTTGAATGGGCCGTCCGACAGGCCCGCCGCGAGCTCGCCCCGCACTGCAAAGAACCAGGTTTGATCACAAAATCCGAAATCCGAATGTCGAAATCCGAAGTAAATGTGAAATAAGAATAATAAATAAAAAAACTCAACAGCGTTTTCAGCTGTTTCGGATTTCGTGCTTCGTGTTTCGGATTTTGAAGCCAACAAATAAGGTATAGCAATGCACGCGAACTGGTGTTTCAACGGACGAGTCGGTCGACACATCAACGAGGGCTGGGGACTTCTTCCCGATCCGATGGGGCGGTGCCGCCGCCAGACGTGGTGGATGTCCGAGCGTGTTCCCGGCAAATTCTTCCCGTCGTATGACGAGGACGCCTTTTGGACGACATCAGTTCCGGGTTCCTTCGTCCGCATCCACCCCGAGCTCGCCTACTACGAAGGCGAAGTCGTCTACCGGATCCACTTCGACATCGAGTCACCTCGCCTCGCAATGCGCTCCTTCCTGCATTTCGAAGGGATATGCGACCGTGCGACGGCTTTCCTCAACGGCCAGCTCATCGGCGAGTTCGATGGCCCGCACCAGCCGTTCACCGCCGACATCACGGGAATCGCCGCGGCGCATAACCGCCTCCTCGTGCTCGTCGACAACCGCCCCCGCCCCGGCGACGTCCCCAGCGAAATTCACGACTGGTTCCACGAAGGCGGCATCATCCGCCCCGTTACACTCCACCATCTCCCCGCCGCCTGCGT
>CAYTFM010000190.1:17216-17518 GCA_964436735.1 uncultured Victivallales bacterium | reverse complement strand
AAAGTGTTCGATGGCTGAAGGCCTTCCACAATCTATGGCAGGTGGTCGTTGTGCAACCCCTTCAGGGGTGATGGATTTGGGATATATTGGCCTGGGGCGGATGCCCCAGGCTACGATGGAGTTGCCCCTTTGGGGCGCTAAGGCAATGTGTTGAAGTCCCGGTGAAGCCGGTTAAATTCACACCTGAATAGACTATGTCAAGGCGGGCAAGGGCGTCGACCAATCATACAAGGGGGGATGATCATGCGCAGCAGATTTCTGATGGAGCTGACCACGCCCGAGCTGCAGGCGTATTTGACGAA
>CAYTFM010000190.1:0-17181 GCA_964436735.1 uncultured Victivallales bacterium | reverse complement strand
GTTGTTCCCTGTTGGGTGCGTGGAGATGCACGGCCCGCACCAGCCGATCGGGACGGACACCTTCGCCGCGCAGGCTATCGCGCTGCGTGTGGCTGAGCGTGTCGACGCGCTGATCCTCCCCGACCTCTCCTATACGTGGGCAGGATCGACGGATGGGTTCGCCGGCACGATTTCCGTCGAACCTGAAGCGTCCGTGGCGATCGCCGCGACCGTGATCAAGAAGGCGCATCGAATGGGATTCCGTCGGATCGTAATTATCAGCATCCACGCACCCAACCAGATGGCGTTTCGTCTGCTTGCCCGACGGATCTTCGAGACTGACGGCATCCCTGCGCTGTTCGTGGATGTCTACACGCCGCTCACCGCCGAGGCGGCGGCGCTGTTTGCTGGCGACGCCGAGTCAGGCAAGGAGGCGTCTATCGTGTTGGCCGCTCTGGAGATTCTGGGCCGACCAAGTCTCTACAACGAGGAGGCGATGCGCATGGCTGACAAGGCGCCGCCGAGAACCGACACGCTGAATGCCATCTCGGGCGGCCAGGTCGGCTATTTCATGCAAGATCCGCGGCACCATGCCTGTCCATCGCCAAGCGTTTCAATCGAACGCGGCAGGAAATTCATCACCGAGCAAGTGCGGGGGCTTGTCCCCATGTTGGAGAACCACGCCCGCTACTGCGACACCACCACCTCCCAGCCAAATCAAGGGTGGTGGCGGTAAGCGCGCCCGGCGGGCGCGCTTTAGTCAGTCGCCGTAGACGATGACGGTCATTTCCTGATAGGCGAAGAAGAAGGCGTTGTCGTATTCATAGTCGACGTGGCGGATCGTTTTGATGCCGCCGTTCGTCGCGGCGGTCTGGATGCTCATGTCGCCGATGGCGACCAGGCCGAAGGCGTAGCTCTTGACGGTGGCCCTGCCGACTTTCGTGCCGAGCGTGGCGTCCTTCAAGTCCAGATTAAGCGGCGCCTTCCAGCTCGCCACGATCGGCGACTTCATTCCCGTGACCGGCGCGCTTCCGATGCACGCCGTGAAACACACCGCGGCGACGCACAGCATGACGGCAGCCCACACTCTCATAACCAGTTTCATCGTCCATCACTCCTTGTTCTGTTGACGTTCGCACGCGCATCCGTGGCCGAATACCCCGGCATGCACGGGAATGTACATGCCGTGGCGTCGCTCTGCCAGTCAGGACCGCCTGTCTGTCAGAAACGCTCGTTGTTCTTCCATGCGTCGAGGAGGACGTTGAGGCGGTCGGTCACCTTCCCGCCGTCGACTTTGTTGCTTTCGGGATCATCGGCCGCATAGGTGGGATCCCATCCATTTCTCATTCAAGCACAAGGCGCCCGAAATTCGCGCGGACGCCCCAGTTGTCGCCCTCGCCGGCCCAGACCATCTGGGTCTTGCGTCCCTCGGCGTCGTCGGCGTCGTCCACGGCGATGTCGAAGCCGATCGTCATGCCGGAAACGGGTTCGACGGCGAGGGACTTCCACGGTATGGCGAACTCGACGTCGTAGCCGCCATCGCGTGAAGTCGTTTTCACCGCGACGTCCTCGACCTTGAGCGGCGAGCCGGAGACGCCGCTCTTCTGCGCCAGGATTTCGGGGAAGCGCGGAGTCGGCATGGCGAAGAGAAGTTGGTAGGTGCATGGCGAATACTTCGAGTTCCCGATCTTCTTGTCGGGTTTGGCGTCGATGAAGAGCTCGACACCGTCGGCACTCCACGCATACTTTTTTTCCGCCACATCGCCACGGACATCGTCAACCACCTTCGCGGCGATGTATAACGCATTGGCATCGTATGAGAAGAACACGGTGGCCGAGCAGTCCTCGGGGCCTTTCCAGCTCTTTGGGCCAAGCTTGAGGCGGCTGGCGTCCTTGATCTCGGCACGCGCGGCGCCTGCCCACTCCTCCGTGGCGGCCGAGCCGTCGACCGTCATCGGTTTTGCCGCTTTCGGGACGTTGACGCATGGCAGATAGCGGATGGTAAGCGGAAGGGTGGCGGTTTTCTTTCCGGCGGTCACGTGGGCGATGACCTTCGCCACGTTCCATGGTTGGGGCATGGTGATCGGAAGGGTGAAGGAGCGGATGCCGCCGGCCGGGATCGCGTCCGACAGTTCGCCGGGAGCGGCGAACTCGCCGCCGGGCACCTCGATGGTTATGCGCGGTGTCGCCTGCTCCGGCGTGATATTCTCCGCCTCGACGAGAAGCGACGGTTTCCCGTCCACGAAGGTCATGCCAGCCGCCACGGAGACCGGCACGCCGGGTTCGATCCTCGCCGCATTCAGCAGTGCAAGGAATGCGGGTTTCTCAATGCTGATGGGGGTGATGTAGAAAGGGCTGTTCTGGATGGGGAGCGAGCAGACGCCGTCGGCGATGGTGGGTTCGATGCGGTTGCCCATCGCGTCGAGGAACGACAGCTTTCCTTCCGCGCCGGGGAAGACCGCCTCGTTCATCATGATGTCCTTGCCATAGTTCCACGCCGCCGCGATGGGCGCGCCGCCTTTTTCGAAGACGTACAGCCTGCTCTCGCCGGTGAGCGGGATCTGGGAAACGAACGTGGCGCCCTCGAAGTGCTTCGCCAAGGTGTTGTAGATGACGAAGAGGCGGTTCGGCGTGGGCTTGTCGCTTCTGTCGTTCCAGCTTTTGATGGCGTTGATCTTCTGGCAGTAGCTGTTGTCCACGACGCAGAATGACTTCGAAACGCCGCTGGCCAAATCGATAAGGAAGCGGCGGGCCGCCTCGTGTCCCTTGATCTGGAGCGAGGTGAAATACTCGTTCTTAAGCGGTTCGGGTGTCAGGTAGAAGAGTTCCGAGTTCCAGATCTCTTTTTTCTCCTGGCCATGCGCCGCCAGGATCTCCTTGAGTTGCGCCACCGCCTTCTCCGCCGGGAAGGGGCTTGCCTCCTGCCGCGAGGAGTAGGGGTGGAAGGAAAGGATGTCGAAATAATCCTTCGCCCCGGTGTCGAGGCAGCCCTTCACGAACTCGCCCATCTCGCCGCCGAGGTCGCCCGTCGCGCAGAAGCCGACGACCTTCGCCTCGGGGTCGATGCGCTTCACCGTCTCGTAGGCCGCCTTGAGGAACTCGTTGTACTCGGCGCTCGACATCCAGAGGTTTGGCTCGTTGAACACCTCCCAATGGGTGATTTTCCCCTTGTAGCGTGTCACGCACGCGGCGACGTAACTCTTCCACACCTCGATCGACGGCAGGCACACGGTCGCCTTCATGGAGCCGGCGGAAGGCTTCAGGCCGAAACGGTCCTGGATCCATTTCGGCGCGCCCTCGTAGCGTTTGTCCGCGCCTTTCTCCTCGACGATCAGCGTGGAGCCGAGCGTTCCCATGAACCGCATGCCGCGTCTCATTCCCTCGTCCACGAATTTGTCGACGGAGGTCCACTCGAATTTTCCCTCCTCGGGCTCGACCAGTCCCATGGAAAGGTCGCCGCGGCCGCCTCCCCAGAGGCGCACCCATCGGTCGCCCATATCCATACGGTAGTCGAACTGCTCCGCCGGCGAGCAGCCCAGGGCGTACCACGTTTGGCGGTTGGCCCAGCCGACGGTGAACCAGTCGGCGCATACGGAGAACTGGCCGCAGACGGTGAAGCCCTCGACCGGGGTGGTTCTTCTCACGGCGTCGATGACGGCGAAATCGAGATCGCCGCTGCCGAGGACGTCGCCGCTCTTCGCATCGACGGCATCGAAGGTGAGGATGAACTTGCCACGGAGCTTGGGAGAGATGGTGCTTACCGTGATGTCGGTCGTGCTGTCGGCGGCGGCGGACACCACGGGCGTCTCGGACGTGAGCGCGGTCCGCTCGAAATATTCGTCATAGACCGAATACTTCACCTTCACCTCGCGGGGAGTCGTCCCATTGTTGCGCATCTTGAATATGACGGGGTAGTCTTCTGCCGCCGACAGCGTGTAGTAGCGCGGAGAACTCTTCACGACGCCCACCTCGATCTCGGGTGGCTTGTAGGTCCCGTCGGTTCCCTCGACGAGTTGCGCGGCGTCGATCCAGAGCGTTCCCCCCCATCCCTTGCGTCCATCGGCCTGATTGCTGATGGCGAGGAAATAGTACGAGTGGTTCGCTGGAACCGCAATAGCCGCCTCGTAGTGCTTCCACTCGTTGGTGAGGGTGAACGTCTTGCCAGGATTGCTCCAGTCGTTATTCTCACGGCCGATGAGCGCGGCCCTGACCATCATGCCCGGCACCGACGCCTTCATCCAGAATGAGAGTGTGTACGAAGCACCTGGCGAGAGCGCGATGTCATTCGAGGAAAGCCGCCAACTGTCGCCGTCGGGGTTGTCGATGCGCAGGCTTGCCGCCCCATGGTGCTTCTCGGCGGAGTCGATGACGGGGGGCAGGTAGACGGGATCGGTTTTCCCATCGTCGAGATAGATGCCACGCATGAGCGAGTACCATTCGAATCCCGTTTCGAAGCTCGAGCTGCGCAGCAGATTGCGTTTACAGGAAGAGGACTTCGACTGTCCAGGCGCCGCGACTGGCGCGCAGGAGGCCGATGGAGCGGAAACCACTTTGACGACCACGTCATCGTACCAGACTTTTCCCGTGACCGCCTCGAGGCCAAGCGTGAAGGCCGCGGTCTTCAGATTGTGTGGAAACGTCGCCTGAACGCTGTAGTTCTTCCAGCCGAACGTGCCGACTGGAAGGTGCGTCATTGGATGTTCTTTTTTCCCGTCCTCGGTTGTATAGCCGAATTGGAGTTTGATGCCGTTATACCCTTTTGGCTTCTGCGAGATGTTCTCGCCACGGGCGGATGCGGACAACTCCACGGTGCAGCCACGCAGGCGTTCGGCGGGCAGTGGGACGTTGATCCAGATGCTGTCTTTGTCGTTTTGGACGAGCATTCCCTTGCCGTCACGTCCCTCGTCGACAATGAATTTCCCGTCTTTGAAACTGGTCTTGACTTTCGCCGCATTCTCGAAGTCCTCTTCGAATACGACCTCGTCTGCCGCGGCCGTCTGCGCCGCCGTGTGTGGAGAAAACCAGGCCGCGAGGAGGATCGTCAGGAATGCGGCGGCGGACAAGCGAGACAAAGCGTGTGGCATGGGGAAGTTCCTTATTATGGTTAAGGTACTATTCAGGTAGGTAGGGTTCAGGGTTCAGGAAGTCCACCAGAGCATACGGCATGATTGATCCTTGCATGTCATAAGATTTTTTGAATCAGTAAGCGATATCTGGGAGCTACGTGTTAATTGGATGGAATCCCTTGTGTTAACCTGAACCCCGAACCCTTGGGGCAGCTCACATCTCGGTCCCGTCATTCCTTACTGCAGATTCCACCATTCCTGTTTCGCGGCGGCGGTGTTGTCATAGATCCCATCTCCTCTGAGCCTCGGGCTGGCGTGGCCGTCGACCCATCCGATGTTGGCGGAACCGCCGGGATGGACGAAATACAGCGGCACATCCGTCTCGCCTCCCGCCATCCAGTTGGCGGCCCGCAGATAGCACTTCCAGTTCGCATAGTCGTTCGGCGACCCCGTCGGCGCAACTCCCCACGCATAGTTGAAGTTCCTGATGTTGTCCGCATAGTAGACGGTCTTCGAGGGGGCGCTGATTTGGGTAAGTGAATAGAAACCGGTATACACCCCGATTTTTGTGAACCCTCCGGCATAGTTGCCATACCCGAAGCGCTCGGGGGATTCAGGGCAGCAGGCGGTCGGGAATGAGGCGGTGTTGGGAAAGGAGGTGAGGCTCTTGCCTACATAGCCTTGAGTGAACCCCATCCAGGTGAGTGCGCCCGCCGGAAGTATTGGTTCGCCTCCGCCGTACCATGCGGGCACGTTGTATGAATTGTAATCGATCGAGTACTGATGCGAGGCGATCAGGATCTGCTTGAGATTGTTGGTGCACACAACGCTTTTCACACGGGTTTTCGCGCTCTGGAGCGCCGGGAGAAGAAGCGCCGCGAGGATGGCGATGATCGCGATCACCACAAGTAGTTCGATCAAGGTGAAACCCATGCGACGGGCATGAGGCGGTCGAGGGAAAATCCGTGACGGCGCAGTTATCGTCATGTTCCGCTCCTTGGTTTGTAATCGATTACACCTCTACTCTACGTGCGGTGGCGTTGAAAAGCTACGCCTGTAGTGAGCATCACCGATACTATGGTGACATTTTAAACAATGCGGAGCTTGCCCGCAGCCTAATTTGTCGCCGCGTCTTTCAGCGTTAGGCGTCCGATTGACTGGGCGATCGGCCCGCCTTGTGTGAGGTGTGGTGTTGTTGGTTTCTTGTTGTTTTCAAAGATCCTGCAGGGGATCTTCCATGTTTTCGGGCGACAAGGTTTTGAAGGTGGCGGGGGGGACGTCGTGGACGCTCTTGAAGACGCGGGAGAAATGATAGGGGTTTTTGAAGCCGAGGTACTCGCTGATTTCTTTGATGCTCATGTCGGTATGCCGCAGCATCTCGGCCGCGCGTTTGATCTTGTGCTCGGTGAACGCCTTCGCGGGGGGAACGCCCAACTCCCGCCGGCAGTCGTGGGCGAGCGCGCTTACGCTCATGCCGAGTGCCCGCGCCATCGAGCCGACGGAGAGGTTTCCATGCAGGGACTCCTCGAAAAGTCGGGAAATGCGCCGCTGCAGCAACGGCGCAAGGCTGACGGCGGCGGTGAACTCAGGAGAGAGCAGCTGGCGAGGGACGCGACGGGCGATCCTCCAGAACAACTCTTCCGCCACGGCCGCCTGGAGGTCGATCGACGCGAAGTCACGGACTGCGTCACGCTCTTCATCATCAAGCTTTTGCAGAAAAGGCTCGATCACTTCCCGCGGTGTCTCCAGGCAGTGATCCTTTGGAGAGACCCCTTCCGCAAGCAGTCGGCATCTCGCGCCCGTACCCCGGTGCGTGATCCGCAGTTGCAGCACGTGGCATTGCAACGGCGGATCGAAAAAATCCTCATGCCAATCCCCCGGGCTCACGACAAGGAGCGTGCCGGGCGCGAGCTCCATCGCATGGTCGTTCAAACGGCACGGGTACGGCCTGTTGTCGACGAAGATGAGTTCGTGCTCGACGTGCTGATGTCGAGGGAAGCGATACGGGACGGCGAAGCTGTTGACGAAATAGTTCAGCAGGCTCACCTGCAGGGGAGATTCCATGGGGGGGAGTTTCCCGTCGGGGTGGACGCCAAGGCGGACCGGGAGGAACATCTGGCGGCGCGTCCGATTCAAGTGAAGCGTGCTGGGTAGGCGGTTTTGCGTGCGCGTCATGTCTTCTTTCCCAGATGTTCCTATAAACAATCTGTCCGACGGGACCTGTCCGCGCGCCGATCATCACTGGCATGCGCACCGCGCGTTTCACCACGCCCTCGGAGTGTTTTCCCATATTTTCATTGGTCTTGAGTCATCCATCCACAACACAAACAATCTGTCCGACGGGACTTGTCCGCGCGCCGATCATCACTGGCATGCGCACCGCTCGTCTCACCACGCCCTCGGAGTGTTTTCCCAGATTTTCATTGGTCTTGAGTCATCAATCCACAACACAAACAATCTGTCCGACGGGACTTTTCCGCGCGCCGATCATCATTGGCATGCACACCGCTCGTCTCATCACGCCCTTAGAGTGTTTTATGGGTAGACTTCGGTCGGAGCGGAGGGGGTGCCACCCGCGCCGTTTGGGCGTTTGATGTCGCGCACCATGGAGCGCACTGTCGGCACGACATGGCCGTCCGGATACCAGAGGTTCGCCTTCAGGTTGTGCCGGGCGTGGATGCCCCAGATGACGTATGTTCCCCATGATTTGGCACCGTCTGGAATCCATTCCTGCGACTGTTCAAGAAGAGAAGGGTCGGAGGTTGGTATGGAGACGCTGTCCGCCATGTAGGGATATTGGTTGTTCAGCGAACTCAGTTTTGGAATACGTAAACCACCGGGAAGCACCTCGCCTGGATAGTATAAGGAGGAAGTGATCGCGCGGAGGCCGAAGCTGTGTTTGGTGCTTTCGGTGAGTCCGTTCCAGGGATACCATTGTCCTGCGCAGGCGAAGACGCTGGGCGGCGGCAACGCAGGACAGGAGAAGAAGTTCGGAAAGGTCGTCGCCGACTGCTTGTATTGTCCATCCCAGACATGGTTCGTCTGTTTACGGATGTCCAGCAGGTAGCCGTTGATCATCATCCAGTCGGGCCACAAATCAGTCCAGACGAGTTTTGCACCAGTGTTCGGCTCGGAGCAAGGTGCGAAGTCGTTTTGGTCTGTCGCATACGAGTAGAAGGCGAGGCCGCACTGTTTCATGTTCGACATGCAGGTGATCGACACAGCCTCGCTCTTCGCGCTTTTGAGGGCGGGCAGGAGCAACGCAGCGAGGATCGCGATGATGGCGATCACCACCAGTAATTCGATCAGAGTGAACATTTTATCGCGGTGTGACTTTTTGGGCATGGATGATTCTCCTTAGGGATACACCTCGGTTGGGGCGGAGGGGGTGCCACCCGCGCCGTTGGGTTGTTTGATGTCGCGGACCATGGAACGGACGGTCGGGACAACGTGGCCGTCGGGATACCACAGATTCGCCTTCAGGTTGTGCCGGGCGTGGATGCCCCAGATGACATACGTGCCCCACGATTTGGCACCGTCCGGTATCCATTCCTCAGTTTGAAAGAAGACAGTGGGATTGGCTGTGCTTATGGCGACGCTGTCCGCCATGTAGGGGTACTGGTTGTTGAGTGTGCTCATTTTGGGAATCCGCAGACCGTTGGGGAGCACCTCGCCGGGATAGTACAGGGATTTAGTGACCGCGCGGAGTCCGTAACTCAGCATGCTGCTTGACTTCCATCCATTCCAGGGGTAAGCCTGTCCGCGGGCTGAATAACTTGCTGGCGGCGGGAGTGCGGGACAAGAAAAGATGTTCTCAGTCGGCACGGCGGACTGCTTGTACTGTCCTGACCAAATGTGATTCGTCTGTTTCCGCACGTCAGGAAGGTAGCCGTTGATCATCATCCAGTCAGGCCAGAAGTCACCCCAGATAATCGGTGGGAGGAGGGTGCCGGAACTGTCATGGTTGGTGTTCGGCTCGGCACAGGGCGCGAAGTCGTTCTGGTCTGTCGCGTATGAGTAGAAGGCGAGGCCGCACTGTTTCATGTTCGACATGCAGGAGATGGCCACCGCCTGGCTCTTCGCGCTCTTGAGGGCGGGCAGGAGCAGGGCGGCGAGAATGGCGATGATCGCGATCACCACTAACAATTCGATGAGGGTAAAACCTTTTACCCTCATCGAATTGTTACTATATCGATCCTTTATCAGAGGGGGCGGGGATACCTGTGTGGTGCTCATGTTTGCTCTCCTGTTACACAATTATTAGCATGGATTTATTGACAATTCAAAACCATTGAAAATCCGGAGCGGTCCTCCGCTCCGGATGTTCATCACCATCCATTGTAGCAATAGGGGTCGTCGCCGCGGGTCGCCTCGAAGAGGTACGGCGAGGCGGCCAGCCGCGCCTTGGCCGCCTCGTCAGGGTGGAGCCATGTGATCTGTGCCGGTGCGGTGGCGATGCCGCCGCTGCCGCGGATGTCGTTGTTTCTGACGACGATCGTGTTGGTCCCCTGCTTGAGGAGGCCGGGGGGGATCGGGTAGACCCGCATGGCCATCCAGTAGTCCTTCGGATTCGTGTCCTGCCCGGTGTGGCCGATTTTCTGTCCGTTGATGAAGGTGTCGTCCTCGTCGTCGACCGAGCCAAGGACGAGTACGGGGCGCGCCCCCTCGGGGATCGCCTTGAGATCGAAGTTCCGTGTGTACCAGAAGAGTCCGTTGTAGCTGGCCCACTCGCCGTGCTGCCCCTGGAACTCGCCGGGGACGCGGATTGGATGCCAGCGCGGATCGCCGTCGGCGGGGCGCTCCTTCTCGTCGGCCGCGCCCTTCGCGCCGCGCCATTGTCCCGCGAGGTCGATCGGGGGGAGTTTGGCCAGTTGGGCGGTGGTCGACTCGCCCGCCGCGGCGGCCGCGCCCCAGAGGATTCGGGTCGGGCCGGCGGTGATGCCGGACTTGCCGCCCAGGCAGATCACCTTTAGCAGCAGTTCGTTGCGTCCCTCCTTGATCACGCCGACGGGAGCCGGGTAGTAGCGCGGGGCGAGCAGCCAGTCGTTGATGTTGGTGTCGCGGCCGGTGTGGCCGATCTGCTTGCCATTCAGGTAGGCGTCGTCCTCGTCCTTGACCGCGCCGATGAAGACGGTCGCCTCGCCGAGCAGCTTCGGCACGTCGAACTCGCAGCGGTACCAGAACAGCGCGCCGTCCTCCGCCTTCCAGTCGGGCGACTGGTCGTGGGGATAGCCCGGGATCTTGACCGGCTTCCAGCGCGGGTCGGCGGCATCGGGCGTGGCGGTCTCGCCCGGCTTGGCCTTCAAGCCGAGCCATTTGGCCGAGGCCAACTCAAGGGGCGGGATCGCCGCCGTTTCAGCTTTCGTCGCGGGCTTGAGGAACGTCGTCGGCGCCATCTGGACGCCGATGTTGTTCAACAGGTTCAGCACGAAGCGGTAGGAAAGCCGCCGCGACTCCTCGAGATAGAACCGCGCCTTGACGTCGAACGATTCCGGCCACACTTGGCACAAGACGTATCGCCCCTTGCCGTGCGGGATCTCCGCGAGCACGCCGGGCTTCAGCAGTGAAGAGCCTTTCGGCGCGGCGGTGATTGCCGCCAATGACAGACGACCTTTGAAATACAGGTCGCCGTTGGACACCCCTCTCAGCGTTGTCAGTTTGGAGTCGGCGACGGGAATTGCGTCGACCAACTCCTCTTTCGCCTGGACGGGGAATGGCAGCCAGGCGAAGCCGTCGGCGGGTTTGGGCAGCGAGAGGCAGGTGGCGCCGGCGGCGACGTGGGCGGCGATGGCGTCCTTCCATTTCGCCAGCTCGGCGGGCTCCATCTCGCCGACGACCAGGGCGGCCCCGGGTTTCAGCTCGGACGGTTGCGTGAGCGTTTTGCAGACCACGCCGAGCTTCTCGATAAGCTCCGCGCCTTTCGGACCGCCGACGTAGGCGGCGCCGTTTGTCCAGGCGGGAGCGGGGGCGGCGGCGAGGTACGACACGAGGTTGCCGAGCAGGCGGTCGGCGGCCGGTTCGACGACGCTCCGTCCGCTGACGTCCATCTGATTGAACACGATCCGTCCCGAGCCCTGTTCGACCTCCCAGACGGCGGCGTAGTTGAGGCCGTACTCGCAGTCGACCAGGGTGCGGAAGTTGCCGCGCTCCGGCTTGATGGCGACGACGGTGGCGACGTTGTGGCGGTTGCCCCACTTGAGCGGCCGCGGAGGCTCCTGGCCATCGTTCCAGACATAGAACCAACGGGCGCCATTGTGCTCCGCCTCCATCGGCTGCGAGCGGGCGATCTCGTAGCCGTCGGTCAGCGTCGCCTCCCCGCGCCAGTAGGCCAGTAGGCGGTCGGGAAGATCCGCGAGAACCGGATGCAGAATACCGGCGCGGCCGTAGGCGTTGCGCGGCGAGAGGTAGTCGGTGCGGAGGCAGAAGCGTTGACGGAGGATCTCGTCCTCCTGCTCGAGGATCAGCACCTTCTTGCCGGTGGCGGTCAGGGCGGCGAGGTCAACCGTCGCGCCCACTTTCGACTCGTAGCTGAAGGCTTTGCGTCCGAAGATGACGACATCGTAGGGGGTGAAGTCGGCGTTGAGGTTGAGCCGCTGGAATTTCAAGCCGAGGCGGCGCAAGGCGGTGGCGGAGTCTCCCTCGGGATCGACTACGGCCACATGCGCCTTCAGGTCGAGTGGTTTCGCCGGAGCGAGCACTTCGAAGTCGAGGCGTTCCGTGGCGATGGTCTCGCTCTTCTCCTTCAACTCGACCTTGAGCGTCCCGAATCCGTCTTTGTCGAGCTTCGGCATCTTGACGATGATCGGCACGCGGGTCTGTCCGCCGGGGGGAACATCGAGGGTCTCCGCGTCGGACTCGATCTCCTTGCCGTCGAGCTCGGCGGTCGAGGAGCATTTCACCTTGGCGGCGGTCCGGCGGTTGTTGAGGACGAGGAAGCCGCGCTCCCAGGTCTCGCCCGCGGTGAGGATGTGCGTCTTGTCGGTGCGGGCGTCCACCGTGCCGACGATGAAGCCGTCGAGCGGTTTCCAGTTTTTGATCGTGGAGCCCATGGAGGCCCAGTTGTTGAGCAGGCCGATGCCGTCGGCGCGCCAGTTGAGCCATTGCTCGCGGGCGCGTTCCTCGCTGACGTCCCAGACGACGGAGGGCAGGGCCGGGTCGCGGTAGTAGGCGAAGAGGGGGCCGAGCGGGGGTTCGGTCGTGCCGCGCTCCGGCTGCTTGCGGTCTAGGATGCGCGTGCAGCGCTGCTCGAACTGGTCGAGTTCGAGCTGGTCGACCGTCTGGCGGTGGAAGGCCTTGTCCCCCTTGGTGATGGCCGACTTCTCGGCGATGCAGTTGATCGGGTCGCGGGTGCCGTGGCCGCGCTTGCGGGTGTGGTCGCACCAGTCGTTCGGCGGCATCGGCGCGGCCTGCTCGCTGATCATGAAGGGCTTGACGCCGTTGGCCAGCCAGTGGCTGTCCTGCTCGATCATCTCCTGGATGGCCATGAAGCCGGCGTAGTGCGTGATGTGGATGGCGTCCTGGAAGTTGCCCGAGTCCTGGGCGATGATGTTGTGGCGCGGGTCGAGCGACTTGACCAGGGCCTTCGCCTTGGTCTCGGCGGCGAGGAACGCGCGCATGACCGGGCGGTCGTCGAAGCGCTTCAGCCAGATGCCGTCCATCTTGAGCGGGTTGAACATGCAGCCCATCTCGAGCTGCCCGCCGCCGCCGCCGCCATTAAGGAAGAAAAGCCCGGGATGGTTGCCGTAGCGTTTGACGGCGTGGCGGACGACCCGTTCGAACGCCGGCCAGTAGGTCGTGTCGTCGAGCAGGTTCGCTCCCTTCGCGGAGAGCTGGTTGACGAGGAACTTGCGCAGGTTGGCGTCGTTGAGGCCCAGATCGGAGCCGTAGCCCGCCTCGTCGCAGAAGGCGTAGTGGTCGTCGGCCAGCGTCGAGGTGGGCGCGCCGCCCCACCAGTAGTAGAAGGTGTGCTCGTTGCTCAGATAATTGAGATTGGCGCCGTCCATCCACGCGCTCATGCCGCGGCAGCCGTGCGAGAGCAGCGGCATGGGCATGAAGAGGTTGACGGGATTGCCGTTGATGGTCACGCGGGTGCGGTCGAAGGCCACCTCGCGGAAGCCGAAACGCTCGGGGGGCATGACATCGAGCGTCGCGCCTTTGGCGTCGACCAGCGCGGCGTTCAGATCGTACAGGTTCGGCGCCCACAGGTCCCACAGCTCGGGATCGTCCCACGGGACGTCGATCGTGACTCCTTTGGCGTCGGCACCCGCCGCGAACGATGTGGAGCTGAAGATCTTGACGATCTTGCCGCCTTTGGAGACGGAGCCTTTGATGGCGAACGCGCCTGCCTTGGGAAGGCTGGCGCAGTCGAAGGCGAGGCGCAGCGTTTTGTCTTTCACGCTGGTGTCGATGACGACGGATGAGATCCGCGCGGCAACGGGCATGGCGCGCAGCGAGACCTCGCCGCCGAGGCCGCGGGCGTCCTTCGGCGCCCACCACTGGCCGTCCAATTTCACCTCGCCGAGAATGGCTTTGACGGCCTTGGTGAGGACGGTGTCCGCCATGCCGTCGACGAGGATCGCCAGTTCGTTCTTCTCGCCCGCCTTCAGTGTGCCGGTCAGATCGATCTCGCCGCCCGGCCACTCGATCTCACCGGCCGCGGCGCCGTTGATGAAGACCTTCGCCCAGGTCTGCGGCTGCTCGATCCAGATCGTCGTCCGCCTGCCGCTCCACTCCTTCGGCACCGAAACCTCGCGGCGGTACCATCCCATCGTGTGCTCCTTCAACGTTCGTTCCCAGTTCGTGAACCAAAGGTCGCGGATCTTCTGGGCCTTAGACCAGTCCTTTGGCGGGGCGTCCAGCTTGTCTCTGTCGGCGGGCTGCCAGTCCCATGGTGTGGCGAAGCGGACGCTGCCCCGGCATTTCGCCAACTCGGCGTCGGGCAGCAGTTGGACGTCGATCTTGTCGGTGGTGGCGCTCATCGGCTCCGTGGCGTCCCCTTCCCTGTAGCTTGCCGTCACCCAGTAGTGGCGCGAGGTCGGCGGCGCGGGGATCGTGGTGACTATCTTCGCATCCTTCAACGCCGACCAGTCGACTTCCCTTTTATACACACCGATGCTCCGCTCCCGGGCGTCCCGCAGTTCGATCTCGACGACGCCCTTCGGCGCGGCGGCGCCTTTCTTCTCCATCAGCAGTGACAGCTCAAGCTCCTGGCCGGGGACGAGCGCGGCGCGGTTGGCCTCGTCGCCCGCCGAGATCTTCTGGACGGCGGCCGGACGGAACGAGGCCGGATCGTCGTTGAAGGCGTAGTCGTCCACAAGGATCGTCCCCGCGCCCCAGAAGGTCTGGGCGGCGAACTCGGCGATCTTGAAGCCGGGGGCGGGTTTGCGGGCCGCCTCGCGGCCGTCGATGTAGCCGATGACCGCCTTGTCGGGGCCGTCGGGTTCTACCACGATGTCGAAGCGGGTCCAGCCGGGATGGCGCCGGATCCCCGTGCCCACGTAGGTGTCGCCGTGGGAGAGATACCAGTAGCCGCGCTCGCGTCCGTCGGAGAGCGAGAAGTCGAACCATTTCGCCTTGCCGTCCTCGCCGCGGCAGTTGCCGCACAGGCTGACGCCGAGGTTGAAGTGCGAGGAGATGGTGCGGGAGACGGTGAAGAGCGGATCGAAGACCCACAGCGTGATGACGCCGCTCGTCGCGTCCTTAGGGGTCGGCAGCATGCCGCGGACGGCGCCGAGCAGTGTCGGCCTCACCGCCAGGGACCGTTTCCCGCTATGGGCGACTTCCGAGCTGGTGGCGATCTCGCAGTTCTTCCCTGCCACCGCGCGGACCTCGTCGACCTGGGCGTTTGTCTCGAAATCGAGTTTAGTGATTTCCTTGGCGGGAGCGGTCAACGCTCCGCACATGGCTCCGAGAGCCACCATCCGCGTCACCCATCCGAACTTCCACATACCTCACCTCTATCTTGATTGTTTAGTCATGAAAATCCAGTGGAACGCCTTGTAGGTGAAAGGAGACGATGGTGCGCCTTCCCATTGCACCTTGCCGTGCAGATCGTTGTCGGGTCCACGCACCGCATGCAGATCGAACCAGCAAAGACGTTCCTTCTCGTAGTCGAACGTCTCGCCGTCGTCGTCGTACAGATTGAAGCGGCCTTCGGCGCGTCCGTAGTGACGGATCTCCAAGGTGGTGGGATCGCCGTCGATCGCCAGCGGGATGATGCCGCCGTCCCGGACGAACAGCGGTATGCGGTCGATGGGCGGCGAAACTTCGATGAGCTGCCCGCCTTCAATGACCTCGCCGGTGTGGAAGTCGCACCAGATGCCGGGAGGCAGCGCGACCTGCCGTTTGTCCCGTCCCGGAAAGATCGGGGCGACAAGGAGGCAGTCGCCCATCATGAACTGGTCACGAATATCCTTCCCAGCGGCGACGGCGTAGGGATTCTCGGTCGCGTCGAGCGTGCCTCCGCTGGCGGATTGGTCATGCGCGACGGGATAGTCGAGAGCCATCGCCCGGAAAGGCGGTACGCCTTCAAAATGGTAGCGGGCGAAGGCGGAGTACAGATAAGGGATTAGTCGGAGGCGGAGGCGCATGGTCTCCTTGACGATCTCTTCGACCTCCGGGAACGACCACGGCGTGGTGGCGTCGGCCCAGGCGTTGAGCATCGCGATCGGCGAGAGGCAGACAAGCTGCATCCGCCGGACCCATTCCTCGGCGCCGCGCGCCGAGCGCAGCTCCGGCGTCCACAACACGCCGCAGAAGCCGCTGTTGCAGATGCCCGTGAGGAATTCCTCGAAGTCGTAGCAGTCGTTGTAGAGCGAGAACGGATAGCCCGCGCCGCCGGTGTTGGACGCGCGGACAAGCCCGTAGGTGCGCTGGTTGCGCTGGCGGAACATGTCCGTCATAAGCTTCTGCGCCTGCAGGGCGTATGTTTGGCGCATGACCTCGCCACTGGTGCCGGAGGGGAAGGCGGCGTGGTCCGGCCAGAGCCAGCCGTCGAAGCCGTCGCACTCGTCGATCTTGTAGCCGCTCACGCCGATGTCGAGATGCTTGCGGCCTTTGAAGTCCTGGATGGCTTTGACCGCCGCGGGGATGGTCGTGTCCGGCACGATGCCGCACCAGACGGTGTGCGAGCCTGACAACGGCAGAAGTTCCTTGTGGAGAGGAGATTCCGGAGAGACGTAGGGGTTCTCCCAGAGGTTGACGTGGATGTTGTTCTCTTTTAGTCGACGGCAGAATCCCGCGGGATCGGGGAAGCGGGTCTTGTCCCAGGAGTAGCTGCAGGGGTATGAGTGGCTCTGCCATCCCGGCTCGAGTCCGATCACCTGCAACGGGAAGCCGCGGCGGATGAACTCCTCCGCCTCCTCGAGCGTCTGTTGGGCGTTGTAGGGCATCGGCGTCCGATGCCAGAATCCCAATCCCCAGCGGGGTGGGAGGCAGCCGCCACCCGAGTACAGGATGAAGCGCCGGACCGCATCCAGCGGCGTGGCGCCGCCGAAAATCAACACCTCCACCTTGTCGCCTGGCACGGCGGCCTCGACGGTGTCCGAGAGCGGGCACGCCGACCAGTCGGCGTCCGTGTTGCGGTTGCGGACCGGCGGCGGATTGGGCGAGTCCTTCCGCACGGACGAGCCCATGTAGAACGAGACGAAGCGCGCCGTGTTGATCAGGACGGCATAGCCGCGGCTTGAGACGTAGAAGGGACATGGAGCGTGGGTGCGTCCCGTGTCGGATCCGCCGTAGTGGTCGACCTTCAAATGGAAGACTTTCCGTCGCTGGTTGATCGCCTTGAACTGCAGTCCGGGGCCGTAGAGCTGCTCGTCCGCTCCAAGCGGGAAGCGCAGCACCATGCGGCCGTCAACCGGCTCGATCACCACCAAGTCTTCGGCGAAAGGAAACGCCGCCGACCCCATGGCCGTCAAGGAGTCCACTCGTGGCGGAGACGCCGCGAGGTCCAGCGGCCGTATCGCTTCCTCGCCTCCTATCTGCGCGCGCCAGACACCCGCCGCCACCTCAGTCCATGTCGCCATATTTTTGCTCCTCGTGATTGACGTGATGCTGTGGAAGTAAAATGTGTATTTTTCAGCCCCAACCTACTGTAGTCGTGAGATTTTGAAAAAAGGGGTTCCTCAGATTCAAG
>CAYTFM010000189.1:12252-17541 GCA_964436735.1 uncultured Victivallales bacterium | reverse complement strand
GGGAGCGCGCTCCCGTGGGCGCGCTTAGGTCTTGTGGTGGTTAGTTTCATAGGAGAGGCATTAAGGAGAGGCGCGATGCCTGAGAAACTGAAACTGGTCCTCACGCGACTCAGCGGCGCGACCACGGCGTCCCATAGCATCGAGAGGGACGTGACCATCATGGGCCGCGAGAACGCCGACCTGAACCTTCCGGACACAGCCGTCTCGCGCCGCCACGCGAGAATCACCAGACTGAGCGGCGGTTTCTACCTGGAGGATATGAAAAGCAGCAACGGCACCTTTCTTGACGGCACCCCCGTCACCGCGCCAACCCGCCTCCTGTCAGGGACTCGTCTGCAGATTGGCGGAACCACGTTCGCCATCGCCATCACGGGCACCCCCGCGCGCCCGACGCCCTTCCGGGACGAGAGGGATTCAAGCACCATCAGACACATTCTCGACGCCGAGGCGCGCGATTTTCTCGCGACCCCCGCCGCCGCCGACATCAAGACCCTCAAGCGCGCGAAAGACGACCTCGCGGCCCTCTACCGCGTCGGGCAGAGCATCTCCACCATCCTCGACGCTGACGAGCTCCACGCCAAGATCCTCGAGATACTGATGGGCGAGCTCAAGGCCGTGGACTACGTCTCGCTTCACATTCTCGACGAGCAGAGCGCCACCCTCTACTGCATGGCCAGCCGTCACAAGGAGGGCCACGCCGAGGCTAGGAACTACGTCTTCAGCCGCAGCATCATCGAATGCGTGCTGCGCGAGCGCAAGGCGGTCGTCGTCAACGACGCCCAGAACGACGGCCGCTTCGACTCCTCCGCCAGCGTGTGCGAACTCAACATCCACTCCGCGATGTGCGTGCCGCTTCAAAGCCGCGAACATATTTTCGGCGTGATCCAGGCCGACGCCATCAAGAACGCCGCCTTCAGCAAAGACGACCTGACGCTCCTGACCGCGATTGGCATGCAGGCCGGCGCCGCCATCGAGAACGCCACGCTGTACGGCAAGTTAGCCGCCGAGAAGGCCGCGCTGAAGGAAAGCAACGAGAAGCTCCAGATCGCCCAGCAGAGCCTCGTGCAGTCTGAGAAGCTCGCCGCGGTTGGCCAGCTCTCCGCCGGCATCGTGCACGACGTCAAAAACCCGCTCGTCATCATCAGCGGACACGCCCAACTCCTGAAGGAGGTCCTAAGAGGCTCTTCCGTGCAGGAGATCAACGGCCTCAACCTCATCGAGTCGGTCACGGAGATCGAAAAGGGCGTCGCACACTGCGTCGAGATCATCACGCAACTCCTGCAGTTCGCCCGCCAGACCACGCCCAAACTGGAGTCGACCGACGTCAACATGCTCTTGAAGTTGACCCTCAAATTCATCAACTACGAACTCAGCAAGCACAGAGTTAAGATCGTCACGACGTACGGGGAGAACCTTCCTCTCGTCCACCTGGACGCCAACCAGATCAAGCAGTGCCTCATGAACATCCTGATCAACGCCGCCCAGGCGATGAAGGAGAATCCCACACTCATCATCACAACGTTCATGAGCAGCCATGACGGGCACCCCGCCGTCGCGCTCAGCATCGCGGACAATGGCGTCGGCATGAGCGAGGAGGTGAAGAGTCGCCTTTTCGAGCCATTCTTTACCACAAAGAAGGCCGACGCCGGCTGCGGCGGCACGGGCCTTGGGCTCTCCACCAGCTACGGGATCGTGCGCAACCACGGCGGCGACATCGAGGTGCAAAGCACCCTCGGCACGGGAACAACCTTCACCATCAAGATCCCCCTTGCGGCGGCAGCCTCCGCTCCAACGGAAACAGACGAATCCTTCATGGACTCGGAAACCGTTAAGATACCTCTTGCGGGAATCTCTAAATTCTCCACCCGCTGATCCTTGAGACATTTTGTCCCACGCGCGCCACGAATGATTCAACATAAAAACTTTGTAATCAGCATATTGCGACGACCGGTCATGCATTGGCAGTCGTTATGCTACGATTAAAAATCCTGACGCGCTTTTCCCGCATTCGCGTGTCAGCCACCACTTGAAGCCATAACCTGCAACAACGAGGATTTTTATTATGGATGCTGAAAAGTTCACCGTGAAATCCCGCGAGGCGTTGATGGCGGCGCACAACGAGGCCGTGAGCCGCAAGCACCAGGAAATGCGCCCTCCCCACCTGCTGTACGCCCTGATCCATCAAGACGGCGGCTTCATTCCCGAACTGCTCAAGAAGCTTGACGCCAAGACCTCCCAACTTGAGTCCGCCGTGGACAAACTGTTGAACAAGCAGGCGTCGGTCGACGGTCCCGGCGCGACGCAGGTCTTCCAGTCGCGGCAATTCAGCGAGGCGCTCGTCAAAGCTGGCGAAATCGCCGAGAAGATGAAGGACGAGTTCGTCAGCGTCGAGCATCTTTTCATCGCTCTGCTCGAGGCGGACAAAGACTGTCAGGAAACGGCCAAGAAGGCCGGCGTGACGCTGGACGGTTTCATGGCGGCCCTCAAAGAGCTCCGCGGCAACCAGCGCGTGACGTCCGCCGAACCGGAGAACAGCTTCCAAGCGCTGGAGAAGTATTCCCGCGACCTCACCGACATGGCGCGGAAAGGCAAACTCGACCCCGTCATCGGACGTGACGAGGAGATCCGCCGGGCCATCCAGATCCTCTCGCGGCGCACCAAGAACAACCCCGTCCTCATCGGCGAGCCGGGCGTCGGCAAAACCGCCATCGTGGAAGGACTCGCCCTGCGCATCATCCGCGGCGATGTTCCGGAAGGACTGAAAAACAAGCGCCTCGTCGCCCTCGACATGGGCGCGCTGATCGCCGGCGCCAAGTACCGCGGCGAGTTCGAGGAGCGCCTCAAGGCCGTGCTCAAGGAGGTCCAGGAGTCCCAGGGCGCGCTCATCCTGTTCATCGACGAGCTGCACACGGTGGTCGGCGCGGGCGCCGCGGAAGGCGCCATGGACGCCGGCAACCTGCTCAAGCCGATGCTGGCGCGCGGCGAACTGCACTGCATCGGCGCCACCACGCTCGACGAGTATCGCAAGCACATCGAGAAGGATCCCGCCTTCGAGCGGCGCTTCCAAGCCATCCTCGTGCCGCAGCCGAGCGTCGAGGACACCATCTCCATCCTCCGCGGCCTGCGCGAGCGCTACGAGATCCACCACGGCGTCAAGATCAAGGACGGAGCCATCATCGCCGCCGCCACGCTTTCCGACCGCTACATCACCGACCGCTTCCTGCCGGACAAGGCGATCGACCTGGTCGACGAGGCCGCCGCCAAACTGCGCGCCGATATCGACAGCTGCCCGGCCGAGCTTGACGAGGCCGCCCGCAAGAAGATGCGCCTTGAAATCGAGATCGCCGGCATCAAGCAGGACAAGGATCCCTCCGCGAAGGAGCGGCTCGACAAACTCGAGGAGGAACTCGAGGAGGTCAAGCAGACTGAATCGGGGCTCAAGACCCGCTGGGACGCCGAGAAGAAGGGCATCGGCGGACTCCAAACGCTCCGCGAGAGCCTCGAGGTCGCCCGCCGCAGGCTTGAGGAGGCCGAGCGCGACTATGACCTGAACAAAGCGGCCGAACTGCGCCACGGCACCATTCCCGGAATCGAACGCCAACTCGCCGACGCCGAGAAGAACCTCAAGACCGCGGGAAGCGACAAGCGGCTACTCAAAGAGGAAGTCGACGAGGAAGACATCGCCGGAATCGTCGCCCGCTGGACCCACATCCCTGTTTCGAAACTTGTCCAGAGCGACCGCGAGAAACTGCTGGACCTCGACAAGAATCTGCACAAGCGGGTCATTGGCCAGGACGAGGCGGTCCAGGCGGTCGCCGACGCCGTCATCCGCGCCCGCGCCGGACTCAAAGACCCCAACCGCCCGATCGGCTCCTTCATCTTCCTCGGCCCCACGGGCGTGGGCAAGACCGAACTCGCCCGGGCGCTCGCGGAGAACCTCTTCGATGACGAGAAGGCCATGATCCGCATCGACATGTCCGAGTACATGGAGAAACACAGCGTCGCCCGGCTCATCGGCGCGCCTCCCGGCTACATCGGCCACGACGAGGGCGGCCAGCTCACGGAGGCGGTCCGCCGCCGTCCCTACTCGGTCATCCTCTTCGATGAGATCGAAAAGGCGCACGCCGACGTCTTCAACACGCTGCTGCAGTTGCTCGACGACGGACGCCTCACCGACTCGAAGGGCCGGCTCGTCAACTTCAAGAACACGATCGTGGTGATGACGTCGAACATCGGCAGCCGCCATCTGCTCGAGGGCAAGATCGAGGACGAGGGCATGCGGGAGAAAGTGCTTGAAGAGCTGCGCCACCACTTCCGTCCTGAGTTCCTGAACCGCGTGGACGAGGTCGTGGTGTTCCACTCGCTCGACAAGTCGCACATCGTCGAGATCGTGGAGATCCAGGTCGCCAACTTTGCGAAACGCCTCGAGGGCGTCGGCATCAAGCTGGCCATCGCCGACAAGGCGAAGAAACTCCTCGCCGAGCGCGGCTACGACCCCGTCTACGGCGCGCGTCCGCTCAAACGCCTCATCTCCAAAGAGATCGAAACACCGATCTCAAAGATGATCGTGGGCGGCGAGGTCGCCGAGGGCGGCGCCGTCAAGATCGACGCCGACGCCAAGGGGCTCAAATTCACCGCGCAGGAATAAGGTAATCCGCACACAGATGCAGGGATGTAGAGCCTGGTGTTTTGGCCATCTCTGAAAGCGAAGGTTAGTGGGCCGCGACACCTTTCGCGCCGAAATTCCATGGCGCGGAGGGCGCCGCGCCCTACGTTCAAACTTCTTACCCGCCCTCCGCACACGCGCCGGACTGTGGAAAAAGGAATGCCCCCTTTTCCGCGGCTCGGACAAGTTCACCACGGCGAATCTTTTCGACCTCGCCCTCCACTTCAGGCGTGAAATCCATGCGTGTCCATCAATTCTCTAGTGGTTTAAATGTCCGGTGCTGGCCACGCGCCAATGACAGAGAACGGGAGCGTGCTCCGCTTTGACGTCGTGCATCTTGAGGCGGGACTCCTCCACTTCCTCCAGCTTGTCGAACGTTCCGTCGAGATAGCCTTTGAGACGGAAGGCGAGCTTTTCGCAGGCACCCAGCAGTCCACCGTAGCGCAACTCAAGCACTTCCCACCCAAAGGGCTTGTAGTTGGCGTGCCAGAGCTCCCGGTGGTAGCGGTTGAGAGCCTGAATCCGCGCGACAAGCTCCGGAACCGTCACGTCGAGGATTCTTTTCAGCTCCTTCCGGTCTCCCTTGCGGTACGCCTCGCTGATCTCGGTGGGAAGATCGGCCT
>CAYTFM010000189.1:8519-12242 GCA_964436735.1 uncultured Victivallales bacterium | reverse complement strand
AGATGCCACGGCAGGCGCAACCGCCGATTGCCTGGATTCTCCACAACCCCACCCAGTTCCCGCGCCAGCTTCTGGTAAAATCCATTCAGGCGATTGCCGTCCAGTTGCGGCTGGAACAATCCCTGGAGCGGATCTTCCCAGAGAAGCGATTTCGAGACATTGCTGATCGCCTTGGGATCAAGGAATGGCGGCTGATCGATCTTCTGTCCTAACGCCCACTCGTCGTAGTTGACGCCGTGTGAGCCTTTGAGATTGGCGCGGGTTTTCTCAAGGTTGAGCTCGCCGGAGAAGATCATATCAGACGCCAACTGCAGCAGTGGCAGCGCCGAGAAGTAGTCGCACTCCGTGCCGTCATCGCCCCACATGGTCACGACCATCTCCTGGACGTTGTTGCGCAGGCAGCTTTTCAGTCCGGTGAACATCGTCCGCTCGGTGTGGTCATACGCGCCCCAGAAGCGGTTCCACGTCCAGGCGCCCGGAGCGAAGATCGGCGTCCGCCCCATCTCCACATGTTTGGCGATCATCTTGTCGTAGGTGGCCTCGTCCTGGTGGTAATAATCCCAGAAGACCTGTTCGATGTCCTGGGGAATGCTGTTTTTCACCTTCTCCGTGATCTCGATTTCGGTGTCATAATAGTTGTGAGTGGGCGACAGCGCCCGAAAGAACATGTCGCTCCACATCATCGGCTTGAGTCCCATTGGGCGGATGATCTCCATGACGCGGGCGAGGTGCTTGGTCATGATCTCGAAGCCGTGCACCTTGCCATGCAGATCCAGATATTTGCCGCGCCCCAGATCCCACGCCTCGTCCATGCCGATGTGGATGCGCTTGGAGCGCAACGGCTTGACGGCCGCCTTGATGATCTTCTCGATGAACTCGTAGGTCTTCTCCTCGCCGCAGAGCATCACGGATGTCGTGTCCTTGATCGGCGCGTAGGCGTCGTACTGCAGGATCCGCTGCAGGTGCGCCAGCGTCTGGATGCAGGGGATGACCTCGATGCCCAAAGCGAACGCGAAGTCGTCGAACGCCCGCATCTCATCCTCGGCATAGGCGCCGCGCATGTAGCCGAACAACGGCTCGCCGGGAACCTTGTAGGTGTCCTCGGTGTAGAACATGAAGCCGTTGATTCCGGCGAGGGCCATGAAAGTCATCCACTCCTTGACGCTGCGGTCGTTCAGGACGGCGTTGCGGGAGGCGTCGGTCATCACCCAGGTCTTCCGCATGCGCCGCCGCTCGCTGACGTTGATGGTCTTCGACGCCTCACCCTGGGCGTTGAGCAGCCCCAGCCCGCGGAAGGCGTCATTCACCTCCTGGTAGCCGATCGTGACCTTGCCGTTCTCGGCTTTGACCGTCACCCCCTCGCCGCCTGGTGCAAAGATGATCGCAGGCAGTGCGGCGTCAGTGAAGTCCACAGGGACAACCGTCGACACCGCCGCCAGTCCCGCCCGTAGTTCCGCGGGGGTTTTCTCCAGACTCACGTAAAAGCGTTTCATCGCGTCCACCCTCCCTAGTGTATGGAAGATTACCTTTGCGTATTCAATCACGTATGCGGTTTCACAGCATCCGCGACCACTCGTTCACACTCGTGGTTCTGTTCAGAGGCCGCGCACAGAGCCCCGACCGTGAGAGAGGGGTTGGCGCAAAACCACACCACGTGACACTTCTATGCCGTCAGGAAATCGACGCCGGCCAGCAGGGCCGCCCCGCGGGCCAGATGATCCTTTCCGTAGTCCGCGGACTGGATGCTCGTCGACAACCGCCAGTTGCGCACACCGTAGTGCCCCATCATCCGCTGGACGATCTCCACGGTGATCGTGGGACACCGCGCGGTCCACTCATCCAGAAAGATCGCCTCCGGATTGAAAATGTAGGCGAGGTTTACCGCCGCCTTGCCAACCGACTCGAAAAACTCGGCGACGATCTGCGAGCACAACTGATCGCCGTTCTCGATCGCCCGCAAAATCATCTCGAAGGTGATCCTGGACGAACCGGGGCGCAG
The DNA here is from genome assembly GCA_964436735.1 of uncultured Victivallales bacterium. Taxonomy (GTDB): domain Bacteria; phylum Verrucomicrobiota; class Lentisphaeria; order Victivallales; family GWF2-38-69; genus CAYTFM01. The sequence continues at coordinate 10,243 of CAYTFM010000189.1, read as the reverse complement.
ATAGTCGGCGACCTTGGTCGCTCCTCCCGTGGCGATGATCTCCTCAATGGTTTTTATCACGCGGTAGAACGGCGCCTTGGCGTACAGGGTGCCGACGCGCCCGTCATCGCAGCGGGGACCGCTGTCGCTGATCTGCATGTAGCCGATCTCGCCGGCGTTCCCCTGATGTCCCTGGTACAGCCTCCCATTCAAAAACATGCCGAGACCGTAGCCGCACGTCAGGTAGAGGAATGAGTCCATCCGCCGCGCCTTGCCCCACTGATGCTCCATGACGGCGAGCAGATCGGCGTCGTTGATCACGCGGCACGGGACGCCCAACTCTTTCCCCAGCATCTCGACGACGGGACAGTCCTTGTCCTTTTTCAGCGCCGGTGAACTTATCGCGATGCCCTTGCGCAGATCAAGTATGCCGGGGAGGCACAGCACGGCTCCGACGATGGACTCTCGAGCGACGCCGCCCTCCTTGGCCAGCGCGGCGACACCCCGCGCCAGCGCGGCGACGACCTCGGCGGCCTCCAGTCCGTCGGCAAACTCTTTCCGGCTTTCCGCGACAATCTTCTGTGCCGCGTCCATGATGACGAGATAATATCTTCCCGCGCGCAGATACGCGCCGACGCAGTAAAAATTACCCTGCGCGAGACGCAACGCCGCCGGATTGCGCCCGCCGCTGCCGCGGATCGGCTCGGAGGCGCCGAGGAACCCGCGGCGCGTCAACTCCTCGACATCGTTCTTGATCGTCACCTTGCTGACCCCGAGCGCGGCGGCCAAATCGCCTCTTGTCTGTCCGGGGTTCTCAAACAGCAACAGCGACACATCAGTCAGTCGCCGAGCGCCGGCTCCCTGTCTGATGAAACTCCTGAAATCGCTGTTCTTCTTCATTGCCGCCATGATCGATCACTTCCTCGCCAACACATCAATTACGTCTTAATGATACGCTAAACACAGCTTTCGGGCAACAATGAAATTAAATTATTAACTTATAAATCAAAAAAAAGCGATATAACTCAATCGTTTGTTTATTATTTAACTATATGCCATCTCTTATTCTCACTCTTCATTCACTGGAAAAAGGCCCCCCCCGCACCTACCTTCAGCACATACGGAACGACACCCTACCGGAGAATGCGAATCCCATGAGCACAATCACCAAGAGGACGGCGCGGTGCGTGGCTTACGCGGCGGCCAGCTGTTTGATTGCCGGCACCGCCGAACTTTCCGCCGGGCCGCTTGAGGACTATGTGGCGAAACCGGATCCCGCCTACACATGGAAGGTTGTCGGCTCCAAGCTTCATCCGGAGGGGACGGTCACCTTGCTGCGGCTGACCTCCCAGTCGTGGCGTTCCGCGAAAGAGGTGGATCATATCCTCTGGCAGCACTGGCTCGAGGTGTATGTGCCGTTGAAGGTGAAGAGCGACACGGCACTTTTGGTGATCGCCGGTGGCTGCAACGGTGACGCTCCGCCCGGCAAAGCCGATGGCTTCCTTGGCGGCACGGCCGTCAACCTCAAGGCGGTGACAGCGAGATTACATCAAGTGCCGAACCAGCCGCTGGTCTTCTCCGCCGATCCTGAAAAGCGACGGCGCCTCGAGGACGCCATCATCGCCTTCGGGTGGGCGCGGTTCCTCGAAAGTGAGGATCCGGAGTGGCTGCCGCTTCTGCCGATGACCAAGGCCGCCGTCAAGGCCATGGACGCCGTGACCGAGTTCTGCGCCTCCACCAAGGAG
>CAYTFM010000189.1:0-8509 GCA_964436735.1 uncultured Victivallales bacterium | reverse complement strand
CCGGGGCGTCGAAGCGGGGGTGGACGACGTGGCTGACCGCCGCTGTCGACCCGCGGGTCGTGGGCATCGCCCCGCAAGTCATCGATCTTCTAAACATGGCCCCCTCGCTCAAGCACCACCACCGCGCGTATGGCCGCTACTCCAACGCCATTCATGATTACGAGGAGAACGGGGTTCTCATGGCGATTGGCACACCCGCCATGGACAAGGCCCAGGCCATTCTCGATCCCTACTCGTACCGCGCCAAGCTGCACATGCCAAAACTTCTGCTTAATTCCGCTGGAGACCAGTTCTTCGTGTCTGACTCGTGGCGCTTCTATTGGGATCAGCTTGAGGGGCCGAAATGGCTGCGCTACGCACCGAACACCAACCACGGACTGGACGCCTCGGCGTGGGAAGCGACACGTTCGTTCTTCGCCAGCATCGTCAAGGAGCGGCCGTTCCCGCAGTTCACATGGCGCGAGGAGGAACCGGGCCGGCTGCGCATCAAGACCACAAGCCCGCCCATACAGGTCATGGTCTGGCGGTCCACGAACGCTGACGCCCGAAATTTCATCCTTTCAGGTGGAGCTACAGAATGGAAGTCCGAACCATTGACCGCCGTGTCCCCAGACGTCTATCTGGCGGAACAGGCCGCTCCCAAGAAAGGCTGGACCGCCATGCTGGTCGAACTGATCTACCCCGATCCCTCGGGCCTTGACGCCCCGCTGCGCCTGACCACGGGAGTCACCATCACGCCCTCAACCCTGCCGTTCGCCTCGAAAGAGGAGCCGCCCGAGCGCTGACACGGGTCAGCCTCGAACGTCCTGTTTCGTGGGAAATGTCCTTGCCGCCCACCGCGGCTCGATGCGTGTGCGGAGGGCGGCGGGTAAGGAATCTGAGCCCGCCGCAATGCGGAACTCTCATCACCCCGGGAACGTCTTCCGCATGCGGTCGCAGTAGTAGCGCACGTTGTCCCACTTGGCGTCGGGGGGGATGCGGTGGTCGGGGCACGGGATGAAGCCGCCGAGGTCGACGAGTGGCTTGAGCCGCTCGATCTCGGCGTCGATCGCCGTGGCGTCCTGCGCGAACACGACCTTGTCCATGCCGCCGACGCCGCGGAGCCCCTTGCCGTACTGCTTCCGCCACGGCTCGATGCTGGCCCGCCAGGTGCCGACCTCGATCGGGAACATCGTGTTGACGCCGTTCTCGAACCAGATCGGCAGCAGGGCGTCGATCTTGCCGTCGCAGTCGAGTGAAACCAAGTCAATCCCGTATTTCCCCAACAGCGTCGTCAACTTCTTGTAGTGCGGCCCAACCTTGGCGGCGAAAACGTCAGGAGCGATCAGGGGACCATTCTTGAAGCAGATGTCCTCCCACATGTGGGCAAAGTCAAACTTCACCCCGGTCGCCAGCGTCTCCTCGACGAGGCGGTAGGCGAGTCCGCAGGTGGTGTCGATCATCTCGTCGAAAAGTTTCTCGTCGTCGGCCTGGATGTACGCCGCGCCAATGACGCCGACCCAGTTGCGCAGCATGCCGAAATAGCTGCCGCAGTAGATGCCCAGCGGCGTCTCCCGTTTCTCCGGCGAGGCGATGTTTTCGACCTTCGGCAGGCGAGCCGCGTCGTATTGGATCCGCGGCAGATAGTGCTCCTCCCAGCTTTTGCGGTCGACGAGCGTGTGCTCGATCTCCGCGGGGATGGAGCCGGCGTCGGGGCTTTGCAGCACGACCACGCCGTCGCCGTTCATCACCTTCTTGCTGCCGTCGGGGAGTTCCTCAAGCACCTTGGACTCGAAGCCGGGGCGCAGTCCGCAGTTGACTCCCACGCAGCGACTCCAATTGCTGTCGAAGCCGAGTTTCCGTCCAATGCTGAAGTCAAACTCATTGCCGTCGCCCCACTTCTTGGCCTCCTCGGCCGTGATATGCCCCTCCGCCGCCCACTTCGCCAGCGTCTCGTGCCAGAATCCGAAATGGATGACCGGCATGGCTCCATAGGGTTTGTACCGCAGGCAGTTCAGCATCCGCTCTCTGACGTTCATGGCATCTCGCTCCTCAGTTAGGCGCTTTTGGAAGGTTGCTTCTCACGATATTCTCATTGTAAGGTAGACTGATCGATTTGCAAATGTACGATAAACAGATATATATGCACGATCGTATGATATGCGGTGATTCCACTAATTGAATTCCGCCGCGCCAGCCCCAAGCGCAAAACGCGGGCGCCGGACAGGAGGGGAAGCTGGCGTCGGACCAATCATGTTGCACGAGGAGAACACACGATGGACATTCGCGGCAAGAAGTTCCTCATCACGGGCGCCTCAAGCGGTATCGGCGCCGCGACGGCACGCCACGCGGCCACCAAAGGGGCTTCTGTCATCTTGGTGGCTCGGTCCGAGAACAAACTGGCTGAACTGGCTTGCGAAATACGCAAGGCTGGAGGAACAGCATGCCACTACGCCGCCGACCTGTCTGACCTCGCGTCGGTCCGCGACGTCGCCGCCCGGATTCAAGACCATGAAGGCTCCCCCGACATCATCATGAACAACGCTGGAGCTGGTCAGTGGAAACGTATTCAAGACACCTCTCCCGAAGAAGCCTCCGCCATGATGGCCGTTCCCTATGTGTCCGCATTTGCGATGACCCGCGCGTTCGTGCCCGCGTTGCTCGAAAAGAAAAGCGGCATGATCGTGAACATCACCTCGGCGGCGGCGTATATGGTGTGGCCAGGAGCCTCAAGTTACATCGCCGCTCGCTGGGCGATGCGTGGCTTCAATGACGCGCTCCGGGCAGAGCTTCGTCCACACGGGATAACCGTCATGCTGGTCGCCTTCGCGAAAGTGACGAGCGATTACTGGGCACACAACCCTGGCAGCGAAGACAATATTCCCATGCGCCAATCCATGATTCCCATACTTGCTCCGGAAGAGGTGGCCACCCACATCGTCACGGGTATCGAACGCGGCAAGCGATGCGTCATCGAGCCGTGGCAACTCCGCTCGCTTATCACCCTCTCGAAATTCTTTCCCGGAATCGTGGGCTGAGGTGGATTATACTCTATTAGCCCATGCATATCATCACTCCCGCCACAGCTTCGCCCTCCGTCAGGTTCGCCAACCACTTCGCCTGCGTGGACGGCACCGCCTGGGGACCGCGGACGATTCCCGACATCGAACTGATCCTCATCGTGTCCGGAACCTTCGTCTACGAGTCGGATGAGACGCGCGTCGAACTGCGCGCGGGAGAGATCCTGACGATCATGCCTGAAGTGCGCCATGTGTTCCGCCATCAGAGCGGGCACGGCGTCATTTCCTGCATACACTTCGAACTATGGGAGGGGGGAACATGGCTTTCGGGAACCTACTCGTTGGAGCCTTCCCCGCCGCTGGTGACCCGACCGACGGAACCGGAGACAAAACTTCTGCAGTCCCTCTTCATGCGCTGCGCGGACGAGTTCGGCGGGATTCACCGCCACAGAACCGCGCTGCTGCGGACGATCACAGGCGAGATATGGCTGCGGCTCTCCGTCCACTGGGACGCCCATGGCGGCAGAAGCCTCGCGCCTCGAACCGAGGAGATGGTCGCCTATCTGCGGCGGAGACTCCACCAGCGGATTGGCAGAACCGAGTTGGCGAAGGTCTTCGGCCTCGCCCCGCAACACGTCAACGCCATCTTCAAAAAAGAGCTGGGCGTCTCGCCGACGCAACTTGTCCACCGCGAACTCGCGCTTGAAGCCATGCGTCTCATGCAGGCGGACGGCCTCTCGGTGAAGGAGACGGCCGAGCGACTCGGCTTCCACGACCAGTTCCATTTTTCGCGGGTGTTCCGGAAGGTCACGGGCATGCGCCCAAGCCGGGCGCGATGATAATGGATTTTTTTACATTCGATTCTGCTTCGCCGCCTTGCCCCCTTCCCAGAAAATAAGTATCTTTACCGTATATATAGCAACGTCGCCAACCACCAACAAAGGACGACCATCCATGAAAAAGAAGTCAGTCGCCGACCCCTCCCCCATCATCCGTTTCCACAGTGGCGAGGAGATACCGGTCGAACTTCACAAAGTCAGGGTCGTCCAGAAGCTCCACCTGAACCCCATCGACGAACGTTTGGCGGCGATCAAGGAGGCGGGCTACAACTCCTTCCTGCTGAGCACGAAAAACGTCTTCCTCGACATGCTCACCGACAGCGGAACGAACGCCATGAGCGACCGGCAGGTGGCGTCCATGATGATGGCCGACGACGCCTACGCCGGCTCGCAGAGCTTCGAGCGGATGCGCGAGGCGGTCGAGGAGGTGTTCGGCAAAAAGCATGTCCTGCCCGTCCATCAGGGCCGGGCGGCCGAGCATGTGATCTTCCAGGCGTTCGTCAAGCCGGGCGACGTCATCCCGATGAACTATCACTTCACCACCACGAAAGCCCACATCGAGCTGCCGGGCGGCCAGATCCTCGAGATTTACACGGACGAGGCGTTCAAGATCAAGAGCACCTTCCCCTTCAAGGGCAATATCGACACCGCCAAGCTCAAGGCCGTCATCAAGAAATACGGAGTGAAGCATGTGCCGTTCGTGCGCATGGAGGCCTCGACCAACCTGATCGGCGGACAGCCCTTCTCGATGAAGAACCTCCGCGAGGTGCGGAAGATCGCCTCGGACAACAACATCCTGCTCGTGCTCGACGCCAGCCTGATCGGCGAGAACGCCTATTTCATCAAGAAACGCGAGCCGGGCTACGCCAACACGCCGATCAAGGACATCCTCCTTGAGATGTGCGGCTATGCCGACATCGTGTATTTCTCGAGCCGGAAAGTCAGCTCCACCCGCGGCGGCGGCATCGCCACGAACAGCGTCGAGCTGTTCGACAAAATGAAGGACCTCGTGATTCTCTACGAGGGGTTCCTCACCTACGGCGGCATGTCGGTTCGAGAAGTCGAGGCCATGGCGGTCGGCCTCAGGGAGACGCAGGACGAGACCTGCATCAGCCAGTCGCCCTCGTTCATCAAATTCCTTGTGGAGCGCCTCGACGCCAAGGGCGTCCCCGTGGTGACCCCTCCCGGAGGCCTCGGCTGCCACGTGGACGCCACGGGCTTCCTGCCGCACATCCCGCAATCGCAATATCCCGCCGGCGCGCTCGTGGCGGCCTTCTACATCGCCTCGGGCGTCAGGGGAATGGAGCGCGGCACTATCTCAAGCGTGCGCAATCCGGACGGGACGGATCTTCTCGCCGACGTCGAACTGATGCGCCTGGCCATGCCGCGCCGCGTCTTCACCCTCTCTCAGGTCAAGTACGTCGAGGACCGCCTGACGTGGCTCTACGAAAACCGGAAACTGGTGGGCGGCCTCAAGTTCCGCGTCGAACCCAAGGTGCTCCGCTTCTTCCTCGGCAAGCTCGAACCGACCTCCAACTGGCCGGCGAAACTCGCCGCCAAGTTCAAAAAGGACTTCGGCGACAGCCTGTAGATAGAACGACTCGCAAGCAAGGCAGCGCTGCGGTCATGTGGCGCTGCCCCATCACCCCGCCAAAGGGCTTGGCAAGCCCTCTGGACACCCGACTTGCCCGTTCCGACAGGACTGACGTCCACGTCGAAGCGGGCGATTTGCTTGACCCCTTGGCTCATCCGTGCGTCATGCTCCAGACTCTGAGTCCCGGGAGAGCACTGAAGTGCCGGTCGTAGGACACGAGAATAGCCCCCGTCTCCATGGCTGACGCGGCGATCCACACGTCGTTTATGGGTATTGGCCGTCCTAACCTCTTCAGACTGTCCTTGAGGTGTCCGAAGATCAAGGCGGTCTCATGCGTGACATCGTGCGTCAAGACGGTCGGCTTGACAAGAAACCGTTCCAACAGGGACTTGTTGTTCCTTTCCCTGCTGCCACCTTTGAATCCGGCATACAGTTCGCCGAGGACGACCACTGACATATAAATCTTCTCCGCCCCGTCAAGCTCGTTCAAGACAGCTTCTTCCCCGGCGAGAAAGGCGGCGTAGGCGTTCGTGTCAAGGAGGATCTTGCTCACGCCCAGTCCTCCTTGTCGATCTTCTCGAAAGCCTTGACGACATGCGTGAACTCCTTGAGATCTTTTTGACTCCATGCGCCAAACAAATCCTCAAAATCCTTCCGATGCCCGGGTTTGGCCTTCTTGTTTATCCCGAGAGATTCCGCCAACAGCCGCTTGATCGTCTTATTTAGGCTCGCCTTCTCGCTTTGCGCCTTTCTTTGAAGAAGGTGGTCGAGTTCGTCGTCAATGCCGTGGATAGTCAACGATTTCATGAATCACCTTGTTGAACCATTATTATGAATCATAATGAACCACATTATAACCTACCAGCAGGCATAGACAAATCAAGGCGCATGGCTACCTCCCAATAGGGCAAAGGCCTATTTGCTTCCTTTGCCTTTTTCCAGCATCTTGTGGAACTCGGGTGACTCCGAGTCGATCGTGAACGCATCGCCCTCCTTAGCTGTGTGATCAAGAGCGGCTCAACCTTCATCTGCCCGCTCATCCGCACCCCGGTGAGGAGGGCATTAAAGGCTTCATCCACAAGACGCAGCACCTCCTTGACGTCGGGATTCTCAAGCAAAGCAGCGATCTCCTGCTTCTCCTCTGGTGGAAGTCTATTCCACTCACTGAGGATATTCTTACTCCTAATAGATTTGAACAGCTTCAAGTTCACAATCTTATCGAACGTTTGGTTGAGGGTGCCAGCATGTTTGCCGTCAAACGGTTTCCCCTTGCCGCCCGTCGTCATCAGCACAAAAGCGCGCCGGTACAACTCCACGGCGTTCTGGTCGTCGGGAATGGCCGGTAGATTCAAGTCTTTGATGCTGAGCGGAATTCCTTCCTGTTTCAATGCGTGGATTTGGCTTTGCAGCTGATGTCCCCACACAAGATTCAACATCGCGTAGAGTAGTGAGTGTCAGAATAACCGCGGCAGCCAATAGAACAACCCCAGCCTTCAGCAAGGTTGTAATCATTTCCAATCCCTTACCGCATTCTTCTTTCGTCGCAGGCGATGGCCAATCGTCAGCTTCGACGTGGACGCCAGTCCCGTCGGAGCGGGCACGTCAGGGTGTCCAGAGGGCTTCTCAAGCCCTTTGGCGGGGTGATGGGGCAGCGCCCCATGAGAGTGTGTGGCAGGCTACTCCGATTCGGCGAGGATGCTGACGCCCTGCGAGATTTCGAACTCGCACTTGTCGGCGTACTTCTCGGGGAGAAGCGGGATGACGTCGACGCGGTAGGTCGAGTCGATGGCGATCTTGAGCTGGTCGCCGTTGAGTTCCCAGGAGACCTTGAGCTTGCCTTTGGGGGTCGGCAGGGTGGCCTTGGCCCATTCGACCACGGAAAGCGCCGGGTCGATGAACACCTGCGTGAAACCGGGAGCCGCCGGACGAATGCCGACCAGGTCCCTCATGAGGAAGATGTTCGGAGACACCGCCGATCCGTCGCAGAGATCGCCGTCGGGCAGTTCCTCCTCGGTCGGATCGAATGCTCCCCACCAGGTGTCGGCGCCGCGTTCGAGCATCGCGCCCCAGTAGTCCTTGATGTGCCGCAACGCCCATTCGCGCTGCTCGAAAAGGAATGCGGTGTCGAGGAGGAAGAATTTGAAATAGGGGGAACACTTCGCTTTTTCAAAGCCACCCTTGAGGAACTTCTTGCGGACGGCGGTGAACTCGTCGTCGCCGGCCACACCGGCGTACAACGCCATAATGTTCGTCTGAAGCGACGAGCCCGCGTCTTTGCCGCCAGGAGCATCGGAGAAAAGTTTCGTTTCGGGATTGTAGGCGAGCTTCTTGAGCTTTTGGGCGACATCGGCGGCCTTGCGTTTACAGCGGTCCATGTGGAAGGTGTCGCCCGCATGCTCAAAGAGCTTCGCGGCGGACAGGAGTGAGCGACAGTACAGGGAGTTGGCGGCAGTGACGGCGTTTTTCGGCTCGATGTCCCGGTCGATGAAGCAATCGTACTCCTCCAAGGATGCGCTTGTCAGCAGCTTGTCCTTCGTCAACCGCTCGAGGAATCCGAGCAGTGACTCGACGCCGGACACCATTTTCTTGGCGAAGTCGGCGTCTCCGACGAAGCCGAAGTAATAGTCGAGCCAGACCGGCCACAGCAGGGTGAGATCGAGGCAGACTTTCGGCGCGGCGGACGGCGCGGCGGCGGGGATGGCCCCGTTCTCAAGCTGGGCGGCGGCGAAATCCTGGAGCGCTCTGGCGGGCGCCTCGTAGTCGCCATAGGCGTAGAATGACGCGAGTGACTGAATCATCGTCGAGTGGAGCAGTTGGCCGCGCCTGGGGAATGGGCTGTTCATGATGAGGTGCCCCATGGTGTTTTCAAGCGTGGCCATCCCCACATCCCAGATCTTGTTCAACGTCTCGTCGGAGCACTTGAAGGTCGTCACCAAATCGCGCTCGCGCTTGAGACGGATGAAGGAGGCGTTGTCGATCCGCACTCCCGCCATGGAAGCCCTGCGGGCAAGCACCATCACCTGCTGCGCCCCCCGCGGGGAGAAGGAGCTCCACTCGCATCCCCCTCCCGCAAGCAG
>CAYTFM010000188.1:12334-17651 GCA_964436735.1 uncultured Victivallales bacterium | reverse complement strand
TTTCATCGAACATGAGTCGAACGTCCTCGCTCGCCAGCTTGAACTTGCCACGGGGCATAGCGCGCCTCCTTCAATTTTAGCTCAGGAAAGCACTCCTGCAATGGGGTGTTGTCCTACCATCCAGATGGGGTAAATGCGCTGCCGCGGATAATCAAGTTGAGCTTTCCTGCGCCGCGCAGCGGCTTTGGAGCGCGGTGGCAAGTGGAACGCTACTCCGCTTTTTATCGCCGCCGTTTACGCAAAGTTCAGTCGTTCCCCGCGGATATCCCCAACGGGGATGTCCATCGTAATGCGGCGACCCGGCGCCGCTTTTGAAGTCGATCTTGTCGGCTTGCTGGAGTTTGGACTATCTCCGAAAATGAGGTTGTATGGGTAGGGTGCGGCTCTTCCGCGTCAATAGAGGCAATACGGCGCGACACGGTTTCGTTTACACTTAACATGCACGTATACAACGATATAAACACAACAATAGCCTAATAATATCTGCGGAGCTTGTCCGCCACGCCTCTCATGCCAAGCGACAATTCCCTGATCTTCACGAAGGCCCGCATGATGGCGATGCTTATCTCGATCGCCCGCTCGCTGTTCAGGACGCTTGAGAGCATGACTACGCCCTGCTCGGTGAAGGCGTACGGCATGTACTTCACGTTGAAGCCCCTTTTCAAGGTCACAAATTCAAACAACCTGATGCGTGGGAAATACCCTTGTGGGAAATTGCAGCCAATCTTGATCTTGATCATAATCTCCGATGGATTACGATTAGGATTACGATTAAGATTAAGAAAAAAGCGACAACCCCTTTATCCACACCTTTTGTAGGTTTGCGAGAGACGGGTCAGGAAGTCAATTAGCCAGCAGTGCTTCCAAGTCTTCCACCGAGGAGGCGTGGACAACGCCCGGGAAGGCGGTAAGGCTATCAGGACTGACCGCCGCAAACGCCTGCCCGCCCACAATTATTCGCAAATCGGGATAGTTCTGGCGGACACGCTTCACGGTCTCCACAAGACAGGGGAGGCTCGAGGAAAGACAGCTGGAAAGGCAGAGGAGTTGTGGATTCTTCTTGGCGGTCATGTCAAGCAGCGCGTCGGTGGGCGTGTTGGCGCCGAGAAGGCATGCGTCCCACCCAAGAATCTCAAGGAAGTCCGCCACCATCTTCGCGCCTATTTGATGCTGCTCGTTGCATGGGCAGGCGACTATCGCCAAGCGATGCTTCTTCTCCGCGCCAAGAAATGTGGAGAGGCACTGGCTCAGCATGCTTTCGGTTATGGCGGTCGCCATATGCTCAGTGGCCACCGACACCTTGCCTCGCTCCCAGAGTTCGCCGATCTCGTACAACGCCCGTTGGAGGAAGTCGACATAGATGAAGCGAAGTGGCGCATCGGCGTCGATAAGGCATCTCACCATCTCAGCGCATCGCACTCGATCCCCCTCGATAAGAGCCGCCAGATAATCCTGATAGAGTGATTCGCAGAACATGCGCGTCATACCCCGTGTCTGAGTTTACGATTATTCGCCGAGCGATACGATAATTGACCGTCACGATAGAACGCTGTCAAACGCAGTTCAGAAAACAGCCGTCGCCGAGGAATCGGTGGATATCGCCTCCTCTGAAGCCTCCGCGTCGGAATCCTCCGCACGGCCATCCGCCGGCAAGTCGGGTTCCAGATTCGCCTCCCCCTCAGCCACAACGCTTTTGTCGGTGAGGAAGAAATGCAGAATCGTGGGATAGGGGTTTTCGGCGGGATCAACGTATGCGTCCACCACCGCCTTGTTCATCAAGGCCGTCGTGGCGAGTTGCAGCACATGAAGGGCGACCTGCTGCCCACCGGCCACGTCATAGTGCTTGCCGTCCGTGGCGTCGTCGACCGGCGTCATGGCGATCGTCACGACACCATTGCACAGCCCCACCTTGTCGACAAGGAAGTTCCCTCGATACGCCTGTCGCGAGGCGACCTTCCGCTCCTTGCCTCCCTCAATGATGGCGAGCGATGCGAAAGCGACGAGGAATCCCAAGGTCGCCAGAAGCGCAATCGTCCGCTTCCCGTTCATTTATTACCTCCCGCCGACATCTTGCCCTCGATCTTCGCCCACGAGTCGCGGAGCGTGACCGTCCGGTTGAAGACCGGTGCCCCGGGACGGGAGTCGACCGTGTCGGCACAGAAATATCCTTGCCTCTCGAATTGGCACGTCACGCCGAGGACCGCCCGCGCGAGTTCCGGCTCAAGCTTGCAGCCTTTGAGCGTCGTGAGTGAATCCTTGTTCAGGAACTCTTTGTAGTCTCCTTCGGCGGAGGACGGATCCTCATGGGAAAAAAGCCGATCGTAGAGCCGCACCTCGGCGTCAATGGCGTGAGCGGCGGAGACCCAGTGGATCGTCCCTTGCACCTTGCGTCCGTCCGGCGCGTTGCCGCCCCGTGTCGCGGGATCATATCGGCAGGTGATCTCGACCACCTCGCCCGTCTTCTCGTCCTTGACCATGCCGACACAGGTGATCAGATAGCCGTAGCGCAGCCGGACCTCGGCTCCGGGCGAGAGGCGGTAGTACTTCTTCGGCGGCGTCTCGCGGAAGTCGTCCCTCTCCACATAGATGACTTTCGAGAAGGGTACTTTCCTTGTCCCCATGGAAGCGTCCTCGGGGTTGTTCACGGCGTCAAGCTCCTCGACTTGTCCCTCGGGATAGTTCTCGATGACCACCTTCAGGGGATTCAACACCGCCATCGCCCTCGGCGCCCGCTTGTTCAGATCCTCGCGCAGGCAGTGCTCGAGCAACGCCACATCGATCAGGTTGTCCCGCTTGGCGACGCCCACCTTCTCGCAGAATGCCCTGATGGCCTCGGGAGTGTAGCCGCGGCGGCGCATCCCGGCGAGCGTGGGCATCCGCGGGTCGCTCCAGCCGGAGACGATCTTCGATTCGACCAGTTCCAGCAGTCGGCGCTTGCTCATCACCGTATAGCTCAGGTTGAGACGGGCGAATTCGATCTGCTGCGGATGGCACTCCACCCCCAATTGGTCGAGAAACCAGTCGTACAGCGGGCGGTGTATCTCGAACTCCAGCGTGCAGATCGAATGGGTGATACGCTCAAGCGAGTCCGAGACGCAGTGGGCGAAGTCGTACATGGGATAGATCAGCCACGCGTCGCCGGTCCGGTGATGGCTCGCCTTCAAAATCCGGTAGACGACCGGGTCGCGCATATGGACATTGGGGGACGCCATGTCGATCTTCGCCCGAAGCGTCCTCACGCCTTCCGCGAACTCCCCGGCGCGCATCCTGGCGAAAAGATCGAGATTCTCCTCCACGCTCCGGTTCCGGTAGGGGCTCTCCCTGCCGGGCTCGGTCAACGTGCCGCGGTGGCCGCGGATCTCGTCCGAGCTCAGGTCGCACACATAGGCCTTGCCCTTTTTGATGAGCAGCACGGCGTACTCGTAGAGTTTCTCGAAATAGTCGGAGGCGTAGTACATGTGCTCGCCCCAGTCCCAGCCCAACCAGCGGACATCCTCCTTGATGGAGTCGACATACTCCACATCCTCCTTGCACGGATTCGTGTCATCGAAGCGGAGGTGGCAGACGCCTCCGAACTCCTTGGCGATCCCGAAGTTGAGGCAGATCGACTTGGCGTGCCCAATATGAAGGTAGCCGTTCGGCTCGGGTGGAAAGCGCGTCGCGACCCGTCCCGTATGTTTGTTGTTCTTCAGATCCTCGGCGACAATGCTCCTCACGAAATCAAGCGGCTGCGTCGATTCACCAGTCATATATGCATCTCCAAAGTTGATGGACGTCGAATAAGTCTCTCCTCAAGGGGAAATGTAAACATCACCACCTGATTTGCAAGACCACCGGCGCGGTTTTACATTCACCAGATTATGCAGCTCGTTGTCCGCAAAATCTATAGTGAGGTGCTTGCACCTGACAACTCGGGACTGCAGATTTAGATGGCGCAAGGCGGGCCAGCCGCCTTTGAAACGTGGATTATGTTCAAATGGCTTCTGTATACCTCTTGGGGGCGACCCCGCACCGCTTTGTTTTTCCGTATGAGACAGTCGCCCGCCTCGAGTCCTTGTTCGACGCCTACGTCGAACGGTTCCGCACCGAGGGGGACGCCGGCGCGCCTATCGAGATGAAAATCGAACACTCGCGGGCGGTGCGCCTGGAAATGACCGGCATCTGCGAGAGTCTTGGGCTGAAAGACGACTCACGCACCGTCCCGGAAGTCGTCGCGCTCCTCCATGACATCGGGCGCTTCGAGCAATATCACCGCTACCGCACCTACGTCGACTCGAAGTCCGAGGACCATGGCACCCTTGGCGTCTCCGTACTCCACCGTGAAGGCCTTCTGACCAATCTGCCACCGGAACTGCGTCGACGCATCATGACCGCCATCGCGGCGCACAACAAAAGGACAATCCACGCTGGAGTCAAAGGAGCCACCCGTAAACTCGCCATGATGATCCGCGACGCCGACAAACTTGACATCATGCGGATCGCCCTGTGGAGTTACCAACAGAAAGGGCACGCCAGCAAGGCGGCGGTCGAACTGGGGCTCCCCGACACGCCTGGCTTTAATGAGGAGCTTATCGAGGATGCGCGCAAGAGTCACGCCGCCCAATTCTCTTCGGTGCGCAACCTGAACGACTTCAAAATTCTGCAAATGGGATGGGTGCGCGACCTGAACTTCCCCTGGACCTGCCGCCAATACCTCGAACGCGGCTACCTCCACTCATTGCGTCAACTTCTCCCCGCCTCCCCTCAGATCGACGATCTTTATGCTGCGCTGACTGCGCATCTGACGGCAAAGGCCGTTTCCGCGCGAGACACCACCACCCGCACACGGCGGAAAGCTCCGGGGAACGCGGCATGAGAGCCTCCCGCGTCATCGTCATCGGCGCCGGACCGGCGGGACTCATGGCCGCGGCGTCAGCGGCTCGATCAGGTGCCGAGGCGACCATCGTCGAAGCCATGCCACGGCCTGGGCTCAAGCTCCTCGCCACCGGCGGCGGACGCTGCAATCTCACCAACACGCTTGACGCGCAGGAGTTCTGCCGACGTCTCGGGAAGAACGGCAGATTCGCCATGCCAGCGCTGGAATGCCTCTCCGCCAAAGAGCTATCCGTCATGCTTTCCTCTCATGGTGTCGACACCTTCAGCCCCGACGGCTTCCATATCTTCCCGAAAAGCGAACGGGCCTCCGACGTCCTCGACGCCTATCCGCCCAGCGAGCTCGACGAGTCGGGGCCCGAGGTGGTCTACCTCTTCACGGTCGCCGAGCCGATCTACTTCGCGGCCGAGCTGCTCCTGCCCGAACCCGCGGGGACCGACATCG
>CAYTFM010000188.1:0-12324 GCA_964436735.1 uncultured Victivallales bacterium | reverse complement strand
CGCCGAGTGCCGACGCCTGAACGTCGTCATTGAGTGCGGTAAAAGGGCCACGCGGTTGCTGATCACCGACGGAACGGTCACCGGGGTCGTCATCGACGGCGAGGAGCGTCCCGCGGCGCATGTCATTGTCGCCTGTGGAGGCAAGAGTTACCGCAGTCTTGGCGGGAGCGGCGACGGATACGGGCTGGCGCGCCAGACGGGGCACACGGTCATAGAACCCGTTCCAGCCCTCGCCCCGATTATGACCAGCGAGCGCTGGCTTGGACGCTGCGCGGGAATTTCGATTGAGAACGTCAAGCTGTGGCTGCCCGATTCCGGCCGCGAGAAGATCGAGGCGACGGGCCCGCTTCTGTTCACCCATACGGGGATATCCGGTCCCGCCGCCTTGGATATCTCGGGGCATGCCGCCAGGCGGCTTCTTGAGGCCAAGAGCGTCCCTCTGCTCCTCAACCTGCGTCCCGATCTATCCGTGTCCGAGTTAGGCGCCATCTTCGAACAATGGCGCGTCCAGAGCGGCGCGAAGAAAATCAAAAACCTTCTCCCTGAGCTCCTCCCCCGCGCGCTTGCGGAAGAGATGCTTGCGGCCGCCGGATGCGCACTGGACGCTCCCGCCGCCAGACTGAAGACGGTTGAGCGGGATGCCATCGCGCGGCAGATAACCAGCGCCCCGCTCACGGTGATAGGCGTCGACAGATTCGACAAGGCGATGGTCACCTACGGCGGTGTCTCCATAAAGGAAATCGATCCGCGCTCCCTGCGCAGCCGGCTCGTGAAAGGGCTCTCCTTCGCCGGCGAGGTGGTGGACGTCAACGGCCCCTGCGGCGGCTTCAACCTCCAATGGGCGTTCTCCAGCGGCTGGCTCGCTGGTAATCCCCGGGCGACCGGGGATTAGTACACCACCTCGCAGCCAGTCGCCTGGACGCGGGGAATGATGTAATGGGTCGCATAGGTGGACAGCGTATTCTTCTCGAGGTTGAGGTAGGCGAGATTTTTGAAGGTGGCGATATTGTCAATGTCGACCAGTTTGTTCGAGGCGAGGCGGAGCGATGTGAGGGCTGGCATCGTTCCTCCCGTCAGCGTCTTTATCCCGGCGTCTTCGAGCTGGTTCGACGAGAGGATCAGCATGGACAGTCCCGAGAGCGCGGCAAGCGCGTTGGCGTCGGTGATCTGATTGCCGGAGAGATCCACAAGCCGTAGTGCCGTGAAATCGGCCAGGACGCTCACATCCGAAAACATGTTCGACGCGAGATACAGGTTGTTCATCTTCGCCGCCAAGGGCTTGAGCGTCGAGATGTCGACGATCTTGTTCGAAGAAAGATTGAGCGTCTGCAGGGAAGTCAAACCGGCGAACGTCGCCGCGCTTTCCAGCTTGTTGCCGGATATGTTCAACAGCTCAAGGTTGACGAGCGCGGCGAGACTCGACGCATCCACGATCTCGTCGTTCTCCACATACAACGCCTTGAGGCCGACAAGCCCCGCAATGACCGAGGGGTCGACGATCTCGTTGCCGCTTACGTCAAGGGTGGTGAGCCCCGCCAGCGAGGCGAGGGGCGCCATGTTGGCGGTGTTGATGTTGGCGACATACAGGGTTTTCAAGGTGGCCAGGTTCGACAGGCACGTCAGGTCCGCCATCGGATTGCCCGACAGATACAGCGTCTCGATCGCGGGCAGCGCGCTCAGCGGCGTTCCCAGCCCAACGAGGTTCATCCCCAGATTGAGGATTTTCAACGAAGGCAGTCCGGCGAGCGGCGACACGTCCGACACATTGTTGAAGGCGAGGTCAAGCTCCACCAAATTCGAGCAGTACTCGAGGCCGGCGATGATGTTGACGCCCTCGTTGGTGGCGTCCAAGACCTTAAGCTGGAGCAGCTTATCGGGAGTGATCGGCTCCTCGGGGCTCATGCCAAGCTCACGACGGATCACGGCGGCGAGCTTCTGGTCGGGCACCAGGTTCGCCCCGTTTTGAATCCGGACGGCGATCGTCACCTTCGTCAACCCCACACCGCCGTTGTATTCGATGCGGCTCCCGCCCGAGATGGGCGTCGTCACGATCACGCCGTCAGTGACCGAGTACTGGAACATGTCGTACCCGTAGAAGGACGCCGTCGGCGTATAGGTGATGGTGCCATCCGCATTCACCACGGCCACGCCATACGTGGGGCGGGTGACGCCCGTGATCGTCAAGGCATCGCCGTCCGAGTCGACGTCGTTGGCGAGCACGTTGATCGTCACGCTGCCGCCGGCGTCCATCGCCACGCTGTCCTGGCTCGGCAGGGGGAAATGGTTTTTCTTGAGGAACGGGACGACGATCTCAACGCCGCTGTTCTTCACATGCAACTCGTATTCGGTCTGGTCGGTGAGATTGAAATTATTGACCGTAAAGGTGAAGCCTCCCTGCCCTGATTTTCCGGTGGACGCGCTGTTCATCGAGAAGTAATTGCTGACGGTGCAGTTCCGTCGCCTGTTGCGGTATCCCCAGTTGGGATCCTGAAAGTAAAGCCAGACGGACGGCTTATTGTTGTTGAAATACATGCACTGCACGTTGCCCCCATAGCCCTCCTTTCCTCGGTTGATCACCACCGACCCCACCACGGGAGTCTCGGCGCCGCTGGCTTGCCGCTCGTCGGCCGCGGCGGAGGAAGACGCGGCAACGGCGGTCACAAAAAGCGTCGAGACCATACCGAAAAAACGTGACATGTGCGACATACTGCTCCAGATTTCTTTATGATTATGAGGTTTGCGCGATGCGGTGAATATCCACTGTTTTCCTATGCGAACAAGCGGAAGCGAAAAATATAGTGGACGACGCTCCGCGTGTCAATTTGCGCATCGACAATAATGCGCCGCGGCTGTATAGTAGTCTTTTCCGCGCCCCGTCCCTGACGGGGTGCGATAAAGACTTATTGGAGGCGCATGTCCCAGATACATTCCACGGCGGTCATTTCGTCCAAGGCGGCCATCGGCGCCAACGTCGAGATCGGGCCCTACTCGGTCATCGACGACAACGCGGAGATCGGCGATGGCTGTTTCATCGGGCCGCACGTCCATGTCGGCAGCTATACCAGCGTTGGCAAAAACTGCGAACTCTACTACGGTGCGAACCTCGACACCCCCCAGGACTACACCTGGAAGCGCGGCGTGATCTCGCGGACGATCATCGGCGAAGGCACGACCATCCGGGAGTACGTGACCATCCACCGCCCCCCGCTTCCAGACAAAAGCACCGTTATCGGCGCGCAGTGTTTCCTCATGGCGTTCTCACACATCGGCCACGACGCCGAACTGGAGGAGCGCGTCACCATCGCCAATCACACTGCCGTCTCCGGCTTCGTCAAAATCGGCCGCGGCGCGATCGTGAGCGGCTACGTGCTGCTCCACCAGTTCTGCCGCCTCGGCACGCTCTGCTTCATCTCGCCCGGCTCCCGCGTCCGCCAGGACGTCCCCCCCTACAGCCTCTACCGCGAGGAAGGATACGTGTCGGGGGTGAACACGGTCGGCCTGAGGCGCGCCGGACTCGATCAAACTCGCCGCGTGGCGATCGCCCGGGCGACCCGCCTTTATTTCCGCTCTCCGCTCGCGCGCACCAAAGCCATCGAGGAGATCGAGTCCTGGGATATGACCCCTGAGCAGAAGGAGTTCGTCGAGTTCATAGAGGCGTCGAAGCGCGGCATCGTGCCCAGTCCGCCCGCCAGCGAGCGCGACAAACCCGACGCGGAAGAGGAGAGTTGAGTTCTATATGAAGCGGCTTGCGAATAGTGAATCGTGAGTGGTCTTCTTGTCCTGAACAGCAAGAAGGCGGCATCCGCTCCCCATCACCGTCGGACCACCGCCGCCAAAAGCTCGTTCTTCCGCACCGGTTTGGACAAATAATCATCCATACCCGTGGCGAGGAATCGCTCCTTGTCCCCCACCATGGCGAACGCGGTGTATGCGACAATGCGAAGCCGCCGGTTGCTGTTGACTGTGGCGAGCTGTCCAGCCGCCTCCATACGACGTATCCTGGCCGCAACCTCCATGCCGCTCATGTCAGGCATCTGGATGTCCAGCAAGACTAGATCAAAAGGCTGGGAGGCGATACAATCAAGCGCCTCCTGTCCGTTTTGGGCGACCGTGACGATATGCCCATCTTTTGCCAGCACCGACTTGACGTACATCCCTGAAAGGCGGTCGTCATCAGCAACCAACACCTGCATCGGGGATACCGGCAGGACAGGGCGTCCGCCCTCGGCGAGAGAGGAGGCTTCTCCCTCACCCTGAGGCGACGGATCGAGTTTGAAAGGGAGGATGAACGCGAACGTCGCCCCTTTGCCAAGCACGCTCTCCACCTTTATCTTGCCGTTCATCTTCTCGACAAGCCGCTTGCAGATCGCCAGGCCAAGCCCGGAACCGCCGAACTTCCGCGTGTAGGATCCATCCCCTTGGAAAAAGGGGGAAAAGACCTCCGCGAGCATGGCGGATGAGATGCCGATGCCCGTATCGGCCACGGAGAACTCAAGCTCAACGGCGTCATGCGCTTGGAAAATCCCCGCCGCGAGGACGCGGCGCGAGACGGAGACGGTCACGCCGCCTTTTTCGGTGAACTTCGCCGCGTTGCTCAGCAGGTTGATCATAATCTGCTTGATGCGAAGCGCATCCCCCTTGACGACACAGGGGATGTCGGCGCTGATGTCGCATCTCACGGTGAGAAGTTTTTCCGCCAAAACCGGTCGAATAACGCCGATCGCGTCTTTGACGACCTGCGGGATGTCGACAGGCGTGTGATCAATCTCGATCTTATCCGCCTCGATTTTGGCAAGGTCGAGAATGTCGTTGATGATGGAGACGAGATCCATGCTTCTGGTCTTGATGATCTCCAGCCCCTCTCGCTGCTCAGAGTTCAAGTCGGTCTCCAAAATGAGATCGCTGAAACCGACAACGGCGTTGAGCGGTGTGCGTAGCTCATGGCTGATGTTGGCGAGGAACTCGCTCTTCGCCCTGTTGGCCGTCTCCGCCTGGTTGAAGAGATCATTAGAGCGGCGAAGAGCCTCCTCGAGCAGCGTGTTGGCATCCTCGAGCTTCTTCGAACTCATCATCAGCTCCCGCTCCGCGCGCATGCGATCGGTGATGTCGGTGTCAGTGCCTCGATAGCCGACAAGATTCCCGCCGGCATCCAGCATCGGCACCGCGTTTGTCTCCAGCACGACCGTTTGCCCGTCTTTACGCGTGTTGTGGTTCGCGAATTTTCGGATAGGCTCCTTGCGGGAGAATATGGCAAAAACCGCCTCCGTGAGATCCTCCCGCAACTCAGGGGTGAACAGGTCGTAGAAGTGCATGCGCCCGACAAGCTCGGCAGGCTGGTAGCCGAGCAACCTTTCCACCGCGGCGCTGCAATAAGTGTATTGACCTGAGGCGTCAACCTCCCAAATCATGTCGCAGGCGTTTTCCGCGATTTGCCTGAAACGCTCCTCTGTCCGCTTGAGATCGGTGATGTCGCGGGCGACGTGGACACACCCCGCCACGACGCCCTGCTCATCAAAGAACGGCGAGGTGGTGACCAGGAAGTACTTACCCAACGATTCGGCAAACACCTCCGCGCTATGCTCGCAGGCGTCTTCAGCAGTCAGCGTGAACGGGCATGCGGCCGGTGGGGTGGTGGAGGAGTGGAAGCATTGCGTGCAGCGGACTCCGGTCAACGTGTCAGACTTCGCCCCGAGGGATTGCGCCATCGCCTTGTTGCAGTACCTGATCGTACGGTCGGTATTAATGACGGCGATATAATCCGGAATGGCGTCGATCAACAAATGCCATTCGTTGTTGATCTTACGGAGCTTTCGAGAGTGCGTCTCTTGGCCGTCTTTAGAAGTGGACGAGTTCTCACTACGACGTGCATGCGGCATGAGTCACTCTCCAGAGAAATTGCGGAAGGGGGGATGGCACTACACTCATTTTACATACTTCTACCTATCAAAACAAGCCTTCCAGCGAAAAATTGACAATCACGCGGGGTAGATCCAGTATCAATTCTTTTTCCTGGCTCTCTTGCTGACGGCCTGCTGCGAAACACCGAGAAGACGGGCTGCGGCGGTCTGGTTGCCTCCCGTCCGTCGCAGCGCCTCCCGCATCGCAAGGTCGGAAAGTTCGCCAAGAGTCGGCATGATCTCGGGAAACACCACGTCGTCCGGCGTCCCCAAGGAGCTGGCGGCATGCGATGGAGCGGCGAGCGAAGGCGCGCAACGGAGCCGCTCCGCGAACAGTTCGGCACCCAGCACCTTACCACGATGTCTTCCCACCACATCGTCGATGAGCCCCTTCAGCTCACGGACGTTGCCGGGGAAATCGTACGACTGGAGCAGGGCGACCGCCTCCGATGTGAGCTGTGGCGTGGCGACAGCGAACTGGCCAGCCGCGCGGATGATGAAACGCTGCGCCAGGAGCGGAATGTCTTTCCGTCTTTCCCGCAAAGGGGGAATACGAATTTCATGGGCGCAGATACGGTAGTAGAGATCTTTGCGGAAGCGTCCATCGGCAAGCGCCTGGGCAAGGTCATGATTTGTCGCCAAAACGAAACTCGCCGTGGTTCGCCGAGGTTGATCGGCTCCGGCGGGGAAATACTCGCGTTCCTGCAGAAGCCGCAGCAGCTTCACCTGCGACGCGGGAGCGAGGTCGCCGATCTCGTCGAGAAGGAGAGTGCCCCGCTCGGCCTCCTCCAGTAGTCCGGCGCGACGGCTTGCGGCTCCGGTGAAAGCTCCACGCTCGTGTCCGAACAAGGTGTCGGAGAGCATCTGGTCGTCGAGTCCTGCCACGTTGACGGCGACAAAAGATCCGGTCCGTCCGCTCGCCATGTGCAACGCCTTGGCGAAAAGCTCCTTGCCAACCCCTGTGTCACCGGTGATCAGCATCGGATTAGACCCCGGCGCCATCGCCTCCACGTAGGCGAGAAGCCGCCGCATGCCGGGATCCTCCGTGATGATCTCCTCGAACCGCGAAGGGGACAAGGGACAACCGCGGAGGAAGCCGTCCCTGAGTCTCATATTCTCGATGCGCAGATCCCTCAACTCGACAAGCCTCTGGACGGTGATCGCAAGCTGCTCCGGTTCAAGAGGCTTCAGCAGATAGTCCGCCGCCCCCGCCTTCACGCAGGCCATGGCGGTGGCCACGTCGTTGACGGCGGTGGTGATCACCACGGACAACTCAGGCTGCCGACGAAGCAGTTCGCCCAGAGTCTCCTGCCCCGAGATGCCCTTCATCATGAGGTCAAGGAAGACAATGGTGACGGGGGTTTGCGCGACAACCTCCAAAGCGGCGCGGCCGTCGCTGGCGCAGAGGACTTCCCCGATTCCCTGCAACTCAAGGGCAGACCGCACCCCCTCCCGCGCGCTTGCCTCGTCGTCGACCACGAGAATCCGCAACGGCAACGTCGAAGTTCCCCCGGCAGGTACGGTGTCCTCACTCATGCGGCCTCCCTTTTCACGCGCGACTTTGACGTGCTGCCTGTGGCGGGATGCCCTCGACCGGCAGCGAAATGGAGACCATGGTCCCCTTTCCCTCCACCGACTCGAAAGCAATTTGGCCGCCATGCCCTTCGATGATTTGGCTTGAGATGGCGAGCCCGAGCCCTGTCCCCCCGCTCGTGCGCTTGGTGGTGAAGAACGGATCGGTGATCTGTTCGATATGCCGAGCCTTGATGCCGCACCCCTCGTCCCTGACCTTGACGAGTATCCTGTCTCCCGCGCCGTCATGCTGCGTCACCACCTCGACCGCCCTGTCGGGATCAGGCAACGCCTGCAACGCGTTGAGCACGACGTTGATGAGCACCTGCTCGAGCTGATGCGGCCGCGCCGTCTTCAGATGGGGCAGGTCGACGGCGGGAATGAACGAGAATCTGTGCGTCAATTTCGCGATGTGGTTGCCGATGAACTCCATCGCCTTGGCGATCAGCGCGTTGACGTCGACGTCGACGAGGACTTCGCCCTCGTCGGGGCGGGCGAAATCCTTGAGGGTGCTGACGATGCGGGTGATCCGTTTGCCGCCGTCAAGAACACCCTCGACAAGCTTGGGCACATTGCCTCTGAACTTGAGGTAGGTGGTCTTCCCCACTGCGAAGTCGCCGCCTGACGCCACATGCTCGTCAAGCACCGGGATCGCGGCGTCCAGAAACATTTTCAGGAGGGGGGCGTTCAGCGTTATGAAGCTCGCCGGATTGTTGATCTCGTGCCCGACTCCCGCGACAAGGGTGCCAAGGGCGATCATCTTGTTGGCGTGGGCGAGCTGGCGCTGCTGCTCGAGATGGCGGGCCTCCGCCTCGACCCGCGCTGTCACGTCATGAAAAAAAACGGAGACGCATTCCTCGAAAGGACAGATGCGGACTTTGAACCAGCACGCATAGGGGGCCACGCCGAGAAAGGCTTCAAACTCCAGGAAGCGGCGCATGGCAAGCGCCTCGCGGAATTTCTCCTCGAAAACCGTGCCTCGCACCGCGGGGAGAGCGTCGAGCAGATTGCGGCCAATGACCTCCTCAACGCATTTGCCAAAGAGCGTCGAAGCGGCCTTGTTGAAATAGATGACGGTCAAATGCTCATCGAGGGTGAAGAATCCCTCGCTCATGCTCTCGATGATGCCAACAAACCGCGAATTGGCGTCGGAAAGCGCTTTGATCACGTTGTTGGCGAGATCACCGAACATGCAACCTCACCTCTCACCTAAAAAAGCCGCGCAATTTTATTATCACCAGAAGAGCCACACGCGGTTCTCGGGGGGCATGTGGGGATCGTCCTCCTCGGGACTGGTCCAGTATTCATCCCATATGTAGGGAGCCATCTTGAATTTCGCGTAGGGGCTCTCCTTCTCGGGAATAAGTCCGAAGGAGGCGATGTCGAACGCGCCGAAGACCACGCGGAAGCAGGTTCCCAGCGTCCCCTTGAACAGCCCCGTCAAGGGCCCCGTGGCGTAGGGCGGCTCGGCAGTGTCAAGCATGATGTACCGCGGTATCTCGCCGACGCCGGTGACGCAGTTCACGAGGCCACGCGTCATTCCGGTGGCCATCACCGCCCCAGGGTTCTCCGCCGACGCCTCAGGGCAGCACAGCAGCCAGACGGCACACATGACTGAGACCAACGCAACTGCGCCACGCATGCGTCTCGCCGGAAAAACCAACAACGATTTTTTTGACTTCATAAACCTTGCTTCTTAAATCTTAACTTGTCCGTGATTCATCCGAACGTAGAGGAGTTCCAGCCGAACTCGGAGGCCTTGACGTCGGCGAGTTGGATGTAGATCTTGTCTGGGGCGAGCCCCAGTTTCTCCTTCAGGCAGGCGCAGAGCTCCGCGCAGAGCGCGCTGTTGACCTGTTTGTTCAATCCACCAATGCTTTTCACCACCACAAACGCCGTCTCGGCGATCTTTCCGCCGAAGGATCCGGTGGCTCCATCGTTCACCAGCGCCTGCACGTAACTTTCAGGCTTGCCGATGACCTTGGCGCAGATGTGGGAGAGGGCCAACGCCGCCTCCTGCTTGACAGCGTCCGAGCACTTCTTCGAGGTCGTCACATACACCATCGGCATAGTCCACCTCCATTACATGCACGACAAATTCTCTTGACGAAAGGGGAAAACATACGTCGCACAATATACGTCCCCGGAAGGGAAATGCAACGCTGCGCGATGCTGGTGCGTGTGGTCGCAAGCAACGACTCGACCTATAGTTTTTCAGACATATAATCGCAGACGCCCTGCGGGGTTCTTGAGAATACCTCATGAAGCCTCGTGCTGTCAAATTTGGTGGAGCGGTCGAAAGCGTAGATGCCGTTGCGTTCCTGCTCGACGTCCGTCAACTGGGTGTAGCACCAGCCAGAAAGGTGGTGGAGCGAATTCAACGCGGCCACTATTTCCTCGAGGCGCGCGTAAAACTCCTCGAGCGTCGCGGGCGCGTCGCCATAGCCCCAGGAATTGTCGATGGCCTGCCTGTCCTCCGGAGCTATCCACTTTATGCCGCCGAACTCCGCGACGACATACGGCTGCCCCGTGTAGTCGCACTCCAGCTTGGGATACTGACGGTAGACGGGCTCGCCATCCTTCGGGGAAAGCCGCTTCAATAGTTCGGCGGGGTTTTGCGTATAGTCGTGGACTGTCCAGATGTCGGTCATGACATGGAGGTGCCCGCTGGCGTCGTTCACCGGACGTGTCGGGTCGAGCATCTTGCAGAGGCTGTAGCAGTCAAGGAGGAGGCGGTCGTGGACGCGCGGGTTTGAGTCGTGGCGCGTCTCGTTGTGGGGCGTCCAAGCGATAATCGATGGATGGTTGCGGTCGCGTGCGACGACCTCCGCCCATTCGGGGAGGAAGTTGCGCGCCGAAAGCGGCAAGTTGGGGTCGGCGCCCCAACTCGCGGCTTCCCCCCAGGTGAGGTACCCCAACTTGTCGGCCCAATAGTGAAAGCGCTCCTCGAAGACCTTCTGATGAAGGCGCGCGCCGTTGAAGCCAGCCTTCATCGCAAGTTCGATGTCGTTCCTGAGAGCCTCGTCGCTCGGTGCGGTCCAGACGCCGTCCGGATAGAACCCCTGATCGAGGACAAGCCTCAAATAAAGGGGCTTGTTGTTCAAGAAGATGCGGTTGCCCTCTATATGCACCTTGCGGAGTCCGGCGTAACTTTTGACGCTGTCCACCACGCTCCCGGCGGCGTCAAGGACGGAGAGTTCGACGTCGTAGAGGAAGGGGGCTTCAGGGCTCCACGGCTTCACGGACGTCACGCCAACCTCGCAGGAGACGCCGTCCAGCGCGTTCGCCTCGGCGGAACCGACACGCGTTTCGCCGTCCTTGATTGCCACCCTGAAATTGAAACCTCGCCTCACCTCGTGGTATGACGGGATGAAGACGAACTTCGCTCCGTCGAAGTCCGGAATTACGTGGCAGCTTTTGAGGCCCCCTCCCCCCACCGCCTCAAGCCAGACGGTCTGCCATATGCCCGTGGTGCGCGTGTAAGAGGCGGCGTAGGATTTGTAGCGGGCGCACTGCTTGCCGCCGGGCTGCATGCCGGAACCTCCGGTGGGGCTGCCGCACAGGCGCGTGTCGTCGTAGGCGCGGACAACAAGGCTGTGCGAGACGCCGACCTTCACAAGGTCCGTGATGTCGAACTCGAAGGAGCACATGCCGCCCCAGTGGCGTCCGGCGAGTTTGCCGTCGACGAAGACGTCCGTCTCGTAGTCCACGCCCCCGAAATGCAGAATCACCCGCCTGCCCTCCCAGGCCGCTGGAATCTCGATCACTCGCTGGTACCATACGCACCGCATGAAGTCGGCATACTGGACTCCCGAGAGCTTGCTCTCAGGACAGAATGGGACATTGATCTTTCCGGAAAATCCGTTCGACTTCTGGAAACCGCGCTCAAGGCCGGAGTCTCCGTGATCGAAATCGAAACTCCAGACGCCGTTGAGATTCATCCAGTCCTTGCGTTCGAAGTGCGGACGTGGATGCTCAGGTCTGGGGATGCGTGCTTGGGTAACGGACATAGTGTGTCTTCCTTCTCACTTGCGATCGTATCGACGATCAATCCTCGATTTTGGCGTACTCATGCGCGACGCAGAACAACCATCTCGCCGGGGGCAAGCCGCTTTGTCAGCGTTTCGCCTGATCGGCCGACACCGTTTTCGGTCCATTTGTCGCCGAGACCGTGCGTGAGGCGCACCTCGCCCCCTTTGACGCTGCGCAACCGGACCTCGACGGTCTTCCAGTCTTTGACGTCCGCTCCGACGATGAAGGCACCTTCGGCCAATATCCCGTCGAAGGAGAAGTCCCTCCACTTTCGCGGGATGAACGGGACGACCAGCACCTCCTCGCCGCGCGTTTGGACGAGGATGTCGTAGAGCGCGGTCAGAAGTCCCATGGAGGCGTCGGACTGAATTGCGGCGCGGTATCGCGCACCGGGATTCAGGATGTAGTCCCTGGCGAGGACGCTGACGCCGACGAAGTCACCGTTGTGGTCGCTGTTGCCGCCTTCGTTGAAGTACAGGAAATGACCATATTTCAGCCAATGAAGGGCGCCGTCAGGCATGCCGCAATAGGCGCAGATGCTGGCGGCCCAGGGAAAACTCCAACCGGCCCAGAAGCCCGCCCCCTTCGAAAGCCAGTTTTGCAGGCTGTCGGCGAGCATCTTGGAATGCGCCGGCTCGAAAGGATCGATGGTCTTGAACGGATGCAGTCCCGCGAAAAGGGAATGGTGCCGGTGACTCTCCTCCTGGTCAAGCCCCTCCCAGAACGCCATGCGTCTTGTTGTGACCGCATGGTTCCAGACGTCCGGGCCTTCGATGGTTGAATACGGTGGAAGCTCGTCGGAAACCTGACGCCAGCGCGGCGC
>CAYTFM010000187.1:17126-17857 GCA_964436735.1 uncultured Victivallales bacterium | reverse complement strand
CTCCAATAGCTCAGGCCCTCGTTGTTGTCGCCGTCGTCTCCGAGACTCGGGATGAAGCGGCACGCGAACATTTGAGCCGAGAATTCGAGCCAGTCCTTGGCCGCCTCATGCTCGCCCAGCAATACTGCGGCGGCGGTCATCAGGCACCGCGCGTCGTTCCACGGATGGTTCTGCGCCTCGTTGCCGTCGAAGGGGTTCAAGTAGTCATAGAACTGCTCAGCCCGTTCAACGACGCGCGCCCGGGCCAGGTCCCGCTCCTCTGGCGTCAGAACGGTGTACGCCGCGTCATAGCACCAGCACATCCCTTCGAGAAGCCAGCCTGACTGCAGGTCGGCGTTCCGCATCCGGCTCCCGCCCTTGGGATCCCAGCGGCAGGCGGCCAGCAGGAGTTCCCGGGCCGCCTGAGCCGCGGCCGGTGATCCGGACAGCATGGCGCAGCGCCCCGCGTCGCGCAACCGTCTGCCGGTCCGGGCAATGACATCATCGGCGATCCGCCCATACCAGTCGATCCAGTTCGGCCATTCCGGCGGCCCCTTTCCCGGTTCCTCCTTCTTGCCGGGATACGGCGGGGGATCGGCTGGCACGCCCTGTTGAAGCAGGCTGGCGGCCCTCGACGACAACCGGTCCCTCTCGGTCTGGTCCGGCGGGTCGCGGTCGAGCATCGCCAAGGGCAGAAGCCGGGGATGGGGCTTACGCGCCAGCGTTGTGGCGTCAAGGGGGGGAAGAACGAA
>CAYTFM010000187.1:4504-17116 GCA_964436735.1 uncultured Victivallales bacterium | reverse complement strand
AATGGCTGGGTGTCGGCCGAGATGACAATCCGACCGGCGTCGGACCAGCCATCGCCCGGATCACCGCTCCGCCAGACCCGCCAGTGCCAGACGCCGGACGCTAACGGGGCGGAAGGCGTGAAAAAATTGCGCGTCGGCGGGAGTTCCACGGTCGCCGTGGAGGTTTCCGGGAATGTCGGATCCAGAGAATACTGCAACTTGACCTGGCTCGACGCGCGGGCGGGAGGCGTCCAGTTGAACATCGGAGGATTGGCGTAGGAAACACGTTGGCGGCCTGTGACCGCGGCCGTCGCCGCTCCGGGCGCGCCGCCGAGAGACTCGGCGGGTTGTCCTGGATCCGCATGCAATCCGGACGCCAGCAGCACGCTCAGCAACTGGCCCCAACAGCGCCATCGCCCGTCAAACTCTTTATATCCGCGTCGCGTCATGCGTCCCCTCCATATCGATAACACTCCCGCTCACGACTATTGGTTTTCCTGCGTCACCATTTCGTTCTTTCCCTTGTCCGCCACCGCGGCCTGCTTCTCAGCGGCGGTTTGCTTCTCGGTGCCGCGATCCTGGTATTTGAGGGCGATCTCGTCGAGCAGCGTGTCGACCTCGCCTATCTTGTCATAATAGGGCAGCGCGGTTTTATCCGCTTTGAGAGCGTTGAACTTCAATTTAAGATCGCCTTTATACACTATCTCCAACTGAGGTATAGCGGGAGCGATGACGCCGTCGAAGTCGTAAAAAGAATATCTGGCGTCGGGGGGGAAGTTTGGCGCGCGTTTCTTCTCCTCGGGCGGCGGCGGCGGGTTTGACGTGAATCGTATGCCCTTGAAGCCACTGGTCTCGGAGCGGGCTATGATGTCGGCGAGATTCACCAACGGCCCAATGTCGAAGCCTTGAAACAGGCAGTTGACGTACTTGGCCTTGGCCCCCGAGGGGCCGGCGGGAAAGGAGCAGCATGAGCCGCAGTGGGGCAACGGAGAGGCGAGAAACAGGCAGTTCACGAAATTGGGCGTGCAGGCGGGATCGTAAAGGAATCTGCCTTTGAAAATGCAGTTCTCGGCCATGGATGCCCAATAGCGGGCGGAGGTGTGCATATGTGATTTCTGCCCGGCCTCAGGATTGGTCGAGATTGAGACGAATGGTATCCCGTTGATCCTGCAGGGCTTGTAGTACACTGACGGCGCGTTGTTGACGACGATGGCGCCGCTCGACGGCGCGAGCTCCACCTCGTCGCTGGCCAGTTCGGCGTCTTTTGTGATCACCACCAACCCCTTCAGCGTCAAACTTTTCTCGATCTTGCCGCTGATGATGGTCGGTTCTGATTCGGCCGTCTTTTTTAAAGCGGCCAGCACTTGGTCGCTTGGCGGAAGGGGTTTGCTGGGCTGCGATTTCTCCGTTTTTTGGGTTTTCACGGGTGCCTTGACCTTTGCCTTGTCCTTGCCAGAGTCCTTGGAAAAGGCGGTGGACGGGATGAGGCAAAGAGCTATTCCGACGGTTGCCAGCATCAGCCATGTTTTGAAGGGGGAGGGGAGTCGGGAAACCGCGCCTGATCCGGCGAAGTGGCGGCTGGGGGCATGGCGAGGTTCGGGCAGTCGAGTCGGTGCGTTTTTGAGACTCATTCGTCAACTCCTTTTCATCTGGCTATGTGTTTTGAAGACTCCCGCAGGGGGAGAACCCCGAGCGCGCTGAGCCGATTTTGAATGTCCACCCCGCGGTACGGCTTCACGATATAGGCGTCGCACTGATGCCGAAAGGCCGCCAGAATCGTCTCGCGGTCCGAGGCGGCGGTGACCATGACGATCTTCGCCATCTCAAAACAGCCAAGGGACTCCTCATACGCCCTGATCTCCTTGAGCGCCTCAAGGCCGCCCATCCTCGGCATCCGCATGTCCAGGCAGACGATTCGGTACGGCGTGCCGTGGGCATGGGCCCGCTTGTACGCGTCGACCGCGTCGGCGCCGTCGACCACGCTTTGGCAGTCCGTGGCGTACGGCGCAAGCATCTCGCGCAGAAGAAGCCTGTTCGCGTCGTCGTCGTCGGCTATCAATGTCTTCATGGATGACCCAATTCCGCTTCCTGTGCTTATCGACAGTTGTTGTCGTTCATTATTGACGGTGTCATGGAGAGGTGTGGCCGAATATGTCGTCGGCATTGTTGCGGAGCTCCACATACGGTTTCTGCTCGACATGCCCGTCGCAGAAAAGCACATTGCTCGCATTTCCCCCGCCGTGGACGTTTGACGACTCTCGCGCCGGGTTCCAGGAGTAGCACGCGGGACAGTAATTGGTCATGGCGCTCCTGTGGGTCGTCACGGACCACGCCTCGGACATCAGGTAAATCCGGGACGGACGGTTGAACGCCAACAGCCGGGGGTAGCAGGCGTAGCCACATCCCTGTGGATGCGGCTTGGCCTCAAGTATCCCATAGCCGCCGCCCCAGCTGAGCATGCCGTCGTCGAATGCGGGACAGCGCCACACGCCGACTCTCGCGTCGCCGACGCTCTCGTTCTTCCATTTGGGCGCGGGGAGATAGTCGCCGTTCGCCAGAATGTTCGTCCACCAGCCTTTGTCCTGGGCGGGGGAGGCGTAGTTCATGCAGGGAAGGAAGCCATTGTAATCAATGGAGTATGAATGAAAGGCGCTGGAGAACTGTTTCAGGTTGTTCGAGCAGGCCACGCCTTGGGCAAGCTCCTTGGAGCTTTTGAGAGCCGGCAAGAGCAACGCCATGAGGATGGCGATGACCGCTATGACGACGAGGAGCTCGATCAGCGTAAAGGCTTTCCCCCGCCTCCCGCAGCGAGTCGCCTTCGCCGTTTCGCGCGAACTGGACGACGAAGGTTTCCCCTTCCGCTGGACATCAGATCTCGACATTCGACCGCCACCTTTCGATAAGGAAACACCAAGCAATTGAAGCGACATGCGTTCCCATGCGCTATATGCGGATGTAAGTGGATTCCCTTTTAAACTAATTACCTTATCATATAGCTTATTGTTGTGTGTCCTATGATAGATGATAAGGCTTATAGCATATGGTGTCAATAGGTAAATTTGTATTTTTCAATTCTTTCTTGCCGAATAGGCCTACATGACTTGCAAACGTTGAGAACCGCCTTATAATAAATAAGGAAATAAGGTAACCTCGAAAAATATCAGGCTTCGGGAAATGACACAGATGATCAAAAAAGTGGATCTCAAATCCACCGCCACGTATGGGGAGCAGGTGTGCAGAGCGATTGTCGAGGCGATCGTCCAAGGCGCGTTCAAGCCGGGGGATCTTGTTCCCTCCATACCCGAGATGGCCAGATATCACGGCATCAGCCCAAAGCCTGTCCAAGACGTCTATAAAAAACTTGTCAGTTTGGGAATCTTGACCACGCGGAATGGCGTTGGCACGAAGGTGAGCGACAACATACGCGAGATTTCCTGGAAGCTTAAGGATGAGACGATATCCCGACTCTTCCGGAGGCGTGAGGATGCCGCGAGAACAGTTTGTCTTCTGCTCGCCACAACGAACATCTCCTGGTTCGACAATCTGGCGGAGGATTTGAGCAATGAGCTCTTCCTTGATGGCATGCAGCTGGCGTTGCACGTCTATAGCCACGACTACGGCAAGCTCGACAGCATTCTGGACGCGCTCTCGGAGCGGGAGGACCTCCACAAGATCATTCTCTGCCCGCTGGGATCCGATCTGCCTCCAAAGACCTTCGCGGCGGTGAGGAGACTCCAGAATAAGATTGTCTTCATTGACAACTGGGTTGAAGGCATCGTGTCCCCCTGTCTGATGTTTGACCACTACAGGACCGGCACCGCCGCGGCAAAGTTATTACGCGAGAAAGGGCATGGCAAAATCCTATATGTCAGCGGGATCGAGGGGCATCTCGGCTGCCATCTGTCGGAAAGGGGGTTCGCCGATTATTTCTCGACGCGTGACCCAGGCGCCGCGATTGTGGTGAGAAGGACTGATTTCAAGGCGAAGACCGCGGAGTCCGTTGTCCTGACGGCCCTACGGGATGATTCCAGTTTCACGGCTATCGTCTGCGCGAGTTCCACCATCTGCCTTGGCTGTATGAGCGCGCTGAAGGCTCTTCACATTCCAGTCCCCGAAAAAGTTTCCCTTCTCTCGCTATACGGGAATGATTTTCTCTCGCACATGGGCATAAGCGCCGTGAACCCCGCCACGGAGGAGCTCGCCTCAAAATTGATGCGGATAATCAGATCCGGCGAAACGCAATCCGACACCACTTTAATATTTCCCGCCGTTTTGGAGGGTAGTTCTATAACAGACAGGAAGTCGATCGCCAAGTCTTGAAGTGGAGGCCGTGGGAAGGTGTTTCATACATTAACGGGATCACATGAAAAGCCGAAGCTTTTCGATCAATCGCATGGAGAACGGCAATGGACAAACTTGATGAGATCACACGTAAACGCAAGAAAGCGCATCAGAAACTCGTCTCCCTGAAGTCGAAGGTCTACGAGGCTTTTCTGCAGATGGAGCAAGCGGCCTATGCGGACGGCGCCCTTCCCAAGAAAACAAAGGAGCTGATTGCCATTGGCGTCTCTGTTCAGATGGATTGCGAGTCTTGCATGCAGTGGCATATCGAACAGGCGGCGGCATGCGGCGCGACATTTCGTGAGATTCTTGAGGCGCTCGAAGTCGGGATCGAGATGGGGGCGGGCCGGGTGACGGTTTCAACTCGCTCGATGTCATGGAGCGGGCATTCCCCAACGAGAAGCCTTGAGCCGATGGCCATGATACACGGCGGATAAGACTTCCGCTCATCAGCCTCTTTCGCATCACCTTGAGAAGTAGCCTTCTTCCTTGATCCAATATGCCCACCCCCTGAGAGTTTGCGCGCGATCACAGGCACTATCCATTCCTCAAACTCCCCAGCCTCCATGCCCGAGAGTCTGAGGTATTCCGCGAGGAAAACGTCGCGCAGGGTGTCACGCGTGTATGGCATTCATCATGGTAGACGACACGATCAATACCCACCCTTCTCGTAGAAGGCCTTGAAGAACACCCCCAT
The DNA here is from genome assembly GCA_964436735.1 of uncultured Victivallales bacterium. Taxonomy (GTDB): domain Bacteria; phylum Verrucomicrobiota; class Lentisphaeria; order Victivallales; family GWF2-38-69; genus CAYTFM01. Next base: position 12,099 of record CAYTFM010000187.1, on the reverse strand, counting down.
ATTCTCAAGCGATTTCGCTGTGGCGAGGAAGTTCGTGAATGTCAGCACCAATCCCCCGTCGACCGATATTTCTTCCATGAGGAAATCCACATGCCTCAGGACATCATCCTGGGAGCCGTGGGCGAAAACGCTCTGCACGGGCATGCACCCCCACAGCGTCAGATCCTTCCCGAATCGCGTCTTCACCTCCCGTAGATCCATGCATTCCGGCTGAACAGGGTTGATGATCGTCACGCCTATCTCCAGCAGATCAGGAAGCAACGCGGTGAGCTCCCCGTCGCTATGGTACTTGACCGGCAAGTCCGGAACAAGGGATCGGGCCTCTTTGATCACCGATGAATGAAATGGCTTGATCCTCTCACGATACAGCTCGGGCCCCACGATCAGGCCGGTCTGAGACGCGATGTCGTCGCCGATACGCAAGATGTCGACTCCCGCCTCGGCGAAGCGTCTTGATTGGAACCGGCGCTGTTCGGCGATCGCGGAAAAGAGATACTCCACATATTCCGGACGCTCATAGAAATCCATCATCAGCTTCGGCATGCTCCGCATATTGTAGGCGGTCTCCAATATGGTCTGAGACATCTGTCCGATGACGGTGTATCCTTGATCCTTCAAGGCCCGGACTTTTTCCTCAAGCCCCTCGTCGGCGCCGCTTCGAGAGATGTCGGGGAATGGAAACTCCTTCAGCCCGGAAAGCGAGTCCACACGCTCCAGAGGGTGGAACATCTGATATCCCGCATGACACCCGTCCTGAGTCGTCAGCGCTCTCTGTCCTATGCCCCAGCATGAGAGCTTCACATCATCCTCAAGCCTGTCGAAATAGGGGTTGAAGACTTTCACGTCGGCGGCAGGCTCGATTGTCACAGCCGCGAAGTCCCCCTCCAGGCAGAACTCCCGGTGGGACTCGCGAAAATCCAATCGGTCCACAAGCTCACGGATCTGAGGGCTGCTTATGGCACGGTACGGAACTCGGTCAGCCTCTCGGTGAGACAGTATCCGCCTCACCCGGTCTCTGCAACGGTATCCCATGATGAGATGTCCCCTCTGCTGTTTTCTTTAGTTTCTTATGTCCCAAGGCGGCGGCCCGCGGCCACATCATGCATACACTTTTATCCCGAACTCATGCCGGACGGACCGTCTTGGCTATGGGTTTATGCCCACCAGAAGATATTCTTGTGGGAGTTGACCACCTTCCGCACGGTGCGAGCGTCCACCCGCCTGGCGCCTGTTGTGGCCGCATCTTTATCTGCCATGTCAGAGCGATAGTACGTCTTCTCCAGCGTCATGGGAAGACGTGGCTTGAAGGGCTTGCGCCGCGGGATGCTTCTCACGCCACGCAGCACCGCCTGACGTATCTCCTCGTGGGCGGCATCCGGCGGAAGGCATTTCGCGCGGTTCCGGCCGATCCCCCATTTCACGATGGCGCGCTCGACGGCTCCCAGCGTGTCCCGCGCCTCACGGCACGCGGCCTCGTCTCCGGTCACTGCGATGACCGGCACGTTGAAATGGGCGGCGTACGCCGCCTCTATTCCGATTTCGCCCGTTGGCTTTCCGTTGATTTTGAATTCGAACCATTCCATCGAGTTCCACGTGTGATCCAGGAAGCCGTTGAGCGTGCCGGCCATGGCATGATGGCTCAGCAGTATGATTCCGCTGAAGGTCTTGTCGAGCGAAGGCATGATGTGTCCCACGTTCGACGTCTCATACACGGCCTTCGGATTAAGATTCCTCATGTTCACATTTCCGCCCCCGGAGTGCGAGTCGCAGACCACGACCTCGGACGCCCCGGCCTCGAAAGCGGCGGCGACCGCGGCGTTGATGTCGCCTTCCAAGAAGGCTTTCCCCTCAACGTAGTCCGAGGGGAACTCTTTTTTCACCATCTCCATTTTCCAGATGCCCGAGGCGCCTTCCATGTCGACGAGAATGTAGACTTTCATAATCCTTTCTCCGGAGGTCCCGACGGGCCTCGCACTGTTGCCTTTGTCTTTGTGTTGTATATCCTCATGGTTCTCCTTCATCGAATTCCTTTGGCGGAGGAGATGACCACCACGGCGGCCAGCATGAGAGCGACGGAAACGCACATTGTCCGCCGTGCCGAACCAGAGGCGTGCGTCCATTCGCCCGCGGCGAAACCTAACACCTGGGATGCGAGTATTTGAAACGCCATCGTTATGCCAAAGCCAACCGACGCGCCCAGCGCGCCCAGCAGGTTCATTCCCAAGCCCATAATCGAGAACGAGGCGAAAAACATGATGGCGGCCAGTAATCCCAAACCGAACTCCTGCGGATTTTCAGACAATGTCCGCCACGACTTGTTCCATGATATCGCCATTGCCGCGAATGCGATGTTCACTATGGCGCCCCCGGGAGCGGACAAGGCCCACACTCCGACAATCGCCCCTGTGGAGGGCGCGCCATGCTCGAGGAACGCGTTAGCTATCGTCCCCTGCGAATAGACAAAGGCAAAACACATGCCAATCTGCAAAACACCGATCATCACGGCCATCAGGATTCCCCCCGCGGGACTGTCGCCTGAACGACCAGTGCGTTCTCGTTCTCTGCGCATACCCGCGATCGTGGTCAGGCATACGGAAAAGAGCATAATCGCGCTTCCGCCAATCAATACGATTCCAGCCAGGGAACCCGCATCGGGCGCGTCCGCGAATTTTCCGCTTGCTTTCAGCACCATCGGAACAATCATGCCGAGAGGCAACCCGATCCCGGTCATAATGCCAAAGGTGAGGCTGAAACCTATGCGGGCAAGACAGTATCCAAAAAGCACATTGGCCATACCCCATGCCACGAAAAACAGGTTCGCCTTCAGGATAATGCCGCGAGGTATTTCACGTAGCACAGCCACTACATCCGGACACAGCGCGCAGGTTGTCGCCCACGGGAACACAATCAGGGCAAACACAGCCACAATGAGGAGCCAATGCTCGAATCCATAGCGCCTCATCCGCTTAGTCGGCGCGGCCCATGTCCCGCAAAGAGAGCCGGCAACCATCGCCAAAATCACGCCGGCAAGAAAGACCCCGGTGTCACTAGTGCAATTCACTGCGCCAGTCTCCTTTTCCCATCTGTTGCCCGAGCTGTTCCTCTTGCCGCCCCAAGTCGTAGGCGAACGGAAGGACGGCGAGGTTCTCCGCGAAGGCTCTTTCGAGCTGCCTCTCGATGACGGTCAACTCCTTGGGCGTCGTTTGTCATTTCACCCGCCATGCGCGCTTCACGCGTGAAGTGACGATCGCGTTAGAGCTTCAGCTCATGGAGCTTTTTCACGTCTTCCAGCGAGAGGGCCTTCGAATAGACGCGCACGTCATCCATCACGCCGTTGAGCACGGTCTTGTCCGTGTAATCGGTCCCGAGCTGGAAGTTCTTCACGACACCCGACGGCATCACGAGCTTGGGGGCGCACTTCTCCGCCCCGTAGGTGATCTCGGCCCCGTTCACGAATAGTCTCGCCTCGCCATCCTTGAAGGTCATGGCCACATGGTACCACTCGTTCGCGGCGTAGGGAATGTTTTTATCGCTCATGATCAAATACTGCTTGCCATTGTCGTCGTATATCCACACCCTGAGCTGGTTGAACTCCGTTACCATGAGATACAGCGACTGCTTGTTCCATTCACCGGCGATGGCTTTGAGCAAGATATAATTCCTGCTCTCGGACCATTTCTCGTGGCGTTTGCACCAGAAGGCGACCGTCCCCTCCTTGAGGCTGATGTTCGCCTCGCCGGGATAATACAGCATCGCCTTGTCCTTCAGCTCGACACCCTGTCCGAACTTGCCGTCGACGAACTTCAGATCATTCTGTTTGGATGGAGCCTTTTTGCCAAGGGCCACGGCGGCGTCGACCGTCCCGTCAAGCGGCGCGTAGAAGCTCATCCCGTCCTTGAGTGGATCAGCGGGCGCCTGCTGCGCCGTGACCACCGATGAGGCCAACCCCAGAACCATGAGGGTTCCGATCCGTAACATTTGTTTCGCCATGCCTACACCTTCCTTTCTTGATATGCCGTTTTTTCAACCGAGGACGACTCGAACTAGCATCTCTCGACATCTATCGATCACATCGCCTATCGTGGGGACGATGACAAAGACCACGTCCATGCGTCATCCAGCCCGGGCGGCGGCATCGCTCAGCGCCGCGCATGACGAGCCGATGGTGAGTTCCGTCTGCGTGACGACGGTTCGCCCCCCTGGTCTCCGCGTCGGCGCGCTCGTTAAAAGCTCGGCGGCCCTTCGACCAAGATCGATGGTCGACTGTGTGACCCTTGTCAGTTCAAGCCCCAAAGCCGTCATCACCCATGCGTTCGGGTGCAGTGAGAGAACCGACACGTCTTGTGGGACGCGCAGCCCCTTCTCCCGCAAGGAGGAGACGGCCCCGAATGTCGCATATTCACCATAAACCATCAGGGCGGTGAACTGAATCGGCTCCAGGCACAGGGAGTCGACCGCCTTCATCTCCAAGGCGGCATCCTCGATCGCGTACTGGACAAGAAGATTGGGGTCGGGCTCGACGCCGCATTCCTTGTGCGCCCGCAGAAAACCGGCTTGGCGGTCCTGGAAGGCGGGCAGGTAGCTTGGGCTGTCTATGAACGCCACACGGCGGTGTCCGAGCTCGAACAGATATTTCACAGCCGCGGATACCCCCGTGACGTGGTCGGCGTCCACATAATCTATGGGAGCGTCTTCGTGGGGGCGTCCAACGCTTACGGCGGAAATCCCCTCCCTGTTCAGCAACTCGGCGTCCTCCGGCGTCACGGGATAGCTTCCGAAAATGACGCCTCCGCGCAGCGCCTCAGCGCCGCCAAGCGTCTGGAAACTCTGGGCGAACGAGTCGCCCCTGCGGATAATCCGTAGAGAGACGCTCCAGTCCATTGTCGAGAGGTGTTGATGCGCGCCCCGCAGAATCGTGTTGAAAAAGTTCTCCTCTTTCCCCGCTCCTCGAGAGTCCCAGCCGACGAGTGTCGCGACTCGCCTCGCGTTTGCTTGGTCCTCACGGAACGGCCCGCATCGCAGGAAAGTCCCTTTGCCTTGGATGCGGACGAGCAGCCCTTCGGAGACAAGCGAGGAGACCGCCTCCCGGATAGTGTTCCTGCTGATGCCGAACAGTCCGCTCAGGACATTCTCCGAGGGGATAGGCTCCCCCATCTCGAATTCCCCGTTCTTGATCGAAGCGAGAAGACGGCGACGCACCTGCTCGCTCTTAGAAACAGCATGTTCTATGGTTTGTGTCTTTTGTGACATTGGGTTATCCTACAACCAATGATATCGTAATCACCGCCAGCTGTCAATAGGGTTTGTCAACAATTGCTTATGCCGTTGCGGTCTGATGCTGCCTCTATTGTTGTTTTATTAAACATAACAGCACAGCACTCGTGATTTGGTGAAAGACGCCGGGAACGAGTTTTGCTGGAAGTCCGACTTCCCAGATCTTGTGAGTGCTGAGAATCCGAATCATATCAAGGAACAGCTTGACGCTCCGGACTCTCGTTCACCTTGTGCGGTCATGAGTTGCGCTTTCATAATAATCGAAGCTGGTGCCGAGTTTCTCAAGCACCGGCCGCGTCGCCTCATTCAGCCGTCTCACGATGTCCGCGGGCAGCGGTTTGGCGGCGGCCTCGACGTTCTGCTCAAGCTCCTTGACGTTCCTCGCACCGACCAGCGCGCAGGTCGCGGCCTTGTTGGCCACCACCCAACGAATGGCGAGGTCCGGCATGGTCGTTCCCAGCTCCTTGGCGATCGCGCGGATCGCCGCCAGCGCGGCGTTGGTCTCGGGCTCCGCCCCGTGCTCGCCGTGACGGCACTCGGGGGTGCGGCGGCAGTCGAAGTGTCTGGTTCTCCGCTGCCACGCCGGGATGTCGTCGATGGTCGGATAGATGTCGGCCAGCACCCCTTGCATGAGGGTCATATAGCCGATGACGCCGATCCCGGCGGCGGCGCATTGCGGCATCGCCTCCAGCTCGATCGTCCGCGTCAACAGGCTGTACGGCAGCTCGTTCACCGTGATATCGTAGCCCATCGACAGCAACTCGTCCATGCGTGGCTTGGCGAAATTGCTCACCCCCACGTGCCTGATTTTTCCTTGAGCCTTGAGTTTCATCAAGGCGTCGAAGGCCTCCCTCACCGAGGGTGGGTTGGCGATGACGGCCTCGTCCTTTGTGAAGTGGCGGATCGAATGCGGATGGATGGGCCAGTGCATCATGTACAGATCGATGTAGTCGAGCCCGAGGCGCTTCAAAGAGGCCTCGCAATGCTCCGCCACCTTCGCCGCGTAGGCGTTGGACGGGCTGATCTTGGTGCCGATCACCAGTTTCTCCCGGGGAAGCCTGCGGATGGCGACTCCGAGCGATGATTCGCTGCGCCCCTCGTTGTACGCCTCGGCCGTGTCGAAGTAGTTGATGCCAAGCTCGACGGACCGACGCACCACGGCGTCCACGTCGGCCTGCGACTGCTCACCCCAATATTCTCCGCCACCGAACGCCCAGCAGCCGAGCCCCAGCGTGGACAAGCGCAGTCCGGAATTTCCGCATGCTCTGGTCTCCATGGTTCAGCTCCTCGCCTTGACGGTCGCCTTCGTCGCCCCCGTCGAGATGCCGCCGTCGACCAGCAGCGTCTGTCCCGTGACGTACACGCTGGCGTCCGACGCCAGGAACACCACCGCCCCGTCGAGGTCGTTGGGCTGCCCGGGGCGCTTCAGCGGTATCCGGTCGCAGATGTACTCCACCCATTCCTTGTTCTCGTACAGCACCTTGTTCTGGGCGGTCTTGAACCATCCCGGGGCGAGGCAGTTCACGGTGACGCCATGGACGCCCCAGTCATCGGCCAGGCTCATGGTGAGCTGCTTGACGCCGCCGCGGCTGGCGCAGTACGGGGCAAGTCCGGCGTAGCCCGCCACGCAAGTCACCGATCCGATGTTGATGATCCGTCCGTAATTCGCGGGGATCATCGCCTTTTTCGCGACCGCCTGGGCCACGAAGAAGGTTCCGCGCAGGTTGGTCTCGAGGATCAGGTTCCAGTCGTCCCACGTGACATCCACCGAGGGCTTTCTGACGTTGCAGCCGGCGTTGTTGACGAGGATGTCGATCCGGCCGTAGGCGGCGAAGGCGTCCTCCGCCATCTTGATGATGCTCTCCTGGTCCCGCACGTCGAGTTTCAGCGGGACGGCGCGCCGTCCAAGCCCCTCGATCTCCTTGCGGAAGTCCGCCAGGTCGTCGGCTTTTCGGCTTGTGATCACCAGATCCGCTCCAGCCTTGGCCAGCGCGCGTCCCATGTACTGCCCAAGGCCGCGGCTCGTCCCCGTGACGATCGCCACCTTGCCGGTCAAATCAAACAAATTCGAATTCATTATCGTGAACCTTCCATTGAGTTTCAATCGGGGGTGAGCACCACCTTCATGAGCCCTTTTTCCTTGTCATACAGTCGTTTGAACAACTCGGCACCCTGCGACATCGGGGCGACGACACTGATCAACGAGTGGACGTCCACCTTACGCAAGGCGATGAGGTCGAGGCAGGCGGGGTATTCGCCGCTGGAGGCGCATGAGCCATACAAGGAAATCTCGCGGGTGACGACCGCCTGCAGCGGGAATT
>CAYTFM010000187.1:0-4494 GCA_964436735.1 uncultured Victivallales bacterium | reverse complement strand
GCCGACCAACGCCAGCGAGCCGCCCTTGCGCAGGCATTCTATGGCGGTCTTCAGCGTCGGGGCGATTCCCACGACCTCGCAGGCGATGTCGGCGCCCGCGCCTTCGGTCAGTTTCCGGATCTCGGCGGGGACGTCGCACGCCTTGGGACTCATCGTCACCGCGGCTCCGAAGCGCGAGGCGAGCGACAGCTTCTCGTCATCGAGATCGACCGCCACGATCCGTCCGCACCCGGCGAGTTTGAGCGCCTGGATGACCAGCAATCCGATCATCCCGGCTCCCACGACCACCGCCGTGTCGTTCAATCGTATGGGGATGCGCCCGACGGCGTGCACGGCGATCGAAAGCGCCTCGACCATCGCGGCGTCCTCGAAGGAGAGCCCGTCAGGCAGCCGGTACAGTATCCGGGCGGGGACTGTCACCATCTCCGCGAAGGCGCCGTGGCGGCAATATTCGGCGCAGGAGACGCCCAGAACCATGCGGTTGTCGCAGAGGTTGACCTGCCCGGCGCGGCAGAAACGGCAGACGCCGCAGGAGATCGTCGAGTCGAACGTGACGCAGTCGCCGACCTTCCAGCCGGACACCTTCGAGCCAAGCTCCCGGATCACGCCGGCGGCCTCGTGCCCCATGACGATCGGCGGACGCCGCCGTCCCGTGGAGCCGTCCATCCCATGGACATCGCTTCCACAGATGCCGCAGGCCTTGACCTCGATGAGACCCTCGTCCGAGGCGGGACGTGGATCATCCATGTCCATGTGGCCGAACTTTTTGTATTCCTCAAGAACCAGAGCCTTCATGCCTGTTCCCTCCTTGAATCTTTGACCACTCCCACGGTGAGCAGGAGATTGGCGAAGCGACGCTGCTCGCCCGTGGCGATCACCAGCGCGGTCTGCGATGACGCCACCGCCTCGTAGAATTCAGGCTTTGGTTTCGACGAGACCGCCGTCTCGGATGGCAGGAGTCTGCGGAACTCGTCATGGACCGGAACCGCCGAGCCGTCGACGGGCGTCATCATCATCGCCTTCTCGACGGGGATGGTGTCCGTGAGCGCGTCCAGCACCTCGCTGACGTCAAGCACGCCCGGCATGAGATTAAGGAAAATCTTGGTGGCGCTTGGCGGCGTGGCCGTGGAGACCGGGAAATTGCCATCGGCGATCAGGATTTGGGCCCCGTGCCCGGCCTCGCTCAACGAACGGAGCAGAGGCGGGTGCAGCAGTTTCGTCTTCAACATGATTCGATCCTCCCCGCCATCGCTGGCGCGTGTTATGTGTAAGTGCTTAGCGGTCGGCTTCTATGCGGAACACGTGAGTCAATTGCGTGGGACGCTTTGACGGGTCTTTGAACCACTCGGGCACCTCGATCGTCAAGGCCTTCTCGTTCTGCGAGTAGTTGAACGTGTGGTCGAGGCCGGGCATCGCCACCGCCGATCCCGTCTTCGCCCGCACTGATTCGAGTCTGAGCGGTCCGCCGCTGAAGGGCGCCTCGGGCCAGCGCAGCACGAACACATAGACGTGTTTCCCATCCTTCGACTGCGTGTAGCGGATATTGCCCCCCTCCTTGGCGACTTTGTACGGACGCGTGCCGTAGATCCCCTCGCCGAAGACGCCGAGCCACGTGCCGATCTTCTCGAGGCGGAGGATGATGTCCGGAGCCCACGCGCCATCCGGCCCGGGGCCGTAGCCCACCTGGAAGTTGCCGCCTTTCGCCACCACGTCGACCAGGTTCTCGACGATCCAGGAGGTCGGTGCGTACTCGTCGTCCCAGACATGCGAGAAATGCTTGCTACCCGGATAGATCACCTTCCACGGCTTCTTCTCGAAGCGCGGCTTGCTGCCGTCGGTGGGAGGGCAGCCGTCGATCGTGGATTCGGGATCGTCGGGGACGGTGCGCTCGGGCGTCAGGAAGTCGCCGTAGGCGCCGATGCCGCGGTGGCGGATCAGCATCTCGGGCTGCAGCTTCCGCGCCATCTTGACGGTCTCCACCAAGTCCGGGAAGACACCCGACTCGTCGGGGAACCACATGTCGAACGAGAGCATGTCGAGCTTGCCGTAGTTGGAGCACAGCTCTCTGACCTGCTGGCGGTGGCGCTGGATCATGCGCTGGAAGCCTGCCGGGTCGTTTTTGCGGGTGTAGGCCGGGTCGCGCTGGTAGTTCCATTGATCGAATCGGAAGTCGCTGTCGAACCAGTCGATGTGCGAGAAATACAGTCCGATGCCGAGCTCGCGCTGCCGTCCGGCGTCCACGAGCTCCCGCACGATGTCCCGGCGGAACGGAGACTCCATAATGCTGTACCGCAGATCGCAGTCGACGATCTTTCCCGCGTCGGGGCCGACATGGACGCGGCGCTTTTTGATCCGGGCCTGCGTGTCATAGAGCGAGAAGCCGTCATGGTGCTTCGTGGTGAAGGTGAAGAACTTCATGCCGGCGCGGCGCATCATGTCGCACCATTCCCCTGCGTCGAAGCGCGCGGGGTACCATCCTTTATACAGCTCCTCGTACTGGGCACGGAACATCGGTGTGGCGAATTGGCCTTGGGTCAGGGGCCATGACTCGGGGCCGTTGCCCGTTATCGAATAGACGCTCCAATGGATGCGCAGGCCGAACTTCCAGTCCCACCAGCGCTCCAGCGCCTCCCTGCCGGCATGGAGGTAGTCCGGATCCACCCCTTGGTAGCCGGAAAACATCTTCTGCAACTCCCCCTCCTCAGCCAGTGCCTCAGGAGTCGGTGTCCCTGACGTCGTGAAGCGTCCGCGTTCAGTGGTATTCATGTCTCTCCCGCATATCTCGATCGTGTTGTATCCTCTTCCCAAATTCTATTTGAATCGTGGCGTTTTGTCGTTGCCACGGAAGGACATTCCTTTTGGCATATTAGGACATTTGGATTCCGCTCCGGAAGGTTTCATGGCATGCAAACCACGCGCCGCCGGAGCTACCCCACCCAATCCATGAAGGCGCGTGGCAGTGGTAAATGCGCAAAGGAGGCAATGCGGAAGCTTCCCCCGCACCCAACATGAAAGCCGTGTCCGGGTAAGTCAACAGTCTATGAACCGCGCGGGTGCCCTGCGATAGTTTTGTGATTGTGGCTTTTGGCCCCTAAAGCAGGCCGGGGTGTTTTTGGAATTCGCTGGGAGGCATGCCTGTCATCCTGGAAAACCAACGGGAGAAATGATGTACATCTGGGAATCCCAATGAGCTCGCCGCCTCAGTTACGGAATGGCCGCTGGTGGCCAGTACCGTCTTGGCCAGGTCAAGTCGGAGTCGCTGGAAATATCGCATCGGACTGACGCCCAGGGTGTCGTGGAACCTCCGAGTCAGCTGGCGCCGCGACAATCCCACCCGCCTGGAAAGCTCCGCAAGCTTGGGCGGATTGGTCATGCGGCTCTCGATCATCGATAGCGCGAGGTTCAGGGAAGCGTCATCCTCAAAGGCCGATGACATGCTGGCCGGCACCACCGGCGACCCTGTCTTGCTCCCACCCCGTGGCCACATCGCCAGCATCTCCATAGCGGCTGCGACGACCAGGATACCGCTTTCAGCCCCCGTCAACCCCTTCAGATGATAAAGTCTCTTCATGACCATGGGCAGTGATGCGCACCCCGTCGGATTCTTCCGGAACGCTGAAAGTCGATGCTCTTTGATGAAAGGCAAGGAGGGGTTCACCAGGAGTTTCACGCTGAATATACGCGCGTGAGGAGTCTGGGGTGGGAGCTTGAAGCCATGGACTACTCCGGGATGGAAGGCGAGCAGCATCGTCCCGCTCAAAGACACTCTCGAATCTTCGTGGAGAACCTCTCCCACAACATCCTGCGTGCAGTCAAGCTGCAAAATGTCATCATGAGCATGCCTGTCCACGGACCAAGGGGCCGTGAGGTGGTGATGATAGTGGATCTCCCCCACTCGGGACGTGTTGTTTATGAGGGATTCGCAAAAGCCGCGAAAGGAATCCTGATCAGATGACATGGCCATGAATGACTCCGAACTCACATGGGGCCGGGGCGCCTCGCATGATCAAAGAACTTGAAGGCACATAGTCTGCCACGACGTAGCCTATAAGTGGAACCATCATGATATGTTACTTGTTCCTCACCGGGCGTTCAAGGTGGTTAGTGCTGGGCTTTAGTCATTTCCGCCTCGAGTTCACCGCAAGAGCCGTTTCGACCACTGTGGAATCACGTGGATATCGGACATGGTAGGCTGCGGGTACGGCGAGCGATCAGCGTTTATCATCCGGTGACGGCAACTTTCCCGCGTGAAGGCGTGGCCCGCTCCCAGCGTTTAGCGTTAAGCGCCGTGTCGATAGCGGTGAAAAGCGCATCTTTCCGAATAGGTTTGGCGACGTAGCCATCCATCCCCGCCGCCAGGAAGGTCTCCCTGTCGCCGGCAAGCGCATGGGCGGTCACCGCTATGATGAGCGTGCGCCTCCCCGTTTGCTGGTCGCGGCCCCGTATCACCTTGGTGGCCTCGATCCCGTCCATCCGCTGCATCCTGATGTCCAT
>CAYTFM010000186.1:0-17861 GCA_964436735.1 uncultured Victivallales bacterium | reverse complement strand
CAGAGCCCTGCAGGACTCCAGCGAAGCAGCCGGGGGTGAGGAAAAAAACAAAGAATGCCGTGGTCATGCGGTACCCTGTGTACACGTAAAGCAGCAAGTCGAACAGCGCCGCGCCCAGAGGGAAATCTTGGGACAGTCTTAGCGGTATGGCACACACCGTGTCCGCAGGGGGTAGCGCCCCTCTGGCGGACAGAAATGCGAGATACACCACGGTCTTGCCAACAAATGGTAGCGCGAACGCACCTGCTGGTTTGATCCCGTCCATAAAGTAGTCTCAGGCAACTTGTGCTTCTTTATCTCGGCGGGTAAAAGATCTTACGAATACCGCTGCGCTTCGGAAAAAGCAACAGATTTCCCGATGCGGATCCAGAGTCGTCGGGCCTGCCCACTGCGGTCTTTTTAAGGCGTCTCAGGCAAAAAGGCCGCGGCGAGGTGCCGGTCCGCAATCGTTGCCCGACAGCGGCGTCCTCCACCGTTACGCGGCTTGAACAAACTGTGCCCGCTGATTGTCTAAACTCCCGGAGCGACGCTTGCCGCGGGGCTCCTGCAGTATAGATTAAGCAAGAGGGTTTACCAAATATATCTCAATATAAAGCATGACTGGAGAAGAGCATGAAATTGCGTGGCTGGCTGGGCGTGATTGGATTAGTGTCGGGCATCTATCTGTTCACCGTGGCGGCCGCGGTCACCGTGTGGGCCGACGACCCGACAATGGGCGAGGAGGCATCGGCGGCTCCCGCGGCGCTGGACAGGGCGGCGGTTCTCGCCGTGGCCAAGACGATCACGGCCGAGGCGTATCCTGACTCGGACGACGTCCTGGTCGACAACCTGATCACGGAATACTACAAGGCGGATGGCACTGGAGAGGTGTGGGACGACGCCTACACGAAGATCCTCACGGAACGCGGGAAGAAGGGCGGCCGCACGATGTCAATGGGGTACAGGCTGCCCTATTCGACGATCGAGGTGAGCCAGTTGGAGGTCATCAAGCCCGACGGCACGGTCGTGCCGGTGGACGTGAAGGCGCAAAGCAAGGTGGTGATCAGCTCCGGGCAGATGTCGGCGAATATCTACGACCCCAACCACAAAGTCCTACAGATCAATATCCCCGACCTTGAGGTGGGTGATGTCATCCATTGCCTTGCCCACCGGAGGAATCTGAAGACGATCATGCCTGGAGCATGGGCGGACATCGAGTTGTTCGAGTACACCTCATTCGTCAAGCGCCTCAGGTATGAACTGCGGACGGCGAAGGAATTGCCTGTGAGGCAGATGAAGCTTCGCTCGGAGGTGCCGGGCACCGTCGTGTACCGCAAGGAGGAGGTGCCTGACGGTTCGACGATCCACCGTTGGGAGGCGAAGGAGGTGCCGCGGATCTTCAACGAGCCCGGCATGCCGGCGCTGGACTCCGTGGTGCAGCGGCTTCTGGTGAGCACCATCCCTGATTGGAAGACGATCTCGCGCTGGTACTGGGAGTTGTCGAAGCCGCGGTTGGATGCTGTGACCCCCGAGATGAAGGCGAAGGTCGAGGAATTGACGAAAGACGCGGCCGGCGATGTCGCGAAAATGCAGGAGGTGTTCTTCTTCGTCGCCCAGAAGATCCGGTACATGGGCATCACGACGGAGAAAGAGGCGCCGGGGTACGAGCCGCACGACGTCAAGATCACCTTCGAGAACAAGTACGGCGTCTGCCGTGACAAGGCCGCGCTGCTCGTGGCGATGCTGCGCCTCGCGGGGCTGCAGGCATATCCCGTGCTCATCAACGCCGGGCCGAAGAAGGATCCCGACGTGCCACAGCCGTACTTCAACCACGCCATCGTCGCCGCCGAGTTGAAGCCGGGCGAGTACACCCTGATGGATCCGACCGACGAGAACACGAAGGAGCTTCTGCCGTCATACCTGTGCAACATGAGCTATCTGGTCGCCAAGCCTGAGGGGGAGACGATTCTGACGACCCCGGTGATTCCCGTGGAGCGGAACATGACCTATGTGAGCACCGAGGGGACGTTGGACGAGAATGGCGGGCTGCGGTCGCGGACCGAGATCCGCTACGAGGGTATCAACGACAACTACATGCGCTGGATACTCTCGCGGAAGACTCCCGAGGAACGCCGGCGTTTCTTCGAAAGCGGCCTGAAACGGTACATCCCCGCCGCGAGACTTACGTCATTTTCTCTGTCGCCGGAGAATCTTTTCGACACCGCCGCGACAGTGACAGCGACACTGGAGTTCACGAGTGAAGACGTGTTGGTGGACGGTGGCGGGGTGTCGTTGCTCGACATCCCCTGGTTCGGCGGCGGTCTTGGATGGCTCGGTCAGAGCGTGTTGCAGTCCGCCTACCTTGACACGCGCAAGTTTCCGCTCATCATCGATTCGACCTTCGGAAAGAAGGAGACCATCAAGCTGAACCTGGGCAAGGCGGTGGGCGAGGCAGTCTCCATTCCCGCGTATGGGGGTGTCGCGGACAAGAGCATCGAATTTGGCATGAAGATGGCGTGCGAGGGCGGCGTTCTGCAGTGTTCCAGCGAGTTCCTCCTGAAAACGGTCGAGTTTTCTCCGGCGGAGTATCTTGAATTGAAAAAGGCTCTGCGGGCTGTCGAGTTCGATTTGAAGAAGGCGCCGCTCTTCAAAAAGGCGAAGAAAGGCGAGACCAAGGGTGGTCAGGACGAGTCGGGCGTGCAGATCGTGGACTAGCGCAAGGAGATTGGGATCGGCGACGGCCGTCGCGCCACGACGACCCAGAAGCTCACGAAGGAGGTGCTCGACTACCGTGGGAAGGAGGGTGAGTCGGAGCTGAAGATCACCTTCAATCCGGCATGGGAGGAGGTGACCTTGGTGTCAGCGTCGGTGACGAACCCCGACGGCTCCCGCAAGGTGATCGCCAAGGAGGAGGTCAACGTGATGGACGCGCCGTGGAGCGGCTCGGCCCCACGGTATCCGGGCGGGAAGATCCTCGTGGCGAGCCTTCCGGGCGTGGAGGTGGGCAGCGTGATCGAGACGGAGATTGTCCGCGTGGCGAAGGATAGGCCGTTCGTCTCGGCCTGCGAGTTTTTCCGCGAATCCAATCCGGTTGTCAAGCGCACGGTCATCTATGCGTATCCGAAAGAGCTGCCCGTGAAGATCGCGAGGATGAATTGGACAGGCGTCGCCGAGAAGACGGGCGAGGCGGACGGCCGGATCACGGTGGAGTGGACGGTCGGGAAGCAGCCGGCGCTCGTCGATGAGTCGAGTCTTCCGCCGCGGTGGACGTTTCTGCCGGCCGCACTCGTTTCTGTGGGCGACTGGAAGGCCTATGGCGCTGAGGTGAACAGCGCATGGGAGAAGGCGGCCTCGGGGCAATCCGAGACCGAGCGGAAGGCCATGTCGTTTGGGGCGAAGGCGGGGTCAAGGGAGTTTGTCCGCGCCGTCAGAGATTTTGTGGCGAAAAACATCCGGAACGCTGGTCCCGTGTTCCACGAACTGCCGCTTGCCGCCATCACGCCCGCCGACAAGACGATCGCCGACGGCTATGGCAACGCCGCCGACCGGGCGGTGGTTCTGTACGCCATGCTGAAGGCGGGCGGCTGCTCCCCGAAGTTCGTCCTGGCTTCGGGAGAGCCCAACCTTGAACAGATCGTGGCTCCGGTTGTCGAAACTCCTCAGCGTTTCTTCTTCGGCAACGCGCTGGTGGAAGTCGAGTGCGGGGGCGAAAAAATCTATCTAAACGACACCGACCAGTACGCCGAGTTGGGGACGACTTCCTGCGAAGGGCGCATGGGATGCCATCCTGCGTCCGGGATGTGCGAGAAGATCGCCCCCCCGACCGGCAAGGAGAACAGGACGGAGGTCGTGTTCGACGTCAGCGTCTCCGCCGACGGCCGCGCCGTCCTCAAGCGGACGAGGAAGCTTTACGGGATGTTTTTCGCGAACGAGCGGCGGCAGTACGCCGAGATGACTCCCGAGGAGCGCCGCCGTCATTTCCAGAATCTGGTGGCTGGCATCTCTCAGTCGGCGAAGGCGGTGGGCGGCTTGTCAACCTCGTTCGATGTCTATCCGGGAGTCGAGGAACTCACCGTGGAGATCCCGAACTACGCGGTGGCCGACGAGCGTCGTCTCTATTTCGCATTGCCGTTCGCGTTCACCAATTTCTTTTCTCCCGACTCCGAGAGCCGCGAATACCCGATGCTGTGGGCGTCCAGAAGCGACTCGCGCTATGAGATAACCGTTACGCTGCCCAAGGAGTTCTCGAAGATGGCGATTGCCCCATCAGACGTGGATCTCGATATTCCCGGCCGGCTCGGAAAGCTCAGCGTCCGCTCGGGCTGGGAGGGAGACGCCATGACTGGTCGCTGGAAGGTCACGGGATCGCTGCTGCTGAACGAGGGGATGATCAGTCCCGAACGGTACAAGGATCTCTTGAAGCTGGACGATCTCGTCGCCTTGAAGAACGCCGTCATGTTCCTGCTGGAGAAACCGTAAATTTCCACGAAAGCATCCCATGGACGTTTATTTTCACTATACTTTCAATCCCGCCACCGGCGCATGGGCGTACGCCAACCCGCAGGGGCTTGTGGACCTGGGCGTCGTATCCGATGCGGCGCGCGCCTCCACGTTGAGTTGGACGTCAGCCATCATTGACGATTCGCTGGCTTCGTACGAGCGGGCGGTGCAGGCGGCGCTGTCGACTGGCGTGACGTCGCGGCTGCGCTACCAGGTCAGAATGGCCTCGGGCGCGGCGGTGAAGGTCATCGACCACCTCGCCGTCATGCGGGCCGAGGGCAAGTGGCCGCTGATAGTCGGGATCGTCTTCAGGGATGACGGCCATACGACGGCCATTCAGAAGGCTGAACGGCAGGCGCTGGTCGGACGGTTGGCCGGCGGGATGATCCATGACTTCAGGAATCTGCTCGCCGGAGTGCAGAACATCGTCGAGTGGTGCGGCTCCCGGAGCGGGGGCGACGCCGCCGTGCAGGAGGCGCTGCTGAATTCGGTGCGCTACATCGACCGCGCCAACGCCATCATCAACGGACTGCTTCGGTTGATGGGCGGGAAGGGGCGGGAGGAGGAGGCCGAGGGACCGATCGACATTGGCGGGGTGGTGCTTGAGCTTGAGCCGTTGATCCGTCATTTGATGCCGACGTCCGTAGCCATCCAGTTGTCGCTCGTCCCAGGCGTCCCAAGGGTCTTTGGGCGCCGCGGCGCCCTGCAGGACATGGTGCTGAACATCTGCACCAACGCGAAGGACGCGATGCCCGAAGGCGGAACGCTTTCACTCGCCGTCGTATCCATCGATGACACCGCTGGGGGCGGAGTTCTGCTGCGCATAGAGGACTCGGGGTATGGCATGCCGCCGGAGATGCTCGAGACGATCTTCGACGCGTTCTATTCGACGAAGGAGGTCGGGGCCGGTCTCGGCCTCTGGATGGTGCGCGAGGCGGTGAAATCCTTCAACGCGAAGATTGATGTCCGTAGCGAGGTCGGCCGGGGGACGGCCTTTGAGATATGCTTCCCCGCCTCGTCGCTGGCTCCTGCCCCCGCGTCGTCCTCCGTGCCCGCTGAAGAAAAGGCGGTGCGCCAGCGGAAAGGCGGAACAGGCAAAGGGAAGGGGCGCGGCGGGAAGAGGCGGGCGGTCTCTGTCTTGCTGATCGAGGACGAGCCGTTGATACGCGACGGTGTCGCGGGGTGGCTGGAATCGAACGGATTCCGGGTCCAGATCGCCGGCGACGGCGCCGCGGGGTGGCGGATCTTCGAAGAGGGAGGCCGCGAGGTTGATCTGGTGATTCAGGACTACATGCTGCCGGGAGGAAGAGACGGCGAGGCGTTGTTGCGGCGCTTTCTCGCATCCAGGCCTGACCTGCCGGTGATCGTGACCAGCGGCCACCCGGATGAGGGTATCCAGGCGTCGCTTTGCGAGGCAGGCGCCTTCGCGTTTCTGTCGAAACCTTTCAAGCTTGACGAACTGGACAAACTTATTGGCAGGGCTCTCCATGCTGGTTCTCGTCATCGTCAGGGTTGACCTCAGAGACCTTACCGCATATATTAGAGAGCAGTAGTAGAAAAGATAGACCGTCTGCGGGGTTTGTTGAAACCCCTCGTGTCACCGAGGCCGCCACATCAACAGTTCGAGGGTTGCGACATGGACAAGGCCGTTATTTTCAACAAGATCGAGCAGATTCAAAACCTCCCGACGCTGCCGGCGGTCATTGGGCGCCTGAACAAGACCATCGAGGATCGGCACGCCAACGCCGAGACGGTATCGAAGATCATCCAGGACGACCCGGCCATGATGGCGAGGATCCTGCGCGTCGTCAATTCCGCCTTCTATGGCGTCTCCCAGCCGGTGGCCTCCATCCAGCAGGCCGTGGCGCTGCTGGGCTTCGTCGCCGTGAAGAACATCGCCATGACCACCTCGGCGTTCTCGGCGTTCAGCATCAAGGAGCAGACGGACTTCAACCGTGAGGAGTTCTGGCACCATTCGATCTGCGTGGGTATTGCCACCAACGTCCTCTATCAGAACGTCAAAGGGCATGTGCAGCAGCACGTGTCGAGCGATCTGCTGCATCTCGCCGGTCTGGTCCACGGCATCGGTGTCATCATCTTCGAGCAGTATTTCCATATCAAGTTCATGGTCGCTCTGCTTCTTTCGCAGAAGGAGAACATCCCCTTGGTGAAGGCTGAGGAGGAGGCACTCGGGGTTGACCATTGCGAGGTCGGCGCGTGGCTGGGCAAGAAATGGAACATGCCGCCCGACGTGGTCGAGTGCATCCGTTGGCATCATGATCCGGAGAAGTCGGATCCGAAATACCGCCCGCTGGTGAATCTTTGCCATACGGCGAAATACATCTGCACGCTCGAGAAATTGGGCGATTACGGCGACTCCGGGCCGACGTTCAAACAGTCCGTCTGGCGCGAACTCGGATTGTCGGTCAAGGACATCCCCGGCATCGTTGACAAAATCAAAGAGGAATCCGTCAAGTCGGAGATCCTCCTCGCTCTTGCCAAGTGATGGCGCGCGTCCGCCGCGTGTGGCGGAGCGTGGTGGTGTTCCGTTTGATTCCCGTTGGATGTTCCGCGTTTTACCGCGGTGTCGCGGGTATGAAAATATCAGAAAATACTCGCGTGGCGTGTTTGCAATATCACTCGCCTCGGTTAATTTAACTGACTTCCCATGTTTTCATGGGAATTCACAACACAGTTTGTTAAGCAATCAGGGAGTACCATGAGATCCTACTTGGCGAAAACAGGCGAGTTAGAGCGGAAATACATCGTGGTCGATGCCGCCCAAGCTCCTTCCCTTGGCCGTCTGGCGGTCAAGCTCGCCGACGCTCTGCGCGGGAAAGACAAGCCGACCTACACACCGCACATTGACACCGGACCATTCGTCATCGTGATCAATGCGGAGAATGTGAAGCTGACAGGCAAGAAAGAGTTGAAGAAGACATATGCAAGCTATTCCGGCTATCGGAGCGGGCTCAAGGAAGTCACCGCCGCGTCTGTCCGCGAGAAACACCCGGAGCGTCTGATCAAGGCCGCGGTGTGGGGTATGATGCCGCATGGTAGACTCGGACGCCAGATTTTCACCAAGTTGAAAGTCTATGCGGGGATGGAGCATCCGCACGCCGCCCAGCAGCCGGAGCAGGTGTCTTTCTTCAAGAAATAAGTTTGAATTTCCCGGGGCAAGAACATACAAGGAGATCAGATAGCACATGCCAGCCGTAGAAATCATCACCGCCACTGGACGCCGCAAAGAGGCGGTCGCTCAGGTCAAGGTAAAGCCCGGCACGGGTAAGCACAAGATCAACAACCGTCCCTTCGAGGAGTATTTCTCGACTGAGGCCGTGCGGGGATACATCAAACAGCCGTTGATGCTCACCGACCTGCACGCCAAGCTGGACATCGCCGCCAACATCAATGGTGGCGGGGTTGTGGGGCAGGCCGGCGCGCTGCGGCACGGCATCGCCAGGGCTCTGATCAAGTACAACTCGACCCTCCGCTCGATCCTCAAGAACTCCGGGATGCTCACCTGCGACTCGCGAGTCAAGGAGCGCAAGAAGAGCGGTCAACCTGGCGCCCGCAAGCGCTTCCAGTTCTCCAAACGCTAAGTTTCTCTCGGCTGCGCCTCTGGCGCATGCGGAAGGACTTTCAACAAAACCGAGCGCCGTATGGGCTCGGTTTTTTTATTTTTAAAGGAGTTTGCGTCATGGGTAGTACAATCAAAGTCGCGGTGGTTGGGGCATCGGGATACTCGGGAGAGGAACTGGTCCGGCTTCTCATCCGCCATCCAGGCTGCGAGATCGCCGTCATCACGTCCCGTCAATATGCGGGGCAGTCGCTGGGGGATGTCTTTTCCAAGTTTCAGCATGTGAGAGGGATCCGGTTCGAGGAACCCGACGTGTCCAAGATCGCGTCGTCCGCGCAGGCGGCGTTTCTCGCCCTGCCGCATGGTCATGCCGCTGAATTCGCTGAGCCATTGATGGCGTCAGGCGTCAAAGTGCTCGACCTCAGCGCGGATTTCAGAATCAAGAGTCCAGCCGTTTTTGCCCAATACTATAAGGAGGAGCATCCCGCGCCGGCCTTGCTGCCGAAGGCGGTGTATGGCCTGCCCGAGCGGTACCGTGGACAGATCAAGGATGCGGGGCTTGTGGCATGCGCCGGGTGCTATCCAACGAGCGTCATTCTCGCCGCCGCTCCTTTGCTGGCCGCGGGGATCGTGTCGATGGACAACATCGTTGTTTCAAGCGCGAGCGGCGTGAGCGGGGCTGGCCGCAAGGTCGACCTTCCTTATATCTTTCCGGAGTGCAATGAGAGTTTCCGCGCCTATTCGCCGGTGGGGCATCGACATCTGCCGGAGATCGAGCAGGAGTTGACTGCCGCCGCGGGCGTCGGGGAGGTGCGGATCAATTTCATCCCGCATCTCGCGCCGCTGAACCGCGGGATAGCGACGACCATCGTTTTGACGCTTCGGCAGGGCGCGGACGCCGCGGCGGTGGGCAAGATCTACGAGGACGCCTATGGGAAGGAGCCCTTCGTGCGCCTCTTGAAGCCAGGCGCGTGCGCCGACACCAAAAATGTCACGATGAGCAATTTCTGCGAGATCGGCTTTTCCCACGACAAGCGTCTTGGCAAGTTGATCGTCACCTCCGCCATCGACAATCTCACCAAAGGCGCCGCGGGGCAGGCGGTCCAGTGTATGAATCTGCAGTTCGGTTTCGAGGAGACCACCGGACTTCTTTGAGCTTGGAGGGGCATTCTTGACAAGATGCGTCACATGTGTCACATTACGGGCATGCACACCATCACCATACGAGAGTTGCATGCCGCCACCGGGAAGCACGTGCGCTCGTCGCTCCACGAGCCGTTGATTATCACGGAACGGGGGAAGCGCATCGCGGTGATCAAGCCGTTTTCCGAGGCGGACGTCGAAGGGGTTCCGTTTCCGAAGCGTCGGGCGAGCCACTTGCCGGCAGTCGGGGGGGACACCACCCTTCTCATCAGTGAAGAGCGGGATGGGCGATGATCTATGTGGACACCTCCTATGTGGTGAAATGCTACCTGCGGGAAGCGGGGACGGAGCGGATACTCGCGTGGCTGGAGGGCAAGACCGGTCTTTCCTGCTGTATGCACGGCCGCCTCGAATTCGTGGCGGCCGTGAAACGGCATGTGCGTGAGAAGCGTTTGACGCCATTGGCTGGAATGACCGTGTTTCGACACCTCGAGGCTGATGAGCGGGACGGTCTCTGGCGGTGGTGCAGCGTAAGCGATTCGCTTATCCGGATGGCATGTCACCGCATGGAGGCATTGCCGCCGAAGCTGTGCCTGAGGGCGGCGGACGCGCTTCATTTGTCCTGCGCTGTCGAGCAGGGCTTCAGCGCGGTATACAGCCATGACGAGCATTTGCTTGCGGCGGCGTCGGCGTTCGGTTTGGACGGCGTGGATATCCTGAAGTAAGCTGCCACGGGGATTTTTGTTGTTTTGAGTTTTCCATATTACATTGCCCTCATCACACTTGCTGTGTGGTGTTTCAAACAACCAAGACATTGAACACGCAAAGGAAATATGCTGCCATGAATAAGCAAGGTGATTCCACGATTGTGCTGCACGCGGGGCATACGCCTGACGCCGAGACGCATGCGAGGGCCGTTCCCATCTATCAGACCAGCAGCTATGTGTTCGAGTCGGCCGAGCATGCCGCCGACCTGTTCGCCATCAAGAAGTTCGGCAACATCTACACGCGGTTGATGAATCCCACCACCGACGTCCTGGAGAAGCGCGTCGCCGCGCTTGAGGGCGGCACCGCGGCGATTGCGGCGTCGAGTGGCATGGCCGCCATTTTCCTGGCGATCACCAATGTGGCGAAGATGGGCGACCACATGATCACCTCGTCGTCCCTCTATGGCGGCACCGACACCTTGTTCCGGCACACCTTCCCGCGGATGGGGATCGAGGTCGAGTTCATCGACGAGCTCACTCCCGAAAAGGTACGGGCGGCCACCCGGAAGAACACGAAACTCGTCTATGCGGAGACCATCGGCAATCCGAAAGGCGACGTCCTCGACCTTGCGGGGGTTGCGGAAGAGTCTCATAAGCAGGGGCTTCCGTTCTTCGTCGACAACACGTTCGCCGCCACGCTCTGCAAGCCGATCGAGCACGGGGCCGACGTGGTGATCCACTCGCTCACGAAATGGATCGGCGGGCACGGGACGTCGATCGGCGGCATTGTGGTCGACTCCGGCCGCTTCGACTGGTCGTCGGGGCGCTTTCCTGAATTCACCACGCCCGACCACAGCTATCATGGGATCGTCTATCAGGACTCCTTCTCCAACGTCCCCGGCATGGGCAACATCGCCTTCGTCATCAAAATACGCCTGCAGGGCATGCGGAACGTCGGGCCGTGCATCAGCCCGTTCAACTCGTTCCAGATCATGCAGGGACTCGAGACCCTTACGCTGCGCATGCGGAAGCACTGCGACAACGCCATGGCGCTCGCCACGCATCTGCATTCGCACTCGTTGGTGGCGTGGGTGAACTACACGGGCTTGAAGCAGCACGACTGCCACACGAACGCCTGCCACTATTTGAAGGGCGGCTTCGGCTCCGTTTTCGGGTTCGGAATCAAGGGCGGCTACGAGTCGGCGAAGAAGTTCATCGGGGCCGTCAAACTCGCCAGCCACCTCGCCAACGTGGGCGACGCCAAGACGCTGGTGATCCATCCGGCGTCGACCACGCATCAGCAACTCACCACCGAGGAGCAGCAGGCGTCGGGCATCACGCCCGATTTCATCCGGGTGTCCGTCGGCATCGAGGATATCGAGGACATCAAGGCTGATTTCGAGCAGGCGATGGAGAAGTCGGTATGAGAATCGCATGTCTGTTGGGGAGTCCGCGGGAGAATGGCAACAGCTCAACGGTCGCCAAGCGGTTCTGCGAAGAGGCGAGGAACTGCAAGGCGGATGTCATCACTTTCTCGCTCAGTAAGTTGCGTTATCGTGGCTGCATCGCCTGCATGGCGTGCAAGACGGGCAGCGACGACTGCGTGCTGCAGGACGATCTGGCGGCGGTGCTCGACGCCGTCCGCAAGGCCGACGTGCTTGTCATGGCGACGCCCGTGTACTACGGCGACGTCTCGTCGCAGTTGAAAGGTTTTATCGACAGGACGTTCTGCTATCTGACGCCCGAGTTCCACAACAGCGACAAGAAGAGCCGTCTCGCGCCGGGGAAGCGGATGCTGTTCATCCAGTCGCAGGGGCATCCAGACGAGAAGCTCTTCTCCGATATCTATCCGCGGTACGAGCACTTCTTCTCGTGGTACGGTTACGAGAGCAACCGCCTCATTCGGGTCTGCGACACGCACGAGCCCGGTGACGCATCCACTCGCCCCGGCCTCATGCGCCTCGCCGAGCAGACCGCCAGGGACTTCGTCCAGGGGAAGTGATGCGTTTCTAAATTAGGCACCTGTCGGTCCCTCCCTGGGGCCGCAGGCGTCCACCTGGCAAACGCCGCCCTGAAGCGGCAGGATGCCGCTTCTACATGTATTCAGCCTGAGCGGGGGAGCGTGTTGCCTATAAGCGAGCGGTCAGTTGAACCGTTTCGCGCTGATCTCGCCAGAGGTTTTCTGGTCGGTGGAGTAAGTGCCTTCGAAAGAATTCTCGTCACATACCGTGGCTTTGATTGTGAAGGAGCGCTTGCCGTCGTCACGTTTGCCATCAATGACTACTTTGGCGCCTTCGATTGAGCCTGTCACGGCGAACTGTCCAAAGCCGTCGTTAGCTTTCCCGCTCAACTTGAAGCAGTCCTGCTTGAGCTCCATTTTACCGGTGTCTTTGTCGCTCTTTCCGGTTTCAAGGAAGGAATAGTTCCAGGTGCCGGTGAGATTGGCGAACTTGGGTTGGGAGGCGCATCCCGCGATCAACATGGTGACGGCGGCCAACGTGGCGAGCAGGATCGACTTCTTCATTGGACTATCTCCTTATTGTTGGGGGGTGCGCAGGTGACGAATTAAGATATGCATCTATCCAGGTTTTTCAATAGTTTGGTCAGACACCGACAACAGGCGTGATGTGCGAAGCGGCGCGCGCTTACGCTTTCCGCCGCTCTTGGAAGAAGGTGCGCAGGAGCTCGGCGCACTCGTCGGCGAGGACGCCGCCCGTCACCGCCACGCGGTGCAGCGAGCCGGGGAAGCCGGTGACATCCATCGCCCCGCCGGCCGCGCCGTACTTCGGGTCGCCCGCGCCGAAGACGAGCCGTCCGAGGCGGCTGTTGACCATGCCGCCGGCGCACATGGCGCAGGGTTCCTTCGTGACGTAGAGGGTGACGTCGTTGAGGCGCCAGTCGCCGACGGCGGTGGCGCACTGGGTGAGGGCGATCATTTCCGCGTGTGCCGTGGCGTCCTTGAGGATCTCGACCTGGTTGCTCGAGCGGGCGACGACGGCGCCGTTCAGCACGGCCACCGCCCCGATGGGCACCTCGCCGTCTTCGAAGGCGTTCATCGCCTGGCGCAGCGCAAGCCGCATGTAATAGGCGTCATCAGGTTGATGTAGAAGATTCTCCGTTCCAACGCGGAGCGAATCCGCATCCAAATCATGAGTGTGTACCATATGATGCTCCTCCCGGTGACGAGGCGAACGGACCGCCTTGGATATTCAGGTTTGAGTTCTATGCCTGATTCGTTTGTGAAATCTCATTTTGCAAATATCTTTACAGCAGTTCACACATGGATGTATGATTGCGGCTTGCGCCGCCTTGGGAGGTTGATCTGATGGCGGCTACTATAAAGCGTGCGGCGGTGTTGGTCAATCCGGCGAGTTCCGCCGACTTCACGCCGGTTCGGAGTCTGCGGGTGCTGCAGCGTGAGCGGCTGAAGGCGGTGGTGGCGAGGGCGTACGATTGCGTCGAACTCTTCCGCGGCAGGATGATGGCTCGGGGGATGAGGCCGGAGGACGTCCGTTCACTCGACGATCTGCGGCATCTGCCGTTCAGCCAGAAGACCGACTTGCGCGACACCTATCCGTTCGGCCTCTTCGCCAGTCCGATGCGCGACGTGGTGCGCCTCCACGCCTCCAGCGGAACGACAGGCAAGCCGATCGTCGTCGGCTACACTGCGGGCGACATCGCCTTGTGGACCACCGTCATGGCGCGCACCTTCGCCTGCTGTGGCGTCCATGCGTCCGACATCGTCCAGAACGCCTTTGGCTACGGTTTGTTCACGGGGGGGCTTGGCGCCCACTACGGCGCCGAGGCGCTTGGGGCCACGGTGATCCCTGTCTCCGGCGGTAACACCGAGCGGCAATTGCTGGTGATGAAGGACTTCGGCGTGACGGTGGTCTGCGCCACGCCGAGCTATTTCCTCCATCTCGCCGAGCAGGCGGCGGAGATGGGGGCGCATATGGACCAGCTGCCGCTCAGGATCGGCATCTTCGGCGCCGAGCCGTGGACTGACCGTATGCGGGGCCACCTCGAGGAGGCGGCGGGCATCGACGCCTTCGACATCTACGGCCTCACGGAGATCATCGGCCCTGGCGTGGCGAGCGAGTGCCACGAGAAGGCAGGCCTGCATGTCTTCGAGGATCACTTCTATCCCGAGATCATCGACGTGAAGACGGGTGATCCACTCCCCGACGGCACCGAGGGGGAGTTGGTCCTCACCACTCTCACGAAGGAGGCCATGCCGATGGTCAGGTACCGCACCAGGGACATCACGTCGATCATCCCCGAGCGCTGCGCCTGCGGCAGGACGCTGCGCAGAATCAAGCGCATTGCGCGGCGGAGCGACGACATGCTGATAGTCCGCGGCGTCAATGTCTTTCCCTCGCAGATCGAGGCGGCCCTCCTCTCCGTCGAAGGCGCGCTTCCCCACTATCAGATTGTCCTCTCCAGGGAAAAGGGGCTTGACCAGCTTGCCGTGGAAGTCGAAGTGGCGCACGAGATCTTCCATGACAAGAACGGGCACATGGAGTCGCTCCGCACGCGGTTGGTCAAGGCGATCGAAAGCATCGTTGGCATCAGAGCCGAGGTGCGCCTCGCCGCCCCGAAGTCGCTCGCCCGTTCGGAGGGCAAGGCCAAGCGCGTCCGCGATCTGCGGAGCTGAATCACTCTCCGCCTGCCAGGGGGGAGACGTCACCGCGTTTTGGTGACGCGAAGGAGCATGTCCGTGACCGGAATTCATGTGCTGCTGACGTACGCGTGCAATCTGAAATGCGACCATTGCTTCCTGCATTCCAGCAGCACCGCCAAAGGAACAATGACGGTGGCGCAGGTCAGGTCGATTCTTCAGCAGGCTCATGAGCTTGGAACCATTCAGGAGATTTATTTTGAGGGCGGTGAGCCCTTCCTGTATTATCAGGTCATGGTGGAGGGGATCCGCTTCGCCCGGCAGATGGGATTCAAGACGGGGATTGTTACGAACGCGTATTGGGCCACAAGCCTCGAGGACGCTAAACTGTGGCTCAAGCCTCTTGCGGACCTTGGCCTTTCAGACCTGAGCGTCAGCGATGACGCGCTCCATTATGGCGACGCGGAAGCAAGTCCTCCCAAGACCGCGCTTCTCGCGGCTAAGGAGATTGGAATTCCCGCCTCCGCAATTTGCAAGCGACCACCGTATGTCACATTGGACGCACAAGCGCCGACTGATAGAGGAAGGCCCGAAATCAGCGGTGGTGTCAAGCTCAGGGGGCGGGCGGTTGAGAAGTTCGCGGCGACGTTGCCCGTCACCTGCTATAAAGGATTCACAAAATGTCCGCATGAGGATTTGAGGGATCCTCGGCGGGTTCATGTGGATTGCCACGGGAATGTCCAACTCTGCCAGGGCGTCAGCATGGGATGCTGCTGGAAAACGCCGCTTGCCCAACTAGTCGAACGCTATGACGCCGATTCTCATCCGATCAGCGCCCCGTTGCTGCGCGGCGGGCCGTATCAATTAATGAAGGAGCACGGCCTCTCCCTGGAGGACGCATATGTGGATGAATGCCACTTATGCTATGTGGTGAGAGGGTTGCTGATCGATAGATTCCCTGAGGAACTGGCCCCCCGGCAGGTGTATGGCCTGCCTAATCGATGACCGGCTTGGGGCGGATGGAGAGTAAGCTGCTGCCGCATCGGCTAATGCAGTTCTTCTTCCTGCATCAGTTGTCTTTCATGCCTTCTTGAAAACACCCATATCCCGAGGTATGTGTTTTTGTATCTCACACTAACACCAGGAGGTTGTGCCATGAACTGTGTCTCCCGGAGAATTCTGGCTGTCGCCCTCATTGGATGCCTTGTGGCCGGTACCTTTTTGTCGGCCTCCGGCCAGCAAAGCGGCTA
Organism: uncultured Victivallales bacterium; assembly: GCA_964436735.1. GTDB lineage: Bacteria > Verrucomicrobiota > Lentisphaeria > Victivallales > GWF2-38-69 > CAYTFM01. The sequence continues at coordinate 2,084 of CAYTFM010000186.1, read as the reverse complement.
CGAATGGAGTAAATCCAAGAAAAGCACCCACAAGAAAATCCTCAAGGATTTTCAGAAAGAGCTCAAGGCCAGGGCAAAGGCGGGAACCTTTTCAAGCGCGCAGGTGTCTGATTGGAACGCCCTTGCCGACACACTTGGCGATGTCGCCGTTTTTCCATTTCTCCCCATTCCCGTGACGTACGACACGGCGGACGCCTGGGGTAACCCAATCAAGGTCTCGGGGGTGGTCATCCTTCCGCTTGACGTACAACAGGCGAGCAATCCGCGCTCGCTGCCGATCCTCTCCTTTCAGCATCCGACCCAGGTGGAGCGGCAGTGGTCTCCATCGATTTGCCTCGAGTCTTTGACGCTGTTCAAGGATCCGCAGTTCAACGTGGTGCTCGGCATGCTCTTCGCCGCCTGCGGCTATATCGTCGCCATTCCCGACTACCCCGGCATGGGATCCAACACCGATGTCCATCCCTATTGCCAGAACTCGCTGGCCTACTGCGTCGTCGATCTCGTCAGGAAGGCGGGTGTGATGTCGAAAGACAAAGACGTCAAAGCGGTTCTTCCCATCACCCCGTGGAATGGCAAGGTCTTCATGATGGGGTATTCAGAGGGTGGCTACGCCACGATGGTGGCGGCCAAAACGATGCAACTCCAGGCGCCCGGCGAGTTCGACGTGAAGGCGGTGGCCTGCCTTGACGGCCCGTACTCGTTGTCGGTGACGATGCGGCAGCTCATGCTCACTGCCGACGCCACCTACGCCGCCCCGTACTTCCTGCCGTATTTCGTCAACGCCTATGACGACGTCTACTACACCAAAGCTCCCGAGGGGCAGAAGGTGGACGATCTCAACTATATGAACGCGATCGTCAACTCGATCGACGGGCATCCGACCTACGCCCAGGAGCTGCGTGAGATGCTCGACGGCTCCAAGACGGGGACTCAGATATCGAACTTCATGCGGCTCGTCCCCGATTACGCCGGCCCGCGGAGCGTGCTGCAGGAGGGGTTCCAAAAGAAGCTGGCCGACACGTCGAGCGACGTGGTGGCGAAACTGGCCGAGAACAACGCCTACGATAACTGGACACCGACGTTTCCGCTGGTGATGTTCCACCACAAGTACGACGATCTGGTGCCCTACGACAACTCGCTGCAGGCGATGAGGGCGTTCATGGCCGGCGGAGCCGAGTATGTCGGGCTGGTGCCCTTCAGCGCGCACTATTTCGTCAATAGCGGCGGTTCGATCCATGGAGCCGCCGCGCCGACCGCCTACATAATGGGGTTCATCTGGATGAACTTTCTCGCCACCCAGGATGACCCGACGCGTGCGTCGTGGCCGCATGCCGCGCGGAGTTTGGGCAACCAGTGAATTAGGATTGTGTGTGGTGGGGCGCAACACCTTTTGCGCCGAATATCCTTGGCGCGAAGGTCGACTGAGCGTCAGGCCGGGGGCGATGCTTGCTGCCAGTTTGTCCTGGATGCGGTGAGCCACTTCTCGACAACGGCCACCAGATCTTTCGGGGCGAGCGGTTTGGTGATATAATCATCCATGCCCGCCTTGAGGCACTTCTCCCCGTCTCTCGGCATAGCGTAGGCGGTGACCGCCACTATGGGGGTATGCGGAGAGCCATTCCGGGCCTCCAGTTCGCGGATTCGACGGGCGGTCTCGTAGCCGTCCATTTTCGGCATTTGGCAATCAAGCAGGACCAGGGCGTAGTCACCGCCCGTCAGGGCGTCGAGTGCCGCCATGCCATCCTCCGCGAGGTCGACCAAATATCCTTTCTGCTCGAGGATGGCGAGCGCGACCTGCTGATTCGACGGGTTATCCTCGACCAGCAACAGCCGACGGTTACTCGGGAAGCTTGGCTCAGCATCGATGGTGACGGTCCCGGTCGCTCTACTGGTGGGCAGCGCGTGCACCACACAGGTCTTCTCGCCTTGGCTTATCTCAAGGAGTTTCCGGGTGACGAATCCCGTCGACTCTTCCACAGGGAGGATTGGTTCCGCTATTCCGGCAAGAGAGAAGTGTGCCGTGAAATGGAACAAAGATCCCTGCCCGAGAGAGCTGTCCACGTTGATGTCACCCTGCATGGCCT
>CAYTFM010000185.1:13223-17902 GCA_964436735.1 uncultured Victivallales bacterium | reverse complement strand
CGCACCTGGCCGAGATGGGTGAAGCCCGGTTGCCGACATATTTCATCAAAAACGTCTCCAGCTTAGCTCTCTTCTCGCAGATGATCGTCAAGAACGGCACGTTGGGCATTCCCGAGTTCCCGACGCTGCGCGAAAAGAGCTTTGTGGCGGGCGACACCTTCTTCGTGTACGACTATCTCAAAGGCTCCCAGCCGCTTTCTGAGCTGCGCGCTGAAATGCCGCTTTTGCTCACCGAGGCTCTGACCCTCGCCTTGAAAGTGGCGCGGGCGATGCAAGTCGCATGGGAGAAGACCAGCCAGCCTCATCAGAACCTTAATCCGAGGAGCATCCGTCTTGCGCCTGTTTCGGCGGGCGTCCAGATCCTCGGCATGGGGCTTTCCGGCTTCCTCCTGAAAGACAGAAAGCTGCTCGACAAGGGGTTCAACATATGGGATCTCCATTATATGAGTCCCGAATTTCTTTCTGAGGGCGAGGTGGGCACTCCTGCCTGCGACATCTATGCGTTGGGGTGCATCCTCCATCTGTTGCTCACCGGGTGCGACCCCAATGAAAGTTGCGACGATGTGGACAAATTGCTCGTAGCACCGCCACTTGAGCCAGAGCGCCTCAATAACTCCGTTCCCGAGAGCGTGGGTGACTTCGTGAGGCAATTGACGGCTCCTCTCGTCAATCAGCGCCCCCAGACATGGCCCGAAGTTGTCGACAAGTTCCAGTTTTTCCTGTCGGGCAAAACCGAGCCGCGGCTCATCCCGCGCCCCAAGAGGAAGCTCAACGTCTGGGGCGAGTACTCGCCTGTTCCCGTTGCGTCGCCGGCCGCGGGGTATGCCGTCGGCGTCGGCGCGCATTCGCGGGAAGGGCATCGGGACAGGCGCGTGAGTGCGAACGCCGGGTACTCCCCGCTCGTGCTGCGGTTTCCCCAGAGGAGCGCGTTCTCCACTTCAGAGGCTGCGCTGTTCCATAGGCGCTGGGGAGGAGGGCGGCACTTCTCGTTCACGGGGCTTGCGATGCTGCTCCTCGTCCTCGCCTTCATGTCGCTGGGGTTCTATTTTGTGTTTCAACTGGGGGTGGACCGCGCGTCGCAAAAGGAGGTCGCTCGTTCGGGGGGGGCTCAGGCGACCTCCGTGGGGGGGGGCGAGCCCGCTGCCGTCGACTCGCCGCGGGGTGCCGCACCGTCCCGGGCCGGTAGCTCGGGGGGGGAGGTGAAGCCGGGGGAGACGAAGAGGACATACAACGAGATCATCGCTGACGTTGACGCCTTCTTCCGGGCCAATCCGACCAGCTTCGACGAGGCGATAAAGCTCTACGAGGACATAAAGCTCAGGAGCATCCGGACGAACAACAACGCGATGATCGAAAAGCTCAACGACAAGGTCAGGAATGTGGAGCGCTTGAAGGACGCGCAGGTCGAAGCCGCCTTGAGGGCACTTTTCGCGAAAGTGCTCGCCTTCGTCGAAGCCGGCGAAACGGACAAGGCCATCGCCCTGCTTGAGAGCTACGACGGACCGTACGCCAATTACACGACACGGGCGCGAAGTGACATGATCCGTCGTATCGAGGGGGGCGTTAAAATCGAAGGCTCAAGTCTCACCAGCGTGGGCAGGGGCATGGCGGCGAACCTGCTTGACGCCGAACTCGCCAAAATTGCTGGCCCACTGCTGAGAGGGGACGTGGAGAAGGCTCGCTCGGTCGTCATCGCCCTCTCCCAAAAAACGGAGTTGCAAGGACTCCGGGATTTGATCGCCGCCTTCGCCAGGGATCTTGAGCTCTTCTCCACCATGAAGGACGTGAACAGCGTCAGTGTCGACGAACTGATGCGCCGTGTTGACGGCCTGAAGAACGAGAACGACTATCTTCTCCGCGCTCTTATATACTTCAAGCGCGGCGAGTACGATAAGGCGTCATGGTGCTTCGAGCAGATCCCGTTCAACCTTGGCGCGTCGTTCAGCCAGGCACAACTCGACATCCAGGCCGAGACGGCGTTCCGAGACATGCTCACCAGGCAGTCGATGGAGTACGACAGGAACCATCCGGACGAATCGATCGCCAAAATCGGCAAGAAGCCGCTTTCCCTCCAGGCCGCGCGGAAGCTCCTCTACGATTTGGAGTCATTCAAGACGCAGTTCGACGACTCAAGTTTTCTCGCCGATAACACCGCCGTCGTCGGGGCCATCGACGAACTGTGCGCCCGTCTTATCGACACGGCGAAAATCAAGGAGCTCACGATCAACGGCTCATTGGCGAATGGCATGTCGCCTGGCAGGCAGCTTGCCGACGCCCTTGCGAAAACCGAGGAGAACGCCGTCATCGCGCTCAAAAAGGGTATATACGCGCTGACGTCGAAGCCGGGGGAGGCGGGAGCCAAGGCCGCCGACAAGCCGCTGCCCGCCGCGCAGCCCGCGCAAAGGCAGCAGTTTCGTGTCGCGTTAAGCGGTGTGACGATCCAGGGTGAGGATGGTGTTGTTTTTCAGGATGGTATCGAGATCAGTGGACAATCGATACAGCTGTCGAACATCAGGATGAGGAGCGGCGGGTTCAGCGTCATTGCCCCGAAGGACAAGGACCGGGACCGGGACAAGACCGCGAAGATGGCGCTTGGGACGGGGAATATCCTTGTCAGGAACTGTGTGTTCGAGGGCGACGAGTGCCGGTTGGCCAACAGTGCGAACCTCGTGTTTGAAAACTGTTTTTTCCGGGGGCTTTTCATCGAGAACTGCCGGAACGTCTCCCTGCGGCACTGCACGATCCTCGCGCCTGAGGATCCCGCGAAGCGGAGTGCGGCGCTGTGGGTCGAGGGCGGCGACCTCGAGCTCTCCGACAGCATCATCCACGGAACCAAATATGGCATCATCTTCCTCCGCAAGGAGTCTGACAAGTCCGCCGACGCCGCGTCGTCCAAGGAGTTCTCCAGCGAGCATAGCAAGACGATCAAGATCTCCCGTACGCTATGGTTCGGCGAGGAGGGGCTCTGCGCCGTTCAATACGGGCAGGCGGCGATCGCCGAGAAGGACGTCGTGAAAATAATGGCGAAGGTCAACCGCTTTTGCCGCCCGACCATGAACATCTATGCGCCACCGCAGTTTGCAGGACCGAAGGAGGGCGATTGGCGGCTTTTCAAAGGAGCGAAGGGCTTCAAGGCGTGCCGCGACGGCAACGATTGCGGAGTGGTATGGCGATGAAAACCTTTCCCGTCAATCTGCTTCTTGCGGGGAGGAGCTGCCTCGTGGTAGGCGGCGGCGAGGTTGCCGCGCGCAAGGTGCGGTTGCTCCGCGCCGCCGGAGCCGAGGTGCTGGTCGCGGCACCGGAGCTGTGTCCCGACATGGAGGAGTGCGTCCGCCACGGTCATGTCGCCGTCGTGCGCCGTCCCTTCGAGCCTCCCGACCTCACGGGAGTGTTTCTCGCCTTCGCCGCCACTGACAGCAAGGAGGTGAACACCGAGGTGCTGCGACTCAGCCGCAAGGCGGGCGCCCTCGGCTGCGCCGTCGACGCCAACTGGCCCCACGGCGATTTCATCACGCCGGCCAGTGTCGAGAAGGAGGGCGTCATGGTCTCCGTCTCCACCAGCGGCGCCTCGTGCCGCCGCACCCGGCTGATCAAGGAGAACCTCGCCCGCCACCTTGACCTCGCCTCCGACGCTGAACTGCTCGTGCTCGGCACCGACCACAACTACCTCTCACTCGCCGAACGCGAGCAGTATCACCTTGTCGGCGACAAACTCGACGTCGCCGGCGACATGCTCACCTCGATCTGGGGTGTCCACGAGTTCATGCTTCTGAACACCTGCAACCGTCTGGAATTGTTGGCGGTGGTCAGTCCCGAGGCGCGTCTTGAGGGAATCCTGCGCAAGATCTTCGACTTCGATCGCCTGCCGTGCGACCGCTTCTACGCGAAGTATGGCCTTGAGGCGTTTGGGCATCTCGCCTCGGTCGCCGCCGGCCTGATGTCGCAGACCCCCGGCGAGAAGCACATCACCGCCCAGCTTAAAAGCGGCCTCGAGTACTCCAAGGACAAGGGGTGGGCGGGGACGGTGGTCCAGGAGTGGTTCGACAGCGCGTTGCACGTCGCCAAGCACGTCCGTCAGGAGGTCGAGCCGATCTTGCAGGGATGCGAGATCGAGGACGTCACGGTCAAGTTCCTCGCCGACAGAGTCCCGCGCATCGAGCAGAAGCGCGTTTTGCTGCTTGGCACGGGCATGGTGGGGCAGTTCATCGCCCGGAAACTGGCGGCGATGGGCTGCCATGTCACCTGGTTCTACCATCTCACCAGACCCGAGATCGAGCCGGCGCTGCGCGGCAATTTTGAACTGCGCAACCTCAATGAGCTCAAAGACCATCTCACGGGGGCTCAGTTGATCATCACGGTCGCCACCACCTCGGCCTACCTGCTGCACCACGGCCATGCCCCGTTCATGGAGCAGGCGGAACCCATACTGGCCATCGACCTCGGCACGCCACGGAACATCTCGCCCGAACTGCCACGGTTGATGCCCAGCCTGAAAGTGGTGAACCTCGACGACCTGAAGCACTGGCACCGACGCAACGTCGTCGACATGTCACGACTCTTCGAAATCAGCAACAAGGTCATTGCCGAGCACGCCAAGAACTACGAGAAGATCGTCGCCAGCCTCAAGCCCGGCTCCTCCGGCCGCCGCGGACACCAGACGCATAAAGAGACGGAATGAA
>CAYTFM010000185.1:7488-13213 GCA_964436735.1 uncultured Victivallales bacterium | reverse complement strand
TGTGATGGCGGCGGTGCCCATCTACGAAGTCCGCGGGCAGAGGGTTGTTCTCGACTCGGATTTGGCGAGTATTTATGGAGTTGCGCTTAAAGCATTCAATCAATCTCTTAAGCGCAACGCAAATCGCTTTCCCGAGGACTTCGCCTTTCATTTGGGCGATGCTGAATGGCGGTTTTTAAGGTCACAAATTGTGACCTTACAAACGATTGTTGTTGATGGTGAGTATGTTGCGGGTGATGGCTCCAGCAAATTGTCTATTCAGGATAGGCGAGGCATGCATAGGAAATACCCCCCCTGGGTCTTCACCGAGCATGGGGCGTTGATGGCGGCGAACATCCTGCGCAGCGAGCGGGCGGCTCGGATGAGCGTGTATGTGGTGCGCGCCTTCGTCCAGACGCGCGAGCGGTTGATCGCCAACGCCGAGATCCTTAAGCGATTGGCGGAGATTGACAAGACGTTGCTTAAACACGATCAATCCTTGCAAATCATATGGATGCAGCTTCAGCCGCTGCTGTCCCCGCCGCCGGAGCCACCCAGAAAACAAATCGGTTTCTGCAAAGACAAAGTACGCGCTTACTCAGTTAGCAGACGGAGAAAAAAATGATCACGATCAAGGCGGGAACCCGCGGCAGCAAACTCGCCCTCGTTCAGACGCGGGCGGCACTCGACGCCATCACTGAGTTGTTGCCGCCGGTCGTATTCGAAATGGTCACGATGTCCAGTCCGGGCGACCGCGACAAATCGAGCGATCTCCGGTCGAGCGATCCCGATTTTTTCACGCGGGATCTCGACGACGCCGTTCTCGACGGCCACCTCGGTTGCGCGGTTCACAGTGCGAAGGATCTTCCCGAGAGACTGCGCGAGGGGATCGACTTCGTCTGGCTGCCGTGGGTTGAGGATCACCGCGACGTTCTTATCCTGCGCGAAGGCGAAACACTTGGGAACTTGCCCCCTGCTGCGAGGATCGGTATTAGCAGCGCCCGCCGCGAGGAGTACTGCCGCAGACGCTTTCCCGCTGCCGAGTTGCCTCCGATCCGCGGGAACGTCGAGGAGCGGGTCGCCCAACTCGACGCGGGGAAGTTCGACCTGCTGATCATGGCGGCCGCCGGTCTGAACCGTTTGGGGCTCGCGGACCGAATCACGGAATTCATTTCCTCCGATGAACTTCCCCCGCCCCATGGGCAGGGGCATCTGGCGATGACCTTCAAAAAAGGCGATCCCGTCTTCACCACCATCCGCAAGCTTTTCGTCAAAACCGTCACGATCGCAGGGGCGGGCGCATCGGCCGACCTCATCACCCGCGCGGCGATGTCCGCCTTGTCCATCTGCGACTACTGCCTCTATGACAGTCTGATGGATCCCCGTTTGCTCGAGTTGCTCAAGCCTGGGGCCAAAGCCCTGTTTGTGGGCAAGCGGAAAGGGGAGCACTCGATGGCGCAGACCGAAATCTGTGAACTGTTGACGGTGCTTGCGCGGCAGGGATTCGCCGTGGTCCGTCTCAAAGGCGGTGATCCCGGCGTCTTCGGACGTCTCGCCGAGGAAGTCGTCGCTCTTGATGAGTTGTCGCTGCCGTATCGGGTCGTACCGGGCGTCACCAGTCTGTTGGCGGCCACGACGGGCACCGGGCTCAATCTCACACGGCGCGGCGCGGCGCGGGGGTTCACCGCGCTCACGCCGCGCCGCGAAGGCTCGTCGGAGTTCTCGTGGCCCGATGGAGCGGAGCGTCTCGGATTCCCCACGGCGTTTTTCATGGGAGTTTCTGAGGTTCCCGCCATAACGGGAAAGTTGATGGCCGAAGGGAGACGCGCCGACGAGCCGGCGGCTTTGGTCTATAACGCCGGGATGTCGAGTGAGCGGATTGTCGCGGCGACACTGGGAACCATTGCGGAGGAGATCGCCGGTCGGAGGTCGCCTCCCACTTTGGGGGAAGACTCAAAAGACGATCCAGGACTTCTGCTCGTTGGAGAGACGTTCGATCAGAAGCATGTATACAAGAGAAACGGAGCACTTGGTGGCTGCCGGGTGTTGCTGACATGCGCCGAACGAATGATGGCGCACGCCGTGGCGGACGTTTTGGCGTTCGGAGGCGTTCCCGTCGAGTTCCCGTTAATCAAGGCAGAACCCAATCCAGCGTGTCGCAAGGACTTGGAGCGCTTTGGCTCGTTTGACTGGATCGTACTCACCTCGCCATCGGCTGTCTGCTGTCTTTTCGAGCTCCTGGAGAAATTCGAGTTCGATGCGAGAAGACTGCCGAGAGTGATGGTCTGCGGGCCGGGCACCGCCACGGCACTCAAAGAGCATTCGCTCTTTCCCGATCTCACCGCCGAGCGCGACTTTGGAGGGAAAGGTCTTCTCGAGGCGGCCGCGGGGGCGGTCAAGAAAGGGGAGCGAATCCTCCGGTTGCGCTCTGACCTTGCGGAGTCGTATCTTGCGGAAGGGCTTGCGAAGCTTGGAGCCGAGGTGGATGATTGCATTTTGTATTTCACCCGGCGAATCGTCCATGAGCGGTTGCCCGCCTTCGATGCGGTGTTCTTCGCCAGCGGATCAGCGGCGAACGCGTTTGTCGACGCGTGGAGCGTGGGTGGTCTGGACGGCAAGCGGATTCTCGCGATTGGCGGACCGACCAGGGACACCCTCGTCGAGTTAGGTGTCGCACGCGATCGGGTAGTCGTGCCGCCGTCCGCCACCTGTTCGGACGCCATCCGCGAGCTTGCGAGGAAAATTTTGCTGACAAAATTTTCTTCTACTACATTTCCGTCATAGCACGTGCAATAAATTATCTCCTAACCGGTTAATCAAAGAATATGCAAAGGAAATGTATGTCGAAGTTCCCACAGGTGAGATTACGGCGTCTACGGGCAACGAAAAGTTTCCGCCAAATGCTTGCCGAACCTGTCCCGGCGGCGGAGAAGATGGTGTGGCCCATATTCGTTGTCGAAGGGAAGGGGAAGGAGATTCCCATCGATTCGATGCCAGGGCAGTCGCGGTATTCCGTCGATCGGTTGTGCAAGGCGATGGAGCCGGTCGCCGCTTCCGGAATCGGCGGTGTCCTACTCTTCGGGGTCGTCGGGGCTGGGCGGAAATCGGCGAAAGGAGAGGAATGCAGTCGCAAGGATGGCGTGGTGCAGAAGGCGGTCGCCACTCTGGCGCGGGAGTTCCCGGAGCTGGTGATCTTCACCGACGTCTGCCTCTGCGCCTACACGAGTCACGGTCATTGCGGGCCGCTGGATAAGTGGGGAGGTGTCGACAATGACGCCGCCGTCGAGATTCTCGGCAGGATGGCGGTGTCCCATGCCGCGGCCGGCGCGTCCTGCGTGGCGCCGAGCGCGATGATGGATGGACAGGTCGCGGGGATACGCTCGGCCCTTGACGCGGCTGGTTTTAGTCGCACACCGGTCATGAGCTACTCAACGAAGTTCGCCTCGGCGATGTACGGGCCGTTCCGCGAAGCGGCCGACTCCGCGCCCTCCCATGGCGACCGCCGCAGCTATCAGGCTGACTATGCGAATCCTACCCTCGCCCTCCGCGAATCAGCACTCGACGAGGCGGAGGGGGCTGATATCCTCATGGTCAAGCCGTCGCTGTTCTATCTTGATCTCATCGCGCGGCTCCGCGCCAGAACAGACCTGCCGATCGCCGCTTACAACGTCAGCGGCGAATATTCGATGCTCTGCGCCTCGGCGGAGAGAGGCTGGGGCGACCTCGAGGCCATGGCCCGCGAGTCGCTCGTCGCCATCCGCCGCGCGGGAGCCGACCTCGTCATCACCTACTGGGCCAACCAGTACCGAAGGATATTTGCGGAAAATTGAACTGCATGGGAGATCATGGGACGCCGTCCCATCTCCCTGCCAAAGGGCTTGAAAAGCCCTCTGGACACCCGGGAATGCTCGTCCCGTCGGGACTGCGTCCTCGACGGAACGAGCGATTGGCCACCGCCTGCGGCGAATGCTGCGGATATTTCCGTATGATGGGTCAGAAAACGCTGTAGTGGATGTAGCCCCTCTGCGAGTCGCTGTCGTACAATAGCATTAACCCATTGTCAGGATTGCTCTTGACGTGAAGAATATGCAGGCTGGATAGGCAAGGCATACGGAAAGCTTTTTCTTAAACAGGATTCTGAGAAAAGAACCCGCAATCAACCCGAAGATGATGCCGATGAAAATCGAAATTGGAAATATCCCGCTCATGGTTCGACTATACTCTTCTTCGCACCCTGTTCAATACGGGGGGCTTTCTTGCGGCCGCGCCACTTGACAGTTGGGAGAGCGTCCAGTATCCTTTTCATTGCGTAGGGGATGCAGGCGGACTGCTGAAACACGAGACAAAGGGGCTGCTATGAAAAGAATCAACTCCGAGACGCTTTACAAGGCCGCCATGCGGCATATTCCCGGCGGGGTCAACAGTCCGGTGCGTTCGTTTGGTTCGGTGGGCGGCAATCCGGTGTATCTGGCCAAAGGCAAAGGCTCGAGGGTCACGGACGCCGACGGCAACGAATACATCGACTTCTGCGGTTCTTGGGGGCCACTGATCCTCGGGCACGCCCGAGATGAGGTGGTCGAGGCCGTCGCGCGGACGGCCGCCAACGGTCTCACCTTCGGCGCATGCTGCCCGCTGGAGGTCGAGATGGCGGAGTTGCTCGTCAAGGCCGATCCCAATCTCGATATGGTGAGGATGGTGAGTTCGGGGACGGAGGCGGTCATGACCGCCATCCGTCTCGCCCGCGGATTCACCGGCCGCTCGAAGATCTTGAAGTTCGACGGCTGCTACCACGGGCACTCGGATCAGTTGCTCGTCTCCGCCGGGAGCGGTTTGTTGACCGAGGGAATCTCCTCGTCAGCGGGGGTCACCGGCAAGACCGCCTCAGACACGATCGTCGTTCCGTACAACGACCTCGACGCGGTGTCGGGGGTCGTCTCGGCGGTTGGTGGTGATCTCGCCGCCATCATTGTGGAGCCGGTGGCCGGCAACATGGGACTTGTCGTGCCGAAACCAGGCTACCTTGAAGGGCTGAGGAACATCACCGCGGAATGTGGGGCGCTATTGATCTTTGACGAGGTGATCACGGGATTCCGTCTCGGGCCCACCACCTACGGAAGGATGATCGGCGTCAAACCTGATCTGACCACGCTGGGGAAGATCATCGGGGGCGGCATGCCGCTTGGGGCGGTCGGCGGCCGCGGTGACATTATGAGGTTTCTCGCACCGCTGGGGAAGGTCTACCAGGCCGGGACATTGAGCGGCAACCCGGTGGCGTTGGCCGCGGGAATCGCGACGCTGCGCATCCTTATGGAGGAGAACCCGTATCCGCGGCTTGCGGACTTTGGCTCGCGGATCGCCCAGGCCGTCAACGCGGCGGCGGCTTCACGCGGCGAGCCGTTCCAGTGTCTGAGCCGTGGCGGGATGTTCACGATCTACTTCACGGACAGGAAGCCGATCGACAGCCTCACCGCCGTGAAAAATTGTGACACCGCGCAGTTCGGAAAATTCTTCAACCGCATGTTGGAGAAGGGCTTTTACCTTTCGCCGTCGCAATTCGAGGTCGACTTCGTCTCGGCGGCGCACACGGCCGACGAGGTTGACAGCTTTATTGCGCAAGCTTGTCTTTGAACGTGATGTTGTGCTCGAGAGCGTACTTGGTGAGCCCGGCGGGGCTCGAGATCGAGAGCTTTTTGCGGATACGGTCGCGGTGCGCCTCGACGGTGCGGATGCTCACGTTTAGTTTCGT
>CAYTFM010000185.1:0-7478 GCA_964436735.1 uncultured Victivallales bacterium | reverse complement strand
TCGCGATACCCTTGTTGCGGAGCCCCTCGGCGATGAGCGCGAGGATTTCATTCTCGCGCTTGGTCAGAACCTTGCTGTCCGGTCCGCCGATGCCGTCGTGCGACTTGTTGAGATATTCGTTGAGAAGGATCTTCGCGACGTCGGCTCCCAGGTAGATGTCTCCCTTGTGGATCGCCTCGATCGCCTGCACAAGCTCCTTGTGGAAGGCGCTTTTCAAGAGGTAGCCCTGCGCGCCGGCCTGGATGATCTTGAGCACGATCTCACGGTCGTCGTACATCGTGAAGACCAGGATGCGGGCCTCCGGTATCTTCTCCTTGATGACCTTGACGGCGCCGACGCCGTCGAGACCGGGCATGCTGAAGTCCATGAGCACGACGTCCGGCTTGAGTTCCAGCGTTCTCCGGATGGCGTCGTTGCCGTCGTAGGCTTCGCCGACGACGAGGATGTTGGAGCGTTCGCCGGAGAGATAGGAGCGAATGCCTTTGAGGACGACGGGATGGTCGTCGACGATGAGAACCTTGATCTTCTGGTCGCTGCGAGTTTTTTTCATTGTGCGCCTCTCTGTTTTGAATGTTGAAAATCGCACGGAGGAATTATTTGACGATCTCCGTTCCAACGCCACTGTTGGTGAAAATCTCCAGTAGGAGTGAATGACGGATGCGTCCGTCGATCATATGGACTTTGCTCGTGCCGGCGTTGAGCGCGTCGACGGCGCTGCGGACTTTCGGGATCATGCCGCCGGATATCACGCCCGAGGCGACGAGACCATCGACTTGCGACACCGTGAGGGTTGATATCACGCTGCCCTCGTCTTTCGGATTGGAGAGGATGCCGGGGACATCGCTGATGAAGACGAGCTTCCTCGCCTTAAGGGCCTCGGCGATCTTGCAGGCGGCGATGTCGGCATTGATGTTGTAAACGGCGCCGTCCTCGCCGACGGCCAGCGGGGCGATCACGGGCACCATCTCGTCGGCCACCGCCTGCAGAATGGGGGCCGTGTCGACCTTGCAGACGTCTCCCACGAAGCCGATGTCGATCTTCGCCCCGGTGGTGGGATCCTCGGCGTGCAGTTTCCGCGCCGTGAGGAAGTCCTTGCCGGAGAGCCGGATAGCACCGCCGCCATGCGAATTGATGGTGTCGACAAGGTTGGTGTTGATCTCGTTGTGCAGGACGTCGTCCACCACCCCGATCGTCCGCTCGCACGTGTGGCGGAGGCCGTGGACGAATTTGGTGGGGATGTCAAGTTTCTTGAGCTTGTCGGTGATGGACTTGCCGCCGCCATGGACGACGACGGGGTTGATGCCGACGCATTCCATGAAAACGATGTCCCTGAGGGCGCCTTGGGTCAGCTCCGGATCCTCCATCACACTGCCGCCGAGCTTGACGACGACCAATGCGCCCCGGAAGCTTTGTATATAGGGAAGCGCCTCGATGAGGACCGCCGCCTTTTCGATGTATTTCTCCATAACTGTCTTGACCTCACGTGTGATAGTCGGCGTTTATCTTCACATACTCGTATGAGATGTCGCAGGTGAGGATCTCATGCGAACTGGAGCCGCAGGCGAGATCCACGATTACGTTGAACTCCTTCTGTTTCAAGACTTCCACGAGAACGGGTTCCGGCGTTCCGGCGTCACCGCCGTTCAGGACGACCGGATGGGCGTCGTAGTGGATGGAGACCTTGGCGGGATCGAAGGAGGCCCCTGATCGTCCGGCGGCGGCCACCACGCGGCCCCAGTTGGGGTCGTTGCCGAACCACGCCGTCTTGCACAGTAGACTGTTGGCGATCGCCTCGGCGCAGAGCCGCGCGTCGGGGTCGCTGGCCGCCTTCCTGACGATGACATGGACAAGTTTCGTGGCTCCTTCGCCGTCAAGGGCGATCTCCCGCGCGAGGCGCATGCAGAGCTCCTTAAGCGCGAGCGTGAAGGCTTCCGCTCCCTCGGATCCCGCATGGAGTTCCGAGTTGCCCGCAAGGCCGTTGGCCATGATGAGCGCCGTGTCGTTCGTGCTGGTGTCTCCGTCAATGGTGACCCGGTTGAAGGAAACGTCGCATGCGGTCCACAGCGCCGAGCGGAGGAAGTCGACTGAGCAGCGTGCGTCGGTTGTCAGGAAGACCAGCATGGTCGCATGCGGGGGCTGATCGAGACGGGGGGCGATCATCCCTGCTCCTTTGGCCATGCCGCCGATGGTGACGAAACCAGTTCCGACAGGAATCTTGATGGCGAAGCGCTTCGGGCGCGTGTCGGTGGTCATGATCGCACGGGCGGCGGACTCGCCGCCGTCGGGGACGAGAGCCTCAGACGCCATCCGTACGCCTTTCTCGATGATGTCCATCGGCATTGGGACGCCGATCCTGCCGGTTGAGCAGGGAAAGACCTCCTCAGGACGCACGCCAAGGAGCTCGGCGGTGAGGTGCGCCATCCGCTCGGCGTCGCGGCGGCCACGCTCCCCCGTGCAGGCGTTGGCGTTGCCGCTGTTGACGACGAACGTCCGGCCTGGTCCGCCAGCGGCGAGGCGTTTCCGGCAGGCTTCGACGGGGGCGGCGGCGAATTTGTTGGCCGTGAGGCAGCCCGCCATCACGGCTGGAACTTCGGAATGGATGATGGCGAGGTCAGGCGCACCGCTCCGTTTGAGCCCTGCCGCGACGCCGGCGGCGGTGAACCCTTTCGGGGAGGAGACACCTCCACCTTGGATGAACTCGAATGATAGTGGGGACATTGTGGTCAAACCTCATCTCTTTATCAAATATGCGCATGATGCGTTTCCGCATCATTTCAGGAAAAATCGACACCTAACCTATTCTGCCACCTTCTCGATACCGGAGGAAATCAGCGAAGACGTGAGGGGGTGAACTCCGTTAGGCGGCACGCCTGTCGCCGCCCTCACCCTGATGCCGATGCCTCCGCGGGGATTGAACACGCCGACGATCTCCGCCCATCGGGGTGCGCAGATCTTGACGATCGCGTCGAGAACCAAGTTCACCACCTCCTCGTGGAAGGCTCCATGGTTCCTGAATGAGAGGAGATAGATTTTAAGCGATTTGCTTTCAAGGCAAAGTTTCAGAGGCACGTAATGAATGAACAACCGTCCGAAGTCGGGTTGTCCCGTGACAGGGCAAATGGAGGTGAATTCAGGGCATTTGAACAGCACCTCATAGGGGCGGTCGGGATGGGTGTTGTCAAACACCTCAAGAACGCATGGAGCGGGCTTCGACGGCACGGGAGTCGATGAATGTCCCAGTAAGGTTAGTTTCCTCAGGTTGCGTTTCTTCACTACCATTACTGTTCTCCTGTCTCCTGCAAGTTGAAGCCCGTAAAAATGCGTGGTAACTATAGCCGAGATGACGTAAAAATACAACAACCTCGCTGAGGATGTGGAAAAAAGCGAATCTTTCCATTCCCCTGTTGTTTGCAAGTGGCGCGGGTGGGAGGTATAATATTCGCCGTGTGTATGAATGTTGAGGATAAACCCATAATTGAACAGGTGGGCGTACAATGAGTTTGAAACTGAGAAACCTTCTATGCACCATAGCCGGAGCGGCAGTGCTCTTGGCGTGGTCGCTCCCGGCAACTGCGACGGAACAGGGGCCCATCCGCAAGCTTGGACGAGGCGTGTGCAACACGGCTCTCGGTGTATGCGAGGTCCCCTTGAAAGTGTATGACGTCAACCAGACTGAAGGTGGCGTTGCCGCTGTCACATATGGTCTTTTCAAGGGTTTCGCCTATTTCTTCGCCCGTGAGGGTGTGGGACTTGCGGAACTTCTGAGCTTCCCCGTCCCGCTGCCTGGCATGACCGAGAGCCCGAATGAGGGTGGCTGGGGATACGCTCCCATGATTGTGCCCGAATTCATTTTCGACACAGAGCACAATCCCTACAATATCATCTATCAAGACTTCCCGCCATCCTAAGTTCGGCAGGTCGTCTTTGTCAAAACCCGCCGTCGCGACGGCGGGTTTTTTTTTGATTCGATTCCCACGCATGAACGAGAGGAGCCATAATGTACAACAAGGATTTGAAGGTCATCGATTGCACCATCAGGGACGGCGGGCTCATCAACAAGTGGCAGTTCTCGAAAGAGACCGTCCGGCAGGTGTTTCTCGGGCTTGAAGCCGCCGGCGTCGATTACATGGAGATCGGCTACCGGGCGTCGAAGAAGCTTTTTCCTCCGGGCGAGTTTGGCCCGTGGCGTTTCTGCGAGGACGAGGTGATCGCGGAGATCGTGGGCGATATCTCGACGAAGATGAAATTAGGCGTCATGGTCGACATCGGCCGCGTCAATCCGGAGGACATCGCACCCGTCGACCAGTCTCCTTTAAGTTTCATCCGCGTCGCGACGTACCTCAAAGATATTGACAAAGCGATCATGCTGGCCAACGAGGTGGCCGAAAAGGGCTACGAGGCCTTCATCAACGTCATGGCCATCTCGACGGTGAACACCTTTGAGCTGATCGACGCGCTGAAACAGATCCGCAACGAGCCCGCCATCCGCGGCGTTTCCGTCGTTGACAGCAACGGTTCGCTGTATCCCCACCAGGTCCGCGAGCTGGTCAAACTGTTTTTCGAGAACCTTGGCGACAAGGCCACTGGTTTTCATGCGCACAACAACCTCCAGCTGGCTTTCGCCAACTCCATCGAGGCCATCGCCTGTGGCGCGAAGTACTGCGACGCCACGGTGTATGGCATCGGACGCGGCGCGGGCAACTGCCCTCTTGAACTGCTTTTAGCCCATCTGCACAACCCGAGCTACAACATCGAGCCAGTCCTCAACGTCATACAGAACACCATGCTTGGCCTCAGGGAGGAGATCGAGTGGGGGTATATCATACCTTATATGATCACCGGTATCCTCAACGAGCATCCCCGAGTGGCCATCGAGCTTCGCGGCACCGAGCGGAAAGACCAGTACGCCCAGTTCTACCGGGAGCTCACCACGCCCGAGTGTCTCAGCAAGCCCAAGCGGAACGAGTAGTGACGAGCGCGCGTCACGTGCGGGGGGGAGGCGCGCGGAGCGCAGTTGACATTCTGAACCGAACCATGTGCGTGCGTCTGAAAGGCATATGACCGAAAAAGAGAAGGGTTTTGGCGGTGATGACGGGGAGCCTGCGGCTCAGACGTGTGATGCCGCCTCACCGCCGCTTGCGGCGGGCGGTGTGTGTGCGCCGGAAATCATCCATTGTGATGGTGAGTTGTGGACTCCCGTACGCACCAAGCCTCGGCGTGAGAAGAAGGTCGCCGAGTTCTGCGCCGCCAAGAAGCTTGCCTATTATCTTCCTCTTCGGAAAAGTTTAAAACGATACGATAGAAGAACGTACGAATTCTTTCCCCCCATGTTCCCTGGTTACATCTTCTGTCGGGTGGACAATGAACGCTATCAGGAGTTGCTGCTCTCGCACGCCATCCTGTTCAGAGTCAAGATGGACGAGGCGCTTGAGCGCAAGCTGATCGAAGATCTGACGAACGTCAGGATATTGGAGCAGTTTGGCGGTGAGGGAGAATTGGTCGTCAAGCCCGAGCTCGCCGAGGGTACGCTGGTAAAGATCATCAACGGACCGCTGCGCGGCATCAACGGCATCGTCGAGAAGCGCAAGGGCAAGGTGATCGTGAGCATCAACATCGAGATCCTCGGGCAGTCGGCGAGCGTCGAGCTCGACGTCGGGGACGTGGAGCTCATCGTATAATTTTCACAGACAGTAGGCTTATGAATCCAAACGGCACGCCGCTCCTCGAGGTTGTCGATCTCAAGAAATGGTTTCCCGTCCGGGGCGGTTGGTTCGCTCAGACGCGGCACGTTCGGGCCGTCGACGGGGTGTCCCTCTCGGCTTTCGCCGGCGAGACGGTCGGCCTTGTGGGCGAGAGCGGCTGCGGCAAGACCACGCTCGGCAAGACCATTGTCCGTCTTGAGGATCCCACGTCCGGCGTGGTGCGGATTGATGGCGTCGACATCACCGGGCTCTCCGGCGGTGCCTTGCGTGCGTCCCGCGGAGCCTACCAGATGATTTTTCAGGATCCGCACAGCTCACTTAATCCACGGATGACCGTGGCAGCGGCACTTGATGAGGTGCTGAGCCTTCATTCGAAGTTGTCGAAAGGCGATCGGATGGCGCGCTCCGAGGAGCTTATGGGGCTCGTGGGGCTCAAGCCTGACCAGATCCACCGCTATCCACACCAGTTCAGTGGCGGTCAGAAGCAGCGGATCGGGATCGCCCGCGCGCTGGCCGTCAATCCTAAGCTCATCGTTGCCGACGAGCCGGTTTCGGCGCTCGACGTGAGCGTGCAGGCTCAGATCATCAATCTGCTGCGGGAAATCCAGGAGCGGACTGGCGTGAGCTTCCTTTTCATCGCCCATGATCTCGCCGTGGTGGAGCACATCAGCCACCGCATTCTTGTCATGTATCTCGGCAAGATCGTCGAGAGCGGTCCGTCAAAAGTGGTGTGTGGCACGCCGCGGCATCCTTACACCCAGGCGCTGCTTTCGGCGGTGCCGACGCTTGATCCCGTGACGCGGCGCATGCGTGTCACTCTCCCCGGCGACACGCCCTCGCCCATCGACCCGCCCTCCGGCTGCCGTTTCCATCCTCGGTGTCCTATCGCCGAGAAATGCTGCGCCGAACGGGAACCGCCGCTTGCGGAGGTCGACGAACGCCCCGATCACCGTTCCGCCTGCTTCTTCCCCTACAAATCGATTCATAAGTAGATGATACCCGTCGTCATTCCCGCATATTGTCCGAGCGAGGTGCTGCCGGTCCTCGTCGCCGACCTGTCGGGCGCGGGGTTCGACAGGATCGTCGTGGTGGACGATGGAAGCCCCGCCTCCTACCGGGACGTATTCGAAACCCTGAGGATGCGTCAAGATGTCATCGTGTTGTCGCATGAGCGCAACGCCGGAAAGGGGGCCGCCCTCAAGACCGCCTTCCGCAGCGTGCTTGAATGCTATCCGGATGAGCTTGGCGTGGTGACCGCCGACGCCGACGGGCAGCATGCCCCTTCTGACATTGCTGACGTGGCGAGGCTGTTTGTGTCGGCTCCGCAGAACCGGCTTGTCCTTGGTGCGAGAACCTTCGCCGATGGCTCGGCACCAGGGCGCAGCCGTCTTGGCAATGCGGTTGCCAGGGTGGCGCTCCGGCTTGTCGCGGGGGTGGCTCTTGCCGACACGCAGACCGGCCTGAGGGCCCTCGACCGTGAGCTCATGCGGCTTTGCCTCTCCGTGCCATGCGATCGCTTCGACTTCGAGATGGCGATGCTCTTGGCCGCTGTCGAGAAGGGAGTGCGGATTGTCGAGACGCCCATCCACACGATTTACCGCCATGAGACGGCAGCGATCTATTCACACTTCAAGCCAATCGCGGACTCGCTTCGCATTACCGCGGCCTTGATGCGCCTGAGCGGACGGCGTCGTTGCTAAGGAACTGTCACAAAATAACCTTTACAATTTGGCGGGAGCGCCAGGGCACCAGCCGCACGGAGCGAGGAATGAGTTC
>CAYTFM010000184.1:7607-17957 GCA_964436735.1 uncultured Victivallales bacterium | reverse complement strand
CTGAACCCTGAACCCTGAACCCTGAACCCTGAACCCTGAACCCTGAACCCTGAAACCTGAAACCATTTACAAAACGCTCACTCGCCGGAGGAATTGACCTGGTAGTCAGTCTGTCCTATGGAATTCTTGATGGTGATCATGGTGGGAGCGAATTCGTCGAAGACATCGGCTTTGAATTTGACGAGTATGGCTTCCTGCAGGTCGGACGCGCTGGCGCCCGGCTCGGTGAAGTCGGCTTGCTCGTACTCCACGACCGCACAATTCAACTTCTTCCCCTCTCCATAATTCCACCACAGTTTCGGCTTCGCGCCGGTGATCCCGAAGAACTTCATGGTGTAGTACTTGCCATCAATCTCGGGAGCCGCGTTGCCCTCAATGACCGGCTCCATGACCTCGAAGCTGTCGGTGATGACGTGCGCCTCCTGCCCTTTTTGCTCCGCATACAGCGTGTAGGTTCCCGGCGGCACAGCCGCCGTCCAGGTGAAAGTCGTCCCCCCATCCTTCCACAAGACGATCTTGGCCTCCTTCCGCTTGCCGTCGATGTCGGCGAATAGTTTCGGTTTGGTGTCGAAGGCGTCAGCCATGTCGAACGTGGAGCCGGCCGTGGCGCGCATGACGGGATGGCCGATACTGAACATGTCGCTCGTCCAGGAGACGGACGGATTGTCCGCGCTTGATATTTTGGTCTGATAGTCGGAGCCGGAGTCGTATGAGCGGTCAAGCTCCCACTCGTACGACTCGAGGTTGTCCGCCGCATCGTCAATTGTTTTGTAGGCGACGCCGCCTTTGAGCGCCTCGATGACGACCCCCCCCTCGACGCCTGTGGAGTTCCAGGTGATGGAGGGAATGGAACCGGTCATCCATTCCTCGCCGCCGACCGGCGCGGTGATGACGAGCGAACCGGCATCCGCACCGCTTGACGCGAAGTCCTCACCGTCCTCGTCCCCATCCTCGAGAGCCACCTCGACGGTGGGCGGGGTAAACGCCGCGCCGGAATAGCGTGGGGTGATCGTGTAGCGACCATTGGCGAGCCCGTTGAAGGCATACGAGCCGTCGGCGGCGGTTTTCGTGAACAGCGTGTAGACAGGAGCGCCCGCCTCAGCCCTCCCGGAGGTGGGAGGCGCCTGGGCCAGAAACACGGTCACGCCGCTGGCGACCGGTCCGTTGAGCTTCCCCGTCACCGTGTAGGCGTCGGCGCCGCTGGCGTCGAACGTCATCGTGTCGCCGGAGGCGCTGATCGAGGTGATGCTGAGCTTCGACGAGGTGCCGTCCCACCATTTGGAGCAAAGGGCGGACGTGTCGGTGAAGGCGTTGGTGTAGCCTGTGGCGGTGTTGCCGGCATAGAACAAGTCCTGCGCGTCTCCGGCATTTTTGTTGTTCTCGAAGTGCCACAGGTTGTCGGCCTGCATCAGGGTCGCTTCAAAGTTGTTGTGGGTGGCGTTGTAGCTGTAGTTCGATTTGCTGCGGCCGCCCAGTTCGTCGACATGCCACACCGCCAATCCCGCGGCGGGCAGATCGGAGTCGTTTCCCGATTTCTGGCGGTTCTCGATGAGATAGTACTCGGTCGCCACCCCCGGCCGCTGATACAGGTAGAACTGGTTGCCGACATTGCCGTCGCCCCCCGTGCCGGACTTGTAGATCTTGTTGCCGGTCATCGTCTTGGATCCGGTGATCGTGGTGACGCTGCCCCACCCCGATTTGTACTTGAGGTAGGCGCAGATCTGCGAGGGATTCGGTCCGGAGCCGGCGGAGTCCATCAGGCAGAAGTTGCCCGCCCCCCCCGTGTCCGAATCGCCGCAATAGATGTCGGGATAGCCGCAGATCAGATGGCCGTTCTCATGACAGAACACGCCGATCTTCAAAGACTTCCCCATGTTCGTCATCTGGTAGTCCTTGATCTTCTTGCCGCCCCCGATATCGACCGCGTCGATCTCATGCGCGTGTGGCCACAGGCCGGCGCTGCTGGACTCGGGCGAGTCTCCCGCGAAGTAGATGTTGACGGCGCGGCAGTTGCCGCCCGGATAGGTGCTGATCTTGGCGAGATCCGGAGGCGGATTGTTTTTGAGGTAGGCGGCCACCTCCTCCACCAGGACGTTCGACTCACGCTTGTTGTAGTAGTCTTTTTTGTTCTTCGCGCGGTAATACCCCACGACGACGTTGGTGTACTTCAGCAGCTTGTTGGAGTTGTTGAGGAAATAGTCATAGACGGATCCATTGTTCCCGTTCTCATTGTAGCCAACCTTGTTGCAGAAGTCCCGCACCTGTTCGACGGTTATGGCTCCCGGGTCGTCGGGAAAGTCGACCAGCACCGTCAAACCGAAGAGCTCCCCCAAGGTTTTTGAGTCGGGGGGGGAGGCGAAGGCGCCGTTGTCCCGCTGTGCGGCAGCCTTCATGGCGTCCCAGCTCTTGACGCAATCCATCTGCGAGGTCCATTTGTGGCGCAGTTCGGAACGGATCTTCCGGGTGGCCACCCGCGTGAGGTCAATATGCTTCCGCAAACCGGCCGGCACCGCCCGCCCCACAGGGACGCCGGTGGAGACAAGCTGGCGTCCGTCCTTCGAGCGTTTGGCATAACAGAACATCCCCTGCGCATCGTCGCGGATGACAGTGTAGCCGTCAGCCGTCTCGAAGCGCATGTGGAACTCGTCGCCGTAGCCCTTCAACTCGAGCTCCGAGCCGTCGCCTTGACGGAAGGTGAACTCGTCGCCGTTGTGCGGCGCGGCCAGCGCGGACAGTTGCATGATGGCGATGCCACAGACAGACATGGCAACCACACGCAGAATGCGGAGTCCTCCAAACGGCAGCAACCTCACTCGTCACCTCCATGGCTTCATGTTAAAAACATGGGGAAACGCCCCCGTAACGACACTTTTATGAGTTTATATAGCAGATAATGGTATTTATCAACAAACTTCCGACAATACTTATCATATTGAGGACACCTGCAGCATGTCACCGTCGCTGATTTGACTTCCCCACAATACCATGCTAATACATATGATTGACATGATCATATCGGTTATTGCGGCATGCGGAGGATCTATGGCGACAACAGTGGCGGCGGTCGATGCCAGGCGTTCTTTCGGACGGCTCTTGAACATCGTCTCCCTCAAAGGCGAAGAGATCATCATCGAGCGGGCAGGAAAGCAAATAGCGAAACTCACCCCGATTGAGCCCCCCGCCCATTCTCTCCATCCGAGGGGATCGGGAAAGCTTGACTTCAGAAAGGCGAAAGGTCTCGGCGAGAAATTCTGGCGCAGTGTCGACGTGCCGGCATACATCGAGAAGGAGCGGGCGGAATGGGATTGACACTCGCCAACGGGATGGTGGTGTTCATCGACACCGCGCCGCTTATCTACTACTTCGAGCGGCACGAGGCGCACATCGCCACACTGGAACGTTTCTTTGAAAACATCACGCAGGAAGGCGTCCAGCTCGTCACCTCAATGATGACGTACATAGAACTCCTGACCGGCCCCACCAAAGCAGGAGACCAACGCCTCTCCATGAAATACCGGGAGTACCTCCTGAACTCCGAGCAATTGCGCATCCATCCGCTTGACCCCGCCGTCGCCGATGCCGCCATCGAATTTCGCATCAACTATAATCTGAAAACACCCGACGCCATACAGTTGGGAACCGCTTTCACGTGCGGAGCGGACGCTGTTCTGACGAACGACCGCGACTGGTCACGCGTGAAAAATCCCCGCATCGTGACGATCACGGACCTATAACGGATCAGAAGCGATCCTTCCCTAACTTATCGTGATTCTCGCTCTGACACCCTCAAGACCAGTTCTTTTTTTCATGCGGAAACCGCTCTCCCCCTTGACACCTGCGCGCCTATTTGTTATAATCATATAACATCATTACAAATACATAACATAATACGATATGACGAATGGAACCTACAACGCTCCCGCGCTGCGGCAGGGACTCAAGCTCATCGGCGTGCTGGCCGAGGCGGGCAGGCCGCTTGGCCTTTCCGAAATCGCGCGGCTCGGCGGCACCAACAAGAACATGGCCACGCGGCTTTTGGCGACGCTGGTCGACGAGGGGTGGGCGGCCGTCGAGCAGCCTGGCCCCAAATACCACCTCACCCTGCTGCCCTTCACCATCGCCAGCAAACCGGTCAATCGCCTCACGCTCAAAGAACTGGCCCTCGGACCTCTGCATGAGCTCTGGGAGGATCTCGGAGAGAGCGTCTATCTGGGCGTGCCCCATGGAAGCGACGTCCTGTATCTGGAGCATTTCGACGGCGTCGGACCGGTGCGAATCGCCGGACGGGTCGGGGGAATGTATCCGCTCCACTGCACCGCGCCGGGCAAGGCGCTGCTCGCCTTCGGCGGCGAGAATGTGCTGACGCTCCTTTCCAAGAAGGCGCTTGAGCGGTTCACCGACGCCACCATCACCGACAAAGTGGCGCTCCGCAAGGAACTGGCGCTTGCCCGGCAGGCGGGCTTCGCCCTCGACCGCGAGGAGTACGGCCGCGGGCTGCTCTGCCTCGCCGCCCCGGTCCTCGATCCGACGCAGGTGGCGGTCGGCGCAATCGGCGTCTCGGTCACCATGCTGCATTACACTGTCGACAGCCTCATCGAAAAACTCGGTCCGAAAGTCATGGCGACCGCCGCGGAAATCTCAAAACGGATGGGATGCGTCAAGCAGATCGTATGAAAACGGCACATGAACCAGTCAACGAAAGTCTCGCTTCCAAAAGGGAGCGGATTCTGGGCGGGGACAACCGCCACTGCTTCATCGAGCGGGAACGGATCCTCCGCGCTATCGCCCCCGAGGCGCCCCCCCTTGACGGCGGATGCCGATATGCCTTTGTGCTCGACCGCCTGCTTGCCGAGATTTCCACGCCTGTCGAACCAGACGACGTATTCCTCGGGCGCATGCTTGAAGGGGCGCTGCCAGAGGAAGAGGCGAAGCACCCCACGCCACCTGGGTGGGGCTCGCTCGGTCACTTGACACTCGACTGGCCTTCTCTTCTTGGAAAGGGGCTCGGCGCCATCGCCGCTGAAGCCAGGGAGAATGCGGCCAGCATTGGAACGAACGAGGCCGAGAACTTTGCTCGGAACGCCACGTCATGCGCCGAGGCCATTGCCGCTTTCGCCCGACGATACGCCGCCGCCGCCCGCATGATAGCGACAGCGTCGCATTCGGCAAGCAAGGGACATCTTCTCCGGGCGGCCGACGCCCTCGACAAGGTTCCCGCCGGCCCCGCATGCTATTTCTTCTCCGCCTTGCAGTCCATGTGGCTCGTCCATCTCGTGACCAGCTGCGTGGTCGGCGCGCGGGACTTCGCCCTCGGCCGCATGGACCAGTATCTCCTTCCTTATTATATGCGTGACATCGCCGAAGGGGTGCTGACACGCCAGGAGGCGGTCGAGCTGCTCGCCCATTTCCTGATGAAGACGAACGAGATCACCGGCACCGCCACCTGGAACCACCAGCCGAAACCGATTCCCTCCCAAGCGTCGAAGCAGTATCTCGTCCTGGGCGGACGCTCCCCTGAAGGCAGGGAGCTGTTCAACGACCTCAGCCTCGCCATCCTCGAGGCGGCGGAACTGGTCGGCATGCCCGAACCTGTGCTCACGATCCGAATGGACACCGATAGCTCACCGCTCATCAAGAAGGCGGCGGCGAGGGCGGCGGTCCGCCTCGGCTCGCAAGTCCACTTCTACAACGACGCCGTCATCGTCCCCGAGCTGATCCGCCGCGGCGCGGATCCCGCGGACGCCCACGGCTATTCAATGGTGGGCTGCTGCCGCGTCGACCTTCCCGGCAAGATGGATTCCGGGCTGATGCTCACCTACCAGTATCACAACTGCGTCGAATGGCTGATGAACGCCCTCGACAAGGAAGCCGACTCCTTCGACAGCATTATACGCAACGTCCAAGCGGTCGCCGCCGACCAACTTCGCGCGGCGGCGGAAAAGGCACTCTCCCAACTGGATGCGCAACCAGTCGATCAATTCCATTTCGAATCACTCCTCCTCGCAGGCTGCGTCGAACGTTGCCGCGACTGCCACGCGGGCGGCGCGGAGTATCACCCGCAAGGACATTTCCTCGGTGGAATCGCCACCGTCGTGGACAGCCTCGCGGCAATCAGACGACTGGTCTTTGAGGAGCGGCGCATGTCACTCGCCGAACTCATGCGGATCGTAAAATCGGATTTCACCGGCCATGAGCCGCTACGGATCGAGCTGAAACACGGCATGCCGAAATTCGGCAATGGCGACAGCGAAGCCGACACCCTCGCCCGACAGGTTGGCGAAGTCCTCGTCACGGCCCTCGACGCCATTCAGCTCCCCCCGCAGCACCTGCTCTTCTCGGGATTCTACTCCCTTGACTCGCACCACCGCTGGGGACGGGAACTACCCTCGACACCCGATGGACGCGTCCGCGGCGAGCCTGTCAGCGAAAACCAGTCCCCCGTCTACGGCGCCGACGCGGGCGGCGTCACCGCCTTGCTGCGAAGCGTGGCCTCGCTTCCCCTCGACCGCACCGTCATGGGAGGTCTCAACGTCAAGTTCGGCGGGCGCGTCCCCGAGGCGGACATCGCCGCCCTCATCGAGACTTTTTTCAAAATGAGCGGCCTGCATCTTGGCTTCACCTTCGTCAACCGCCAGACACTCCTCGACGCCAAGGCGCATCCCGACCAGCACCGCTCGCTGTGCGTCCGCCTCTATGGTTTCAGCGAATTTTTCGTGGCGCTCTCTCCCGATGAACAGGAGGAGCTCGTCAACCGCACCGAGGTGGGATGAGACTAAAATTCACCCGAAGAGGCATAACTGCTCACGCAATTGCATTTTGAGTGAAACGTTGCTATTGATAACAATTACCGTTTTCATCGAAAGGATTAGGTGTCGATGAGCGCCCCACAGATGACCCATGACGGCACAGCCGCCTTCTCTCCCCGCCTCCTGCGGCTTCATGAGAGTTTCACCCGCCTCTACGAAGACTCGATCGCCCGCCATGGTGGAAAGATCTATTACGATGACGATGAGTGGAACGCCTTCTGCCGCTCGCGGGTGGCGGCGTGGCGGGAGACCGTCGGGCAGCCCGCCATCCTCCGGCGCGCCCGCATGCTGGAATGCTTCGCCGAGGATGCGGTCATACGCGTCGCCCCCGATGATCTACTCGTCGGCAGTCAGAAATTCTGCGCCTTCAAACTCCCAAAAGAAATCCAGGAGGAACTCCAACAGCTTGGCTACGGGCATAACATCGGACATATCATCCACGATTACGCCACGCTGCTTTCCACAGGTGTCAGAGGATTGATCGAGCGCGTCCAGAACCGCCAGGAGACGGCGGCCAGCGGCGACGAACGGACGACGATCGAGGGCTTCGAGAGAGCCATGCGCGCCTTCTCACGCTTCATCATCAGGCATGCGGAGGCCGCGGAGGAGCTCGCCACGGAAGAAGACTCCGAATGGCATGGGCGGTCCGCCTCGCTGCGCCGCATCGCGTGTGAACCCCCGGAAAGCTTCGAGGAGGCGTTGCACCTCGTCTGGTTCGCCCAGATCTTCCTGCATGCTGAAAATCCCTCAGCCGCCATTTCTTTCGGCCGCGTCGACCAGTGCCTGTGGCCGTTCCTTGGACGGGATCTCGTCGATGGCACGGTGAGCAAGACGGAAGCCGCCGACTTGGTTGGGGCGTTTTTCCTCCGCTGTTGCGAGGGGGAGGAAAGCCAGAACCTCGCGGTGGGCGGCGTCAACGCCACCGGCGATGATGCCACGAATCCGCTCTCGATCATGATGCTTGAGGTGATGCGGGGACTGCGCCTCTTCCAGCCCTCGCTGACGGTCAGGCTTCACGAAAATTCTCCGCCGCGCCTCATTGAGGCGGCCTGCGCGCTGGCCGCGGCGGGAACCGGACAGCCCGGCTTCGTGAACGACCGCTCCGCCATTCCCGGACTCATGGAGCTGGGAATTCCGCTCGAGCGGGCGAGAGACTACGGCATAGTCGGCTGCTACGAGGCCGCCACGCAGGGAGACTCCTACCCGCTGACCGTCGCCTGCGGCGCGCCCACGCTACCGAAAACGCTCGTCGAATTCATGCGAACCCCCGCGGCGCGGAAAACGACCACCTTCCAAGAGTTTCTCGATGGATGGCTCGCGGAGGTCAACCAGGAGGTGACAACCACCCTCGCCACGAAAAGCCAGTCCGCCTGGAACCAATGGCGGGACGCCGCGCCGTCTCCGTTCGGCAGCGTGCTGATGGGAGGCTGCGTCGAGAAGGCGCTGCCGCTCGAGGCGGGAGGCGCGCTATACAACCTTTTCGGCGTCAACATGCTGGGACTGGGAACTGCGGTTGACAGCCTCCACGCCATCGAGGAGTTCGTGTTCAATCGCCAAGAGATCTCGCTTGAGGCGTTGTCCACCGCGGTCGACGCCGACTTCCCCGACGATACACTGAGGAGCAAGCTGCGCGCGGCGCCCGGCCGCTACGGGACAGACGCCGACGCCACCAACCGGTTGGCCGCCCACGTGTCGTCCAGGATCGCCCGGATGGTCCTCGACAGCCGCATGGAGAATGGCGTGCGGCCGTACCCCGCCTTTTTCCGCTTCACCGCCGACATCGGGGATCATCCCTACGCCACCCCGGACGGAAGACGCGTCGCCGAGAACCTTTCCTACGGCTGCGGACCGTCAAGCGCGGCGGGCGCGACTCCCACCTCCGCCTTAGCCTCCGCCGCACATGCCGCGCACCGTCTCTGCGCCTGCGGCAACCCGCTGGCGATCGCGCTGCAGGAGCGGGACGTTAAAGGCAAAGAGGGGATGGAACGGATGAAGGCGCTCCTTCTCGGCTATTTCGCCCAAGGCGGCTTCCATGTCCACTTCAACATCCAGTCTCCCGCCATTCTGCGCGAGGCCAAAGCGACGCCCACGGCACACCAGGAACTCACCATCCGCATCAGCGGGCTCAGTGCCAAGTTCGTCAAACTTTCCGAGAATCTGCAGGACGCCCTCATCGAGCGGGCGGACAAAGGAGTATAGCCCAATGAGCGGGAAAAAAGAGCTTGGCCTTTTCGAGATCGTCGACGTCCTGCGCCGCAAGGCGATGACACGTGGCGAGGTCGACGCCGCCACGCCGGCACCATTGCGCGAGGCGCGGCTTTTGCGTGAAACGCTGGCGTATCTGCCGATCGGCTTCGCCGAGGGTGAGACCCTCGCTGGCGAACTCGGTTGGGGGTTCCTTCCCGAGGAGCAACGTGAGGCTTTCCTGGCTGATTTCGAGTCCATGCGCCGCACTCCCCCCGCCCCACGCGAGAAGACTCCCGCCGAGCTCATGTGGGAGGAGTTCCACTGCGGAGGCGGCTATACGACCGCCCATACGTGTGCCGACTACCAGCGCATCGTCGAGCGCGGCCTTGTGGATGTTCTCGCGGAGATCGACGCACGGAAGCGGCGAGCGGCACCTGAAGAAAGCCCGACGCTCGACGCCATGCGCGAGGCAGTTGAGGCGGTCGGCCTTCTCGCCGCTCGCTTCGCCGCGCAGGCTGCCGAGATGGCGGTACGAACCGACGACGCGGGATTGAATAACAGCCTCCGCATGATCGCCGACTCCTGTGCCGTCGTCCCCATGAACCCGGCCCGCACCTTTCACGAGGCCGTCCAAGGCATCTGGCTCGTCCACGTCTGCATCGGCATCTCGGAGCGCAGCACGGCATCCCTCTCGCTCGGGAGGCTCGATCAGTTTCTGTTTCCGTTCTTCAGACGCGACCTGGCCTCCGGCGTTCCACGTGACTCACTGAAACGAACGCTGCAGGATCTGTGGCGCAAACTGAACCGCTTCGGCGACGCCGCATGCACCGTCAACCTCGGCGGCCTCGACGACAAGGGCACTGATCTTTTCAACGAGTTGTCCGTCTTGCTGCTCGAGGTGGAGAAAGAGATGCTGCTCCCCTCCCCGATCATCGCGGCGCGGATCCACGATAAGCTGCCGCCTGAGGCGTTCGACGCCTTGCTCGACACGCGGCTTTTCACGATCGGCCAGCCGACCTTCTACGGCGAGGATCCCTGCCGCGAGGCGATGATCCGCCGCGGCGTCCCCGCCGACAAGGCGCACGAATTCGCCCTCAACAGCTGCATGGGACTGGTGATGCCGGGCGAGGAGATCAGCGACATGTGGGGGGCGGTCGTCAACCTGCCCGTCGCCCTCGAACTCGTCCTCAACAACGGCGCGGCCTTCGCGAAAAAACTGCCCCTCGCCGTCAGCCCCGCGACCACGACGCCCGCCACGTTCGAAGAACTGTTCAGCGCATTTGCGAAACGGGCGTCCGAGCTGATCGACTACTGCGTCGGCCTCAACACCACCTCCGCCCAAAGAACCGTCGCCGAG
>CAYTFM010000184.1:0-7597 GCA_964436735.1 uncultured Victivallales bacterium | reverse complement strand
CACCGTTCACGGAAGACAGTACAGAGCCCAGTCCCCGGAAAGGACCGTCGCCGAGGCCCCCAATCCGTTCCGCTCGGCGATCACCCGCGGCTGTGTCGAGCGCGCCCGCGACCGGGCCGCCGGCGGCGCCACCTACCACAGCGTGATCGTCGAGGGATTCGGCTGGGTCAACGTCGCCGACGCCCTCGTCGTCATCAACCGCCTCGTCTTCAAAGAGCGGCGATTCACGTTGATCGATCTTGTCGCCGCCGCCAAGGACGACTACCGCGGACGCCCCGACATCCTCGCCGCCATCCGCTCCTGCCCGACGTACGGCAACGCCGACACCGAAGCCGACGAGATGGCGTCGCGCCTCTCGCGCATGTTCGCCGACGACGTCTCACGACGCTCCCACGGCAACATCCGCTATCTGCCGTCCTACCATACCCTCAACTGCCATGTCGATGCAGGGCGGAAGACGGCGGCGACGCTGGACGGGCGCCGCGCCGGCGAACCGCTCGGCAAACAGCTTGGCCCCACCCCCGGCCGCGCCGCGAAGGGGTTGACCAGCATCCTGCTCTCCGCCAGCGCCATCGACCAGCGCGGCATGAGCGGCGGTCAGGCGCTCGACCTGTCGATCGACATAAAGGAGATGGAGAGCCCCGCCTGGAGAAAGAATTTCAAGGCGTTAATTATGAGCTACTTCAGGCGCGGCGGAATGCAACTCCAGGTCAACGGACTCTCCGCCACTCAACTCCGTGAGGCGATTCAGGCCCCGGAACGGCACGTGGATCTCGTCGTCCGTATCGCCGGCTACAGCACCCGCTTCACCAGCCTCGGACGGAGCGTCCAAGAGGAAATGGCCACCCGCTTCGAGCGAGGGCTGTGAAAACGTGACCGCCGCGGCGGTCATGTCCCTGCTCAATCCCGCTCAAGATTCAACCAGGCAAGCTCGACCTCGGTGAGACGCAACTCGGCGGCCTGGATGTTGGCCGCCAGTTCCTCCTCGCAGGTCACGCCGACAAGGGCGAAGACGTTGAGGGGCTGACTGAGGATGTAGGCCGTGGCGATCTGGGCGACCGTCACCCCTTTTTCCTTCGCCAAAATTTCCGCGCGGTCAAGACGCCTGAAGTTGACCTCGTGGCAGTAGGCGGACAAGCAGGCGCCGTCAAGAAGGGTTTTGGCGGTCTCGAAATTCGACCGCGAGATCCTGCCGGAGAAGAAGCCGCGGCCCAGGCTGGAGTAGGCGAGGATCGGCATGTTGACGCGGCGGTACCACTCGCGGGCTCCGCGGTTCTGCGGGCCGCTCAGCGTGACGCATCCCGGCCCCCATGGATCCTTCACCTGCTCCGCCAGACCGTAGTTCGGACTGCTTGCGGTGAAAGGCGTCAGTCCGTGCGCCACCGCATAGTCGTTGGCCTCCTGAAGCCGCTCGTGCGTCCAGTTCGAGCCACCAAACGCATTAATCAGGCCCGCCCGTTTATGCTCGTTGAGGATCTCGACGATTGGCCCGACGGGAACGACGGGGTCGTCGCGGTGAAGCAGGTAGATGTCGATGTAGTCTGTCTTCAGGCGGGCGAGCGAGTCATGCAGGTCGGAGGTGATATCGAAGGGCGTGACACGGTTGCGGTCGGCGTTCGGATGCGTCCCTTTGGTGATGATCACCAGCTTGTCGCGATTGCCACGCACAGACATCCAGCGTCCGATCGCGCGCTCGCTGTCGCCTCCCGCATACACATGCGCAGTGTCCAGCGTCGTACATCCATGCTTGACGGCGACGTCGAGGAGACCATAGCTCTTCTCAAGTTCTTTCGTGTTGATGATCATCGTCCCCAGCACGATCCGCGACAACGCCTTGTCGACTCCCACTACTTTTCCGTATCTCATAATCCCTCCCTACGCGTCGTTCTGCTTATTGCTCCATCGGATAGACGAGTTCGAACTGCCTGCGGAGGGCGTCGAGCGTCCGCATCACCGCCAGCGACTCGTCCAACGGCATGACGGGGCTTTCGGAAAGTCCCTCGGCGAGACAGCGGCCGAACTCGGCGGCCTCATAGTTGTAGCCGTTGCCGACCGCCGGTGGCGCGATGTTCTCCTCGTCTTTGCCAGCGCGGAACACGGTGAGGCTTGAGGGACGCCACCACGGCGAGTTGATCTTGATCCTGCCCTCTGATCCGAGGATCAACGCCTCCTGCGGCATGTGCGTCCTGACGCCACACATCAACGAGGCGAGACGGCCGCCGGGAAAGCTCAGCAGCATCACAGCCGCCTCGTCGACGCCGGTTTCGCCGATGTGCGCGGCCGCCTTCATGTCGACCGGTACGCCAAACAGCAGATGGGCGAGGCTGACAGTGTAAACACCCACGTCCAAAAGCCCGCCTCCACCGAGCAGCGGATTCAAAAGCCGTCCAGCCGGGTCGGCGCCACCGCGGAAACCGAAGTCGGCCTGCAACATGCGGACCTCGCCTATGGCACCGCTGGCGATGATCTCCCGCACCTTACCGATATGCGGCAGGAAGCGCGTCCACATCGCTTCCATCAAAAGGACTTTCCGGCTTCGGGCGCAGGTGATGATCTCCGCCGCCTCGGCGAAATTGATCGTGAACGGTTTCTCGCAGAGAACGGGCTTACCCGCTCCCAGGCACAAAAGACAGTTCTCCTTGTGCATGGGATGGGGAGTCGCGATGTAGATGGCGTCGACCTCCGGATCGGCGGCGAGCGCCTCGTAGCTGGAATGCCGACGACGCACATTCCACTTCACGCCAAACGCCTCAGCCTTTTCTCGCGACCTTGACCCGCAGGCGACAAGCTCCGCGCCTGGCACCGCTTTCAATCCCTCTGCGAACGCATTGGCGATGCCGCCCAGTCCAAGAATGCCCCATCTGATTTTCGCGCACATACGATAATTCCTTATATTGCTATTATCAGTTCAATAACTTTATGGCTTGCTTTTCATACTTGTATTGTAACTATATGTTATTATGATGATTTTGTGAATGAAGTAATCAGTCATACACCTACAGTATATTGCTATTATGCCAAGCACTGTACCCCAACACCTCCCCTTCTCCATCGGCAGAGGCGTCAACAGCGCCGCCACGCCTCACCTGGTCCAGCGTCCAAACGGAAGCGACGTGTGGGTGCTTGAGTGCACGGTGTCGGGGAGCGGCCGGATCCACGCCGGGGCGCGCCAGTTCCGCGCTGAACCGGGGGATCTGCTCCTCTACCGTCCTCGGACACCCCAGTGGTACGGGATGGATGCCGAGACTGGCTCATGGGATCACCTATGGGCGTGCTTCACGCCGCGTCCGGCTTGGAAGGAGTTGCTGAACTGGCCGGAAGCCGCTCCAGGCATTCTGCGCCTGTCACTTTCAGAGGGCGAACTGCGGCAGCGGATCAGACGACGTCTCGAGAAGGCCATTGAACTCGCCGCCGGACCGCTCCAGCGAAAGGCCGACTTCGCCATGAATATCCTGGAGGAGGTTTTCCTCTGGTGCGACACGGTCAACCCCGCCAACAGGCAGGCCATGCTCGACGGCAGGATCCGCCAGGCGCAGGAGCTTATCTGCGCCAACTCACACAAGCGGTTGACGCTGCGGGAACTCGCCACGGCGGCCTGCCTCTCGCCGTCACGGTTCTCCCATTTGTTCAAGGAGCAGACGGGAGAAACACCAATCCAGTACTTAGAGCGCCAGCGGATGACCCGCGCCTCGGAACTCCTGCTGCTCACGGACCGAACCGTAAAGTCAGTGGCGGATGAGACCGGTTTTCAAAATCCGTTCTACTTCACCCGCGTCTTCACGCGGCACTTTGGCGCAAGCCCCTCCACGTACCGCGGCGGAATACGCCGATAGCACGCCGCAGAATGCTGCCCCCCCCTCACGCTTCGCCACACGGCGACAAACCGCCCACACACGCCATTTTATTACGTTTTTCGTATTATTTTATTGCTTTTTTATTTTTTACTTATTATAATTAATAAACAACAACCATATATGCAATTAACCACGGAGTCACCAACAATGAACATCGCACTGCCGAAGGAGATCAAGAAGGAAGAGTACCGCGTCGGGCTGACCCCGGAAAGCGCCAAGGAGTACCTCGCACACGGACACAAGGTGACGGTCGAGTCAGGGGCGGGGCTTGGCTCCGGTTTCCCTGACGCCGCCTACGAGAAGGCGGGCTGCGCCATCGCGAAGGACAAAACGAGGCTTTTCGCTGACGCCGAGATGATCATCAAGGTCAAGGAGCCGCTGCCCGAGGAGTATGCGCTTTTTCACGAGAGGCAGATTCTCTACACCTACCTGCATCTGGCGGCGGACAAAAAGCTCACGGACGCCATCTTGGCGTCGAAAATCTCTGGCGTCGCCTACGAGACGGTGCAGGAGTCGGACGGCTCGCTGCCGCTGCTGATCCCGATGTCGCAGATCGCCGGGCGCCTCTCCATCCAAGAGGGGGCGAAATACCTTGAGAAGTCATTCGGCGGCCGCGGGATATTGCTGGGCGGCGTCCCCGGCATCCCGAAGGGCAAGGTGGTGATCCTCGGCGGCGGCATCTCGGGGCTCAACGCCTGCAAGATGGCGTTGGGGCTCGGCGCCGACGTGACCATCCTCGACATCTCGGCGCGGCGGCTATCCGAGATCGACGACATCTTCGACTCCCGCGTCCAAACGCTCTACTCGAACTCCTACAACATCGAAAGCAGCATCCAGGACGCCGACGTGATCATCGGCGCGGTTTTGATCCCCGGCGCGGCGGCTCCCAAACTCATCAGGCGGGCACATCTCAAACTGATGAAACCCGGAGCGGTGATCGTGGACATCGCCGTGGATCAGGGCGGGTGCGTGGAGACGACGCGGCCGACCTGCCACTCGAACCCCGTCTTCATCGAGGAGGGGATCGTCCACTACTGCGTGGCGAACATGCCAGGCGCGGTGAGCCTGAGCTCCACACTGGCGCTGACAAGCGTCACCAACCGCTACGGCCTCATGATCGCCGACTACGGGCTCGAGAAGGCCATCGCCACGAACAAGGCAATCAGAGGCGGCCTCAACTGCCACCATGGAAAACTCACCAACAAGGCCGTGGCCGAGGCGCACTCCCTGCCCCACGCGGAGGTCGCATGAGCCACGACGACCTCGACCGCGGGATTGTCGCCAAACTCAACGGCGACGGCCGGATCAGCAACAAAGACATCGCCGCCGCGCTGGACATCTCCGAGGGAACCGTCCGAAACCGCATCGGCAAACTGATCGAGGACGGCGCGCTGAAGGTGACGGGGCTCGTCAATCCCGACATGTCGCCGGAGAAGCAACTCATGCTCCTCGGCGTCAAACTGTCATGCTCGAAGGATTTGGCGCGCAAGGCGAAGGAGATCGCCGGGCTGAAAGACGTCCTGTCCGTCTACATCACGGCCGGCCGCTACGACCTGATGGTCGAGGTCTGGCTCGACGCCAAAGGCGGGCTGATCGAGTTCCTCAGCGGTCCGCTCGCCAAGGTGGAGGGCGTCGTCTCGACCGAGAGCTTCCTCGTGATGAAAAGCTTCAACAAATGGATCCCCCGCCCGGATGTGTGATCGAGCCGCACGAGACATACCATGCGGTTCCACCGCGACGGCGCTCGGCTCAAGCGCCGCACCTATTCACCCGACGGGGAAGGAACCGCGCCTCCAGAACGCTGCCTCATCCGCGCGAACACGTTGAATAGCGCACGCAAAACCAACACCACGATCCAGCCGAGCGTCGCCAGACCGACCCCCATGAAAAAGGCCCCCATAGCCACGCCGGGACCAAAATACTTCCTGTGCCGCTCGGGCACGATACGCCCCACCTCGGCCCGGTACCAGCCGATGTTGACACGGTCGTCATCCCAGGCGCAATGAACCTCCAACCGTTGCGAGCCATCCGGCAATCGCTCAAGCACCTTGAAGCCGGCAGACCATGGCAACGGGGAATCCGACGAGAAATCGTTTGAGTTCCATCGGCATTTGCCGTCAAGTTTTTTCGACAACGCCTCGTCCTCGCCTTTCGGCACGAGAAAGCCGCAGCCAGGATGCTCCGCGGTGAATTGCTCAAGATCCTTGTGATAGACTGCAGAACAGTCCCGCTCCCCGGCGTCTCCCCACACGAGCAACACCGGAAACATCGGTGGGGGCTCCCCGTTGACCTCTTTCGTCATCTGCCGTTCTCCCAACCAAAGGAAATAGGCGACAAACACGGCGCAGGTGAGCGCGTAGAGGCACGCCGCGCCAAGGCACCCCCAGCCACAACCTGAGCGCTTCTTAGGGGGCAACGTCTCCGCGGCCATAGTCTCAACCGACGCTTTCGTGGACGCCTCTTCCCCCATCTTCCACCTCCTGTGCGTAAAGGCTTTTCCTCAGGCCATCATGAACCCAAATCATGAGTCCGCCAGCAAAAATCTTATCACTACATACTATATTTGCCGTTCCGTTTTTCTTCTCAGCGCGCCCACCTTCGTCGAGGCGATGTTCAACCATGAGAGAAACATGCGCGTCCCGAAATGGCGCGGGGAGCACGCTCCCGTGGGCGCACTTAGGTCTTGTGGTGGTTTGTTTCATAAGAGCGCTCTTAACCGGCCGTTTCAACAGGACGTGGTTAGTCCCCCCCTCACACCACGAAGCCATCGCGCGAACTTTGGCGAAAGAGCGATGGGGGCTTGCCGTAAGCCTTTTTGAATTCGCGGCTGAGGTGGAACTGGTTGCAGAAACCGGTCTCCTGGGCGGCCTGCTCGAGCGACATATCGGTCCCGCGCAGAAGGTCACACGCCTTGCCAAGACGCATCTTCCTGACATGCTCCAGCGGAGAGTCGCCGAACCATTTTCGGAACTCCGCATGGAACCTTGGCGTCGAAAGTCCCACCCGCTTCGCCAGGTCGTTGACGGTGAGCTTGGCGTCGAGATGACGCCGGGCGTGATCGAGGGCGGGAAGGAGGCGGTTCATTCCCGGAGTCGCCTCCGGCAGTCCGTCATTGGCGGACAAATACTCGCACAGAATCGCCAGCAGCTTGAACGACAATTCGTTGCGGCGGGCCGACGCGGCCAGTTCATTGCCCCCCCGGGATTGCATGGCGCGCAACTCGTCGCTTATCTCGCCGAACCGTGAGGCCCACCGCTCCTCGACGCACAGGGGCAGCCGCAGAAAACGGCTAAGGTCAAGGGTGTCGTAGACGGTGAAGTTGAAATGGACCCAGCGGGAGGTCATCACACCGCTCCTGGGATCGCAGTGATGGGTTATCACGAGCGGCACGTTGGGGGGCGTGAGGAACGCCTCGCCGGTCTCGATCATTTCCGCCGGGCCGTCGCCGACCGCCACCTCGTACCGCCCCATCGTCACCTGCGCCACGATCGCGTTAGGCACCGTCTTGCGGTGGACGTAGCCGTCGAACGCCCGGCCCCAGCGACCGCACCCCGCTTCGACGAACGAGACTTTAAGAGAGTTGTAGGGAACGTCCATGGTAGTTCAAGTTAGGCGGGCTTCGCCCGCAGTTTGTTACACATGAACTCGCTCACCCACGGCGCAAGGCCGCGGGGGTCGATAATTTTGCTTGCCCGCGCAAGTAGCCGACTGATTTGATTCACCAACGGGGCAAGCCCGTTGGG
>CAYTFM010000183.1:0-18014 GCA_964436735.1 uncultured Victivallales bacterium | reverse complement strand
CGGTGGTGTTTCTCTCATGGTTGAATCCGCCGCGGCGGATGGGCGCGCTGAACACTGAACACAGAATTTCCCAACTACTCCCGGACACCCGATGCTGCCACTTTCGAAAGACAGAATAGCCGCGCTGAGCGAGAGCGACATGGATGATCTGGCCCTGCTTGACGCCAAGGGGCTTTTCCCGGGAGAGACGGAAGGGCTTGACGCGTATAAGCAACGGCTGCTGGCGATAGAGGCGGACATCTCAGAAATCATGACGCTGCTCAACGAGGGCAAACAGTTCGAGATGGCTCCCGGCCTCGAGGCGGGCAAGGAGCACGTGATCGATGCTGACGTGATGGCGGAGGCGGCCAGCATCACGGAACAGGCCTACCGCTTCGCCGTCGACTGGGTCCCCGGCTTCTACCTCTCGAAAAGCCTTGGCATGCTCTGGGGAGGATGTGCCATCATCTTCGACACCGGACTGCCCGTCTTCCTTATCCGCTCAAGTTTCGCGCGCTCCCGCAAATGGCTCTGGTACCGCCGCGATGAGCTTCTTTCTCATGAGCTGTGCCATGCCGCCCGCAACTCTCTTCAGGACAGGCATTTCGAAGAGATGTTCGCCTATCGTCTCTCCTTCAGCGCCTTCCGACGGGGATTCGGCGACTGCTTTCAAACGCGGCTCGACGCCTTCCTCTTTCTTCTGCCTGTCCTCGCACTTCTCGGCGCCCAGATCGCGAAGAGCTTTTTCTGGGACGCGCTCCCCATCGCGCCATTCTGGTGCGCAGTCACCCTTTATCCGCTTTTCCTCGTCATTCGAAGTTTCCGTCATAAGCGGTTGTATCGCTTGTCCTGCACGGCGCTTGAGCCGATCATGGGCGATGCGGCCAATGCGATTCTGTTCCGCTGCTCGGCAGGCGAGATCACGACTCTCGCGGCACGCTCATCGGATGCCGCGGCGGTCCGCGTCTGGCTTGAGGAGCGACGGACGTCCTGCCTGCGATGGGGCATCATGGACTATCGGTTCGGCATCGGCAAAAAGCTCTCGACCACCACCTGACGCTACATTATTGTCCTGCCCCTCGCCCGCAGAACGACATTTATGTAGCACGCGCGGCGTGCACACGCAGTCCTCCGCAAGCCCACATACGTCACAATTTACTTGAGGAAAAGATTTTACGATTCCACACCTGCCGCCAACTCGTTCACCCCGCCGCTTTGGCATGGAAGTAGCTAAGCGTAAAACATCCATCGTTCACGTCGATGGAGAGCACGAGGGAGGCGCGACCACGAACGGCCTTCAATTGGAGCAGCACTTAGCGGAGCACACGTCAACCATCAACGTCAAGGATAGAGAGGAGCAGGCAATGGGCAAGATCAGTTCGCCGAAAGACGTTCTGGAACTTATGAAGAAGGAGCAGGTGAAGGCCATCGACTTCAGGTTCATGGACTTTCCGGGCATCTGGCAGCACTTCACGGTTCCCGCGCATGAGCTTGAGGAGGTTGTGTTCGAGGAGGGACTTGGCTTCGACGGCTCAAGCATCCGCGGCTGGGCCGCCATCAACGAGTCTGACATGCTGGTCAAACCGGTGGCCGAGACCGCCTTCATCGACCCCTTCTTCGAGCACAAGACCATGGTGCTCATCTGCAACATCTGCGATCCCATCACGAAAGAGGACTACACGCGGGATCCGCGCAACATCGCCCGCAAAGCCGAAACCTATCTGAAGAGCACCGGTCTAGCCGATGTCGCCTACTATGGCCCGGAACCCGAATTCTTCATTTTCGACAGCGCCCGTTTCGACCAGGACGTCAACCACGGCTTCTTTTTCCTCGACTCCGAGGAGGGCCGCTGGAACATGGGCGCCGACGAATCCCCCAATCTGGCCTACAAAATCCGTTACAAGGAAGGCTACTTCCCCGTTCCGCCCACCGACCAGCAGCAGGACATCCGCTCGGAGATGATGCTGGTTCTGGAGCAGATCGGCGTCGAAATCGAGCGCCAGCACCACGAGGTCGCCACCGGTGGCCAAGCCGAGATCGACATGCGCTTCAGCTCCCTCGTCGAGATGGGAGACAAAGTCCTCAAATACAAATACGTCATCAAGAACACCGCCGCCAAATACGGCAAGACCGTCACCTTCATGCCCAAGCCGCTCTTCGGCGACAACGGCAGCGGCATGCACGTCCACACCTCCTTATGGAAGAAAGGGGTGAACCTGTTCGCGGGCGACGGCTACGCCGGGCTTTCGCAGATGGCCCTGTACGCGATCGGCGGTCTTCTGCACCACGCGCCGTCCCTGTTGGCGTTCTGCAATCCGACGACGAACAGCTACAAACGCCTTGTGCCAGGCTTCGAAGCTCCGGTCAACCTCGCCTACTCGGCGCGGAACCGCAGCGCGTCCATCCGCATCCCGCGCTACTCGGAAAGCCCCAAGTCGAAACGCCTCGAATTCCGCTGTCCGGATCCGGCATGCAATCCCTACCTCGCCTTCTCGGCGATCATGATGGCCATGGTCGACGGCATCACCAACAAGATCGACCCGGGGCAGCCGCTCGACAAGGACATCTACGACCTCCCGCCCGAGGAGCTCGCCAAGGTTCCGCACACACCGGGATCGCTGCGCGAGGCTCTCATGGCCCTCAAAAAGGACCATTCCTATCTGCTGAAAGGGGATGTGTTCACCGAGGACGTCATCTCGACGTGGATCAACTACAAACTGGAGAAGGAAGTCCAAGCCATCGAACTGCGTCCGCATCCGTGGGAGTTCGTGATGTACTACGACATCTGAGCACAAGAGACAATTCTAAAAACAACTAATGTGAAGAAACGTTTGAGGAGGGGGGCACCATGCCCCCTCATTTTTTTTCAAAGCTGGACATTTGACTTGTATCTGCAGCGGGAATCGAGCATATTATCAGCTTTTGCGCAGTATTTCATGCAAACAACCTGGAGAATGTACATGGGCACAGATCGCACCCTCCGAAAGAAACCTCTCACGCGCCCCGTCAAACGCAATGGAGCGCGCAGCAGCCGTTTGAAGACTCACAAGGCTCGTCTTGTCAAGTTGGGCATGGACGCCGCGGCGGTGAACAAGCTGACGTCGCTAGCGATCCGCGAACTTTTGAAGTATCCCGTGCAGACCGCCAAAGCCCTCGAAGCGGCTAAGGCGAAACAAGCGGCCAAATAGCCTGCGTCGTTCCGGACTTTCCCCCTGCGTCAGGTCGGGAAGTCCGGACGTGTTCTCTCCTTTGTGTTCCATCCCCTCCCCGCTCCACCACCGCCTGGAGTCTCCCATGCAGTCATCAAGAGCAGCCACTCTCCGCGCCATTTTTTCGTGCTGTGCGCTCCTCTGCATGAATGGGTATTCCGACGACAAGGCGAAGCCCGCCGCCGACAACCAACCGCCCTTGCAGGAGCTGTTTTTGATCGTCTCCAACGGTGAAAGCTTCAAAAAGACAATGACGGCCGAGATCCGCTCGCTCGTCAACACCGCCATATCCGATGTGGTCGAGGCGAAAATAGGATTCGCCAACAAGACAGGACAGGCGATCAAACTTGTCGGGCTTGATCAACCTGGCGGCGTCTCCCTCATCAGCACCGACGGCTACTCGCTCAAGTTCCGCGAAGGCATCAAGGAACTGGTCGTCTCGGCGAACGAGAAAGTCGAAGGGATGTTCGTGTTCGACGGCGACGCGTTCAAGGTGACAAAGTTCAGCGTCTTCGGATGCGCGGGCGACGTCCCGGCAGGAGTCGCCTCAACCAAACGCCGTCAACCGCAGCCCTCGACAGAGCAGAAACTCTGGCGCGACTGACGTGGCGCGTCCCCACGGGAAGTCGTTGCCGATAAGGGGCACCACGCAATGAACGCAGTCGTAAACTACGCCGACGAGCAGTTCTACCTCCCGCAAAGGCTCAACACGGCCTCCGCTACAGCGGTCGGAGGATTCGACAAAGTATTCTCTTTCCGCCTCCATGACATGGACGAAAAGTTCATGAGCAAGAATGCGCATATCCTCTCTCAGCCCCGAGGCGGAGGCTACTGGCTTTGGAAACCGTACTTCATCCGGCGAGCCCTTGGACTCATCAAGGAGGGCGACTATCTCTTCTACAGCGACTCGGGGGCGGTCTTCGTCCACTCGGCCTTGCCACTGCTCTCCCTCTGTGAAAGTCGGGGCGCCTCAATGCTCGTCTTCGAAATACAACACATCGAAAAACTGTGGGTCAAACGCGACGCCCTTATTCTCATGGGATGTGACGAGGCGCGCTTCACCGAAACACGTCAACGACTGGGTGGCTTCCTCCTGATGAAAAAAGACGCGTTCTCCCTGTCCTTCATCGAGGAGTGGCTCGCATACGCGCAGGACGAGCGGATACTGACCGACGCGCCGAACACGTTGGGGAAGGACAACTATCCCGGGTTCATCCAGCATCGGCATGACCAGTCAATACTCAGCCTGCTTTCCAAAAAGAGGAATTTGCCCGGGGACAGTGATCCAAGCCAGGAAGGTAATCCATTCCGGCACCTGTATCCCGCGTCGACGTATCCGCAGACGCTTTTCCTGCTCCGCGGCAGGTATTCCCGACCGCAACTGATCAGCCTCCTGAACAACATCAACAAAACAGCCGCCGAGCATCAGAATCCCTAATAGCGGTCAATTTTGATTTTCTCCCCCTGCGGCCGCTCAAGCTTCCGCACTAGTTTCCCCTTGGAGTCCTCGGTCGCCCTCAGGCCCTCCACCCACGCCTTCGCCGCAGGAAGATCTGTCTTCGCCCATGCGAGCGCCACGAATTCAGCCCTTTCGATGGCGGGTGTGTACTCGAAAAACAGTTCACCCTCCACCAAAGACAGATACGGTAGATGACGCTCCGCGTCGACCAATCGCTCAGTCAGCGACGCGGCCTGACGTATATCATCAGCTTCCAGCAGGTCGTCAATGACCTCTCCTGCGCCATAACACCAATATTCCCCCTCCGCCATCGCATCGACAAGGCGGCGAGTCCCGGCAATCTCCTTCCGATTCGCCGTCCGCATGCTGTATTTTGCCACGGCCCGTTCCCATGCCCGCCCCCGCGGCATCTCCTCAAGCAGTTTCCGCGCGGCGTCATAATCCGAATCGGCGCGATGAACGGCGATCGCCGCCCTCGCCCAGTTTTTCACTTGCCAGGCGCAAGGGGCAAAGAAGAAGCAACACCGCCGGCACCCACCACTGGCCGGAAGACAATGCGAGCATCATGCCCGCCAGGCACATCGCCGCCGATATGTTCCTCTTGGTAACGAGCGCAACCCCAAGAGCGAGTCCGCCGATCAAAGCCGGTCCCGCATGGTGGAGGGGCGTCGGTATTTTGAAGACGTGGAAGGATGGCAGCTCAGGCGAACAAAGGCAGTAGACCGTCAAGAGAGACAGCGACACGAGGAGCATCTCGCCGCGGTCCAAAGACAAGGCGGCCAAGCCCAAGGCGATGAAGACGGGAGGAATGATGACAAGAAGATACCTAAGCTCATTGTCGCCGTAGAAGTTAGTGGACGAATAGAACACAAGGACACAAACCACCCACAACCACAGGAACAAAATAGCCCGGCGCCCCCTGGCGAACAATAGGGAGCATGCGAATACCGTCAGAAGCTTGAAATGCGCCGTCATGTAGAATCTAAGCCCATCGATCACATTGCCACAAGAAAAGAGATTCACAACCCTGTGTTCGCCGCGGAAAAGGCTGAAGTGCACCGTCGGTTGCAACGGATTGCCGTTTACCAAGTAGTTGTCGAGGAGTTGGGGAGCACATCCAACCAGGCCGGCGGCGCCGAAGATGGCGTAGTGGAACAGGATCTTAGTCGAGGGCTTCTGACCAGGCGCGGGCCTGGTCAAATCCCAGAAGAAAATGGCCGGCAGCAGGACGATGTTCGCATACCGCGTCGAAATGCCGTAGCCGAACAAGAGCCCCATCAGCAGGTAACGCAGTGCACATGACCTCATTAAAGCCATGGCCAGCATTCCCAGCATAGGGAAGATGACGCCGTAATTGTCCGACATCCCGTTCCAGCCC
This sequence comes from uncultured Victivallales bacterium, assembly GCA_964436735.1. Taxonomy (GTDB): domain Bacteria; phylum Verrucomicrobiota; class Lentisphaeria; order Victivallales; family GWF2-38-69; genus CAYTFM01. The sequence goes on along the minus strand of CAYTFM010000183.1, from coordinate 11,989 downwards.
AGTAGAAACCCTTTGTTGTAAAGGAAGACCGAGAAAGGCTCGGTGCGCATGAAAATCGAGAGCAATGTGCCGCCGGGACACCCCCTGACGAGGGCCGTCGTCGAGAAGAGCGTGAAAGACGTGGCTGCGACATGGGCGCAGCGACCCGACGCGCCCAGCGTTTTCGCCAAAAGGAAGATCGCCGGGATCAGGACAACCGGATAAATGAGTGCCGTGGCAAACGAGGTGTGAATGGCGATGTCGAGATAGTCCTTGGGATGAAACAAGGTGATGAAAAGCATGTAAAGGGCGGATGCCCCGACGGAATTGGGAACTGGACTGCGCCTATCCCATGAAAGCCATTCGTGGGCCATTTGATAGAACTGTTGTGGGTCACCTGCATTGAACACAAGAAACAGGCCGTTGGCATGAATGGTGTAAAGGGCAAGGCCTATCCATACGGCCACATGGAACACGCAGGCGGGAAACGCCCGGTGGGGAGAGCTGAGCATGAAAGGCAGACAGAAGGCCGACGCCGAGAACGCGAACAGGGAAAGCGGCAGAAACCAGGGGGCCTTGTCGAATTGCGGAACAAGCATCCAAGAGTTTTTCCTTTTGTCGAACAGAACAACGATCTCGCGGCTGCACCAAAGTTTTCTGCCCAGGATTTCGACAAGGTGGGAGTTTGTCGGACGGAGCAAGTGCAGGCAAAAAAGCGAATGGTCTATGAATTGCCTTTGGGAGGCGAGGACGGTGTATTCGCTGTTGGCCGCGAGGACGATGTCGGTGCGCCTGGCCAATCCGGGGTCTTCGAACGTGGCGAGCGGATATGATGGATTGATAACCCGCGGGGTCTCCTCCCCTCGGAGCATGAAGGCCACTCCCACGGAGATCATGCCGGACAGAAGAAGCACCACCCCGCCTATCGACGCGGTCAGGCGAATCCGCTTCGGAAGCGAGTCTTCCATAGCTGGGGAATTGCTTTCTGGACGCATTCGGTAAGATAGAGGAAAGAGCTGGGAAGTTCAAGAGCGGTAGGCGGTTGCCGAGTTTAACCGATGAGCTAATCGCAAAAGAATGGACAGCTACAGGCGCTTGCTTATTTCGCACCCGCCACGTCCTGTTGGTAAGTCTTGTAGCGAAGCATGATGTCGCGGACGTAGGCGGCGACCTCGTCCCCGCGGCAGAACCCGTACTTGGCCCGCGATGAGTACTGCGGCTTGGCGAGCAGTTCCAGGGCTTTTTCCACGTTGCGCTCCCAGCGGTCGGGGTCAAGCCCCAGCTCCCGTGCGAGCTTCCGCGCGTCGACCACGTGTCCATAGCCGCCGTTGTAGCTCGCCAGGGCGAAGCAGTAGCGATCCTCCTCGGCAACGTTCTCCTCGAATCTCTTCAACAACTTCCTCATGTATTCGACGCCCGCATGAATGTTCGCATCAGGATTCTGGAACGTGCGGAACCCGAGCTCGGCGGCGGTTGCCGGCATCACCTGCATCAGGCCGGCGGCCCCGAGCCACGAGACGCACGAGGCGTTGAAACGGCTCTCCTGGTAGATCTGCGCCGCGACAAGACACCATGGCACGTCGTGGTCCGACGCATGCCGCCTGATGAGTTCGTCATAGTCGGAGAAGAAGAAGCCGTCGCCGCGCCGCACAAAAGTCTTGTGATGTGCCAGTATCCTCACCCGGCATTTGAAATACTTGTCGAACACCACATTCTGAAACTCTCCACGCCTGCCTGTGCCGATGAACTCGTCGACCGCCTTCTTCAATTCGACGTCCGACGCCCTGACCATCCAGGCGCTCTTCAGCGGCTCAGTGAGCGGAAAGGCGCCGACGATGTCGCCGCGCCTCGCCAACTCCACGTTGAGCACGTCCTCGTCGGCGAGCGTCAGGTCGTAGTCGCCGTCCCCCACCTTATCGATGAGTTCGTAGGTCTCCAACTCCTCGGGAGCGGCGCGCAGGTTGACGTCGACCCCCGAATCGCGCAGCTTCGAGATCGTCTCCCAGTAGGAACTGCTCCGCCGCGCCACAAACGTCCTCCCCCGCAGATCCGCAATCGTCTTCGGCGCCGCCGCCCCGTCTCGGGCGACCACCATCTGGCGGAAGCCATGGTATGACTCGCAAAACGCCAATCCTTTGATCTTGAGCCGTTCGTCGGTGACAGTGCATCCCGTGGCAACCAGGTCACCCTTTCCGTCAAGCAGCCACGGAATCAGATCGCTCCATTGGGGAGGAACGATCATCACCAGACGTAATCCGTTCCGCTTGGCGAACTCCTTCGCCATCTCGTAATGATAGCCGACCAACTCGCCACGGTGGATAAAGTAGGAGGTGTGATTATTCCGGGTCAGCACCCGCAGCATCCCCCTCTTTTTGATCACCGGCAAATCCCCTCTCATCGCCAACTGCCGGTGGGCGGGAAGCTCGCGCTTGAGATACTTATTCAAAGCGGAGAGGAGCTGCTGCGACCGCGGGCGCACCGCCCAGACAGTGTTGTCGCGCTCCTCGAACGTGTGGATGATCTTCACGTCGTGGCGGAACAGCAGGAAGGACTCCGTGTAGTTCGTGTCGGCCGCCGCCGCCCCCACGACGCCCGTACCGACTAGGTGAAGCAACTCCTCGGTGTCGACCCCGTCATCAGCCGTGGCAAGTGTGATGTCGCCCAGCTTCCGCGCCAGCGCGCTCATCCGACGCCAGTAGCCCGTCCCTTTCTCTATGTGGACCGTCCTGCCCCGCAGATCGGCGGCCGACTTCACGGCCGCGTCGGCCGCAATGACGACGATCTGGTCGAACAATCTCCGCTCCAGCATCGTGAACGCCATAGCCTTTCGCCGCTCCTCATTCGCCCCGATGTTGTCGGCCACGACATCCCCCCTCCCCTCAAGCAGCGCCGGAAAGATATCCTCGAACTTGTCCACGTGCACCACGACCGCTTCAAGCCCCATGTCCGACGCAGCCTCCGTCACCAGTGACAACTCATAGTCTCTCGGCGACATCTGCCGGGGAAGGCCGCCGCAGTCGGGCGGCGCCGCCATGAGGACGCGCAGGACACCCCGCGCCTTGATCTCGGGAAAGTCGTCGGCCTCGGCGGCGGGTGTGTCAGCGGCATGCGTCACCAACGCGGAGAGAAGCGTAAGTGACAAGACTAGTGAGAGACGTGCCGCACACATCAAACGCCTCCTAATGACGGACTCGCGAAACTATGGGCAAACTATAATCCATCTGAACTTTTTCAAGACGAAGGAGGGCTAAAGACTCATGGGATGCATGGAGCCCAGACAGCATCCCCAATCGGCGCGCCGACGGAAGCGACGATGGCGCAGTACAGCCCCCATCCCCCGTTCCCCTGCATGATCTTGAACAGCACCTCGTTCCAGCCCGCACGCAGTTTGATCGGCATCTTGAACTGCCCCGGGGTAGCGCCATGGGCTCCGTTCTCCGCATGCGCCTTCTCACCGTTCACCCACAGCTTGCCGCCGTCATCACTGCCAAAGGAGACAAGAGCCTGCCGCGCCTCGGGTGCCCTCACATAGGCGACCACATAGGCACAGACGTTATCATGTTTCTCGAACAGCTTCGTGAGGTCGAGGAAACCGTTCGCATCCATAAGCGCGGTCCGCCAGCGGAGCTCGTTGCCCGCCTGCTCCTTGACGACCGCCTTCAGGTCGACTTTCGCCTCCGGACCGAAATCCTTGTCGAACTCGGGGGGGAAAGGGCCAAGCACGGACCAGGCTTTGATCGTCAGATCCTGGCAGGCCGTCACCGAGACGTGGTCGACGACGATGGTCCATACCGCACGCCACGGCTTCCCGACCAGTTCGAGTCCCGGCACCCTGACTTCGACACGAGCCGTCTTCCCCGGGGTGATCGGCCCGAAAGGCTGCTCCACAGGAGCGACCTCCCGCGGACCATTCAAGACCATCCGCGCGACGCCGGACGCCGGCTCCTCGCCCGGATTGCGCACCTCCACCACCAACGGCTGCGCGGCCGACGCGATCTCCGGAGGCGGTAGAGGCGTCGCGATTACCGGCGCGGCTATATCCATCGTCGCCCACGCCAGATCAAGATGCTTCCCGGACGAATCAACAAGCCGCGCATCGATGAAGGCGCGGCCGGCCGGCACGACAGGAGGCGGCGTCAACACAACCGACGCGCTGGCTTCCCCCTTGGCTTCAACACGCAGCGGGAATTCGGCAGGCGCGGCACCCCAGCCGACCGGCGGGATAATCGTGGCGGTCGCCGAAACCGCGGAAGTCCCGCTGTTTGTGGCAGTCACCGTCATCTTCGCCCTGTCGAATGAACCGCGACGCTCCGGCTTCTCCACAACCGCATCCGCGCGGCACGTCGCCTGCGGCCCGTAAATCTCCACCTCGCGCAGCATCAACTTCTGGGGGATAATCGTGCCCCAGGCGCGGGCCTTCTCGTCGGGGACGAAGCCATTGGTCACTCGCCGCGCCACCAGGCGCAACCGGTCGGTGGTGATCGCCTTGAAACGATGCAGGAACACGTTGTAGTCGAGCGACCACAGATTGGCGACGCTGCCGGCGGTGACGCATGGCTCGCTCGCGGGACATGCCACCCGCACCTCTTCAATCGCGCGCCACGTTCCGTTGTCGAACCATTGCAGATCATAGTCCTGGAGGGCGCAGATGGTATTGTCGGCATGGAGGCCGTTGATCAGCACCGCATTGATCGGCAGAGGCTGGGGAAAGGCCATCTCAAGCATCACCGGGCGTTTCGCCATATCAGCGCACCAGATCGCCTTGCCGTCGGTGCCGCCGTGGGGATTGCCCGAGTTGATCGTCTCGTAAATGCCATTGTTGAGCAGACTCCCGGCGGACGCGCCCGGCGCGGAGCAGGTGAAAACGACGTGGGATGCGTAGTTGCGTCCGAGGTCAAACCGCGCGGGCGTGACCTCCTGCCCTTTGGCGAGGCGTAGATAGGTGGGCATCTGCCGCGCGGTGACACGAAACTTGCCATTTGAGATCGGAGCTTTGCCGACATTGCCGAACGCGTCGACCACCTCTATTTCGCCGCTGCCGATGACGTCGAAGTCCAGCGGAATGTCGAGCGAGCCAAGATTGCGCACCATGATAGTCGAGCCGTCATCTCCGGAATAGCGCACCCCCAGCAGGAGCCTCTCGGCTGTCGGCCCGAAATCGAGCGTCCCCTGGTAAGTTTTACCGATGGTCATCGCATGGCGGACGCGGAGGGCGAAGACCGCGGGATGCGGCCCCGAGCCTGACCAGATCCACGAAGGGCAGTCGCCAAAACCGTGATCGTTGGTGTAGAAATGGTTGTTGTGCGCGGGCCTAACACCAAGGGTCTCCAGCAAGTCACGGTGCAAACTCATGCGCACCGCCTGCGTGCCGCCGAGCCAATTGTCGCCGCGTACGCCGGCGATCGCGCGCTCGGTCTGCCAGATCGGTTTCCCACCATCGCCGTGCCGCGCCATCAACCGCCTGAGCGCGCCGACCTTCCAGCGCCAGTGCTCGGAATCGATCGTCTCATGCCCCTCGTAATCATGCACGGACAGGATGTCGACCGCCGCACCTCCACCTTCCTTGTAAAACTCCTCGTACCACGCCAGATCGATCCCGCACACGTCCGGCCCCATCACCAGCGCCGCCGAATCGATCTCCTTGATGATGCGCGACGCCTCCTTCAACACCTTCACATAATCGGCCGGACTGAACGTGAAGTTCGGCTCGTTCATCACCTCCCACACGTTCACCCGCCCCTTGAAGCGCTCGACGACAGCCCTGACATTCTCAGGCTCGCAATCCCTCTTATCCGATAACTGGACGAACCACGTGACGCCAGCCTTCTCGCACAGGGCGATTTCCTTCTCAAGCTGCTCGAGACGCTCTTTGCTGTTGACCGCATGCAAACGCTGGTTCATCAAACCTGAAAATGCGGTACGGAGAGGATCGGTGGCCCCCCCGGTGCCCTCAGCACCCAGTTCCACCATGCTTGGATAACGGCGCGTCACACCGAAAAACCTCGCGATAGAGGCCAACAGCACGCCTTGCGACGTGAAATCGCATTGAACCATGTACCATCCCAAGGCCGATGCGGAGAACTCGAGAGGATGCCGTTCATCCTCCCCATCCCGCAGCGGCATCGTGAACTCGCCATGCGTCAATTCGGTGCGGTACATGTCGACGACACGCCAGGTGACTGTCACGTCTTTGATCTGTCGCAGCGCTTTCTCCACCACGACGCTGATCGGAATACGCCCACGTTCGTAGGCGACACCGGACGGCAAATCGACAACGATCTTTGGTTTGAAGCCGATTCCCCGAGTGTCCGACACGAGCACGCCCCGCTTCCCCTCGTCAAAATAACCTGACTCGGCCCGGATCACCGCAGGCACGGGGCGGTAAACACTGAAGTTCGGCCCCTTGGGATCCTGCACATGCGTGGCACAGGCCCACAGCCGGTCGTGGTTGTCGACCGCCAACGGCACGTAGTTGCCGTGTGGCCCCCAGGAGTCGGCCCATTTGAATTGGGCCTCGCGGCGGCGGATCTCGCGCAGATCCGGACTGAAGCGGACTATCAGGCTGGGATTGCCCCAGGCCTCGGTGTGGATGAAGCCTTTGGAGTCGACCGCGACGCTGTGGAGCAACTCGCTGCCATCGTTGGCGCGGGAGTTCTCGCCAGCCCCAACCATCGCGAGCAACTTCCCCTCGGAGTTAAACTTATAAAGCTGGTTGACGTCAGCAATCACGTAGAAATCGCCGCCAGGCCCGGCGGTAAGATCGACCACTCCTGTCAGGGCGCGTTCCAGCTTGATCGGCTCGCGCACCGCGCCATCTGTCTCAATTGGAATGATCTGCCCGCCGCCGAGCCACGCCCACTGGCCATCCACGTTTTTGCGGTCGCACGGCAGAACCGCGATACGATCGCCCGTCGACGTCCGCCAGCGCGTGACGGCGGAGGCATGGGGAATCTTGAGCTGTCGCAGCGGTTTCCCATCAGGAGCGAACACGCTGACCTGGTCGATCAGCGGTTGAGTGACATAGATGTTTCCAAGTTTGTCGACAGCAAGACGAAACGGATCCTGCTCCTTACGTCCCTGCTCGACGACGCTAAACTGAAGCAGCGGTTTACCTGCGGGATCAAACTTCTGCACGCGGCCGTTGCCCACAACTGCTTTGAGTTGTTCATCCCACCGCACGCCTTCCAGCGTGTGCAGATTCCCCTGATCGTCAAAGGCGAGATCACGCAACTCGGCGAATTTCCCGGGTTCAGCCCCTGGTCCCCCAAACTCCAGATCTGATCCCTCGGCGGATGCCTGAAGCCAATGAGTGGCAAAGACAAGAACGACGACCACAAGCACGGTCCGAATCGGAAAGCGAAGTCCGCTCATCTCCCCCCCCTTTTTCGCGGTGGCGACATGACCGTCGGCAAAAGCTAAAAGCTTTTTTGGCTGTTCGCTATCCTAGGACGACCACCGATAGTGTGGTGGAATATGCTGGCGAACGCCAAAACGAAGTGACGAGCCGGATATATATGACTACACCCCCAGTGGCGCGCCACAGCGGTCAACGCGACATAAGCTGGTACGTCCATTTGACCGGCCGTGTGGAAGTCGGCTCGGAGCCCTCGTAGGTGGCGTTCACCGAGATGGCGCCGGCACCGGTGTACGGAGCGAACGCCCCCTGCCCCTTGACGGAGAGCGCCGGATTGTAGCCCATGTAGGCGTCGACATACGGATCTTGCGACTGGACATGCATCTGCACCTCGGTCTTCTCCCATATCTCCCCGCCGATGGCATAGCGCTGAGTGGTCGCATCCTTGGTCACTTTCTCGACCCACAATTCCACGACGGAAGGCGACTCGACGTTGGTGGCTTCAAAGAGGTTTCCCGAGTACATGACCGAGCCAAGCCCCTTGATGCTCCACGTCGTGGACGAGAGCTGGGTGCCCGCCGCGTCGAGCGTGTAGACGGCCACCTGAAGATCCTTGGACGAGCGGACAGCATCAAGGGCGGAATTCCTCTTCAACACAAGCGGGGCGACCTCCCAGTCCTCCTGGGCGGTGTCGAGTAGCCCCTTCTCCCAGGCGTCGAAGATGCGCACGCCCCAGAAGTTCAGGTTGAAACCGGCTGGCACCGGCAGCAACTTCAAGCGATCTTTCAGTTTCTTCAGCAGCTTCTTCAACTGGGCGTCCACCGCCTTGTCGAACGCCGCCTTGGCACTGCCCGTGGACTCTTCCGAGGCGGCGGAACTGCCGTCGTTCTGATCGAAAACCTCGAGGTTCGTCTGGAGCGTGGGCAGCGTCATGCCGGGCGCGTCCGTGGCGGCGGGACTCGCGGCGCCAATGGATGACGCCTTCATGGTTCCCTGCAGCTTGAAGGAAAGGCCGGGGCTCAGGAGATGAGCCATAGCTTGATCGCGGTCGAGGCGCTGCTCCGCCGGAATGTCGGCGGCGGAGTTCTTCTCAATGATGGACAGGATTTCGTTGTAGCTCGCCAGCGACGGATCCTCCACCACCTCGAGTGATAGTTTTTTCGCGTCGGCGACAAGATAGGCCATCAGCATGCCGGTGTAGTCGTATTTGGCGTCGCCACCTGGCGAATATGGCGTGCCCAACAGATCCGTCAGGATGAGCTGCGTCACCGAAATCCGCGACGGCGCCTCACCTGCAACGGTCCACGACACGCCGGGCTTCACCCACACAAAAGCCGCACTTGTGGCGATTGGCATCCCGCTTGGGGACCACACGTCGAACAGGACGGCATAGGGGCCGGGGGGCACGGTCAGACTGTATTTCCCACTTTTGGGGATCACAACCGCCGCCGTGTAACCGGGAGCATACAAACGGTACGCCCGCACCGTGCTCGGCGGTACGGGAAATTTCGCCTTGGCCACTCCACCTCCAATCACGCCGGTGATCTTCCCCATCGCCACTTTCCCCGCCTGCGCCTCCGACAGGACAGCGAGAAACACTACGGCGACAAGAAGCGACAAGAACCCGACCGACTTCAACTGGCTACCGATGCGAGCACTGAACATGGACAACATGGCACACCTCTTTCGTAAGTTTTTCATACCTATAGCTTCACAGATGAAGCTATAGGTATGAAAAACTGTAGCGCGCTGTTTCCGGAATGACAAGTCACCAGGCGGCGCAAGAGCCCGCTTCCTCATTTGATTGGCGGGCTCCGCCTCCTTTTAAGGATATGTTGCCGTCAATGGCTTTGAGATGTATACTAGTTCTTTAATGGTCGGAACGAGAATTATCAGCTACATTTTGTTTGTACCGCATGAACAAAAAAGACTTCAGCGAACGCGACGTCTGTACAAAAATCATCACACCTGCTATCCAGGCGGCAGGATGGGCACAGCACTTGTTCCGCGAGGAGGTGAAGCTCACGAAGGGCCGCGTGATTGTCCGGGGACAAATTGCGGCCCGGATTGAGAACCCGGCAGCTCCTGATGGCCCCAAGCGCGCCGACTACGTTTTCTACGGCCTGCCCAATCTCCCTCTCGCCGTCCTGGAGGCGAAGCGCAACATCTTTACCGTTGGACACGGCATGCAACAGGCTCTCGACTATGCCGAAATGCTCGACGCCCCATTCGCCATCAGTTCGAATGGTGACGGCTTCCTCATCCATGACCGCACAGGCATCACGCAACCGCTTGAGCGCGAACTCACTATCGACCACTTCCCAACCTACGACGAGCTTTGGAATATCTACAAACAATGGAGGAACCTCAGCCACCCCGAAGAATTGAACCTTATCGCGCAGCCATGCCACGTTGACACCTCCGACAGAGCGGCCTACTACTACCAACAGGTGGCGATCAACCGCGCCATCGAGGCCATCGCCAAAGGACAGCAACGCATCCTGCTCGTCATGGCGACGGGCACGGGCAAGACTTACACCGCCTTCCAAATCATCTGGCGGCTATGGAAGGCGAGAGCCAAGAAACGCATACTTTTCCTCACCGACCGCAACATCCTCGCCGATCAGACCATCCAGCAGGACTTCGCCCCCTTCGGCGAGGTGATGCACAAGATCACCAAGCGCACCGTCAAAAAGAACTATGAGATCTATCTCTGCCTGTACCAAGCCGTGACAGGCGTGGATGAGAAGAAGCAAATCTACCGTCAGTTCCCCGCGGACTTTTTCGACCTCGTGGTCATCGACGAGTGCCACCGCGGCAGCGCGGCCGAGGATTCCGCATGGCACGATATTCTGGATTATTTCACCGCCGCCACCCATATCGGCCTCACCGCCACCCCCACGGAGACCAAAGATGTCTCCAACATCAAATACTTTGGTGAACCGCTTTACACCTACTCGCTGCGACAGGGCATCGCGGATGGTTTCCTCGCTCCCTACAAGGTGATCCGCGTCGTTGCCGATGTGGACGCCCTTGGCTACACGCCGGAAAGCGGAAAGATCGACAAACTTGGACAAATGGTCGAGCAACGACAGTATACGCCCAAGGACTTCGACCGGAATCTTATCCTCACCAAGCGCACCGAGTTCGTCGCCCGCCGCGTCTGGGAATACCTCCAGGCAACGGATCCTATGGCCAAGACCATCGTCTTCTGCGACGACCAGCCACACGCCGAGCGGATGCGCCAGGAGCTGGTGAAGATCATCCCCGAGGCCGCCAGCAACCGCCGCTACGTCGTCCGCATTACCGGCGACGACACTGCGGGCAAAGCCCAGCTCTCCTATTTCATCGACAACGACGAACCGTATCCGGTGATCGCCACCACTTCGAGGCTCCTCGCGACGGGCGTCGACGCCAAGACCTGCAAGCTCATCGTCCTGGACCAGACCATCGAATCCATGACGCAGTTCAAACAGATAATCGGCCGCGGCACCCGCATCCGCGAGGACTACAACAAACTCTTCTTCACCATCATGGATTTCAAAGGCGCCACGCGGCTCTTCCACGACAAGGACTTCGATGGCGACCCCGTGATGATCTACGAACCGAAGCCCGACGACCCCATCGTTCCGCCTGACACGCAAGAGCCCGACGGACCTGCCAGCCTGCGCGAGGATCCCACAGCCTACGGCGCGGAGATGGATACCGGCGACGCGGCCGGAACCGACAAGGTGGGGCGCACCCGATTCATCGTTGACGATGTCGAGGTGACCACCGCCATCGAGCGCTCTCAATACCTCGACGGCAGCGGCAAGCTTATCACCGAGGATTACCGCGTCTTCCTCAAGGACGAGATCAAAAAGAACCTGCGCCGCCAGTTCGCCAGCCTGGACGAATTCCTGCGTCACTGGAACCATGCCGAGCGCAAACTGGCCGTCATCGAGGAACTCAGGCGGCAGGGAATCTCCTTGCCCGTCCTGTCTCAGGCGGTGCCCAACGGGAAGGAGCTCGACGCCTTTGATCTGGTGGCCCACATCGCCTTCGACCAGAAGCCGCTGACACGGAAGGAGCGCGCCGACCACGTGAAAAAGCGTAACTACTTCGCCACGTACGGCGGGCAGGCCCGCGCCGTCCTGGAAGCCCTTCTGGAAAAGTACGCCAACCACGGCATCACGGACATCGAAGACTCGAACATTCTCGAACTGCCCCCGTTCAACACCCTCGGCACCAAAACACACATCCGCCGGGGAATCTTCGGCGGCAATAAACAGTACTCCCAGGCGCTCACCGAGCTGGAGCGGGCACTCTACGAGCAGTTGACCGCATAGCAAAGCATACGTTAAGAAAACGTCTAAGGCCGGCTTGCCCGCAAATCAGAAATCCGAATATCGAAATCCGAAGTAAATTCGAAATTCAAATCACGAATGAATGAAACAAAACAGTACAACAGAATTTCCCGCTTTTTCGGATTTCGTGCTTCGAGTTTCGGATGTATCAAACGCCACAGTCACATAACATTTCAGGAAATAGCATAATGAATCTCAGCGGCACCATCAAATCCATCCAGGATATCATGCGCAAAGACGACGGCGTCGACGGCGACGCCCAGCGCATCGCGCAGCTCACCTGGATGCTGTTCCTCAAGATCTTTGACCA
>CAYTFM010000182.1:0-18142 GCA_964436735.1 uncultured Victivallales bacterium | reverse complement strand
GCCTGAGGGCGGCCGCTTTTGTCTCCACCACATCCTGTCAGAGGTTATACCTTGCCTTCAAGATAGAGACAACGCGCTGAACGTCCTTCTCGCTCAACGCCGGTGAGTAGACCAGGATCTCCGCCACTTTGCCTTTGACGTTCCAACTGCGGTAGTTCGGCTGTTTGCCGATCACCATGGTTCCCACGCCGATGAACGTCGGACGCTCGCCCGAGGCGAATTCTCTTTTCGCCACCGCGACGCCGCCCGAGGGGTAGTAGATGGCGCTGACGCCGATGGCGATGCCGCCTTCATAATCCGGCTTGCTCGACGTCGGGATCGAGACAAGACGATTGTTGGCGCCCTTCTGCGGCCCGCTCAGCTGTTCCTCAGCCTTCGCCGCGAAGACGGCGACGACCGTCATCGACGCATGCTCTTTGTCGGGCAACTGGCGAAGCATGCTGTTCTGTGCGCCATCCAGTTCCACCGCCGGCAGGTCGCCCCACTGCTTTTCGACGCGGCGCGGCTTGTGCGCGTCCACCGTGGCGGCAAGGTGCAAACCGTTCCCGCTCTGATCCTGCCACTCGGTGATCTGTCCTTTCTCGTCGGCGATGACCCCCTTGTCGGCCCGATACCACGCCAGCAGTCCGTCGGAGGGCAGTTCCGAATAGGCCATCGGCGGACGCGTCGGATCGGTCTGGTCGAGATGCTCCTGGATGTTGGTTTTTCCGTCGCCGTCGGGATCGGCGTTGGGGTCGGCAACGGCCGCCGTTGAATAATCGAGGAATTTCCCGAACCAATACATCTCAAACCAGTTGGGGAGACCGTCGGCGTCATCGTCGGCATACTCGCCGCGGAGCAGCGGTGGGGCGTCGCCGAAATCGGCCTGCCAGTGGCGCGTGAACTCGGTGGAAGAGCAGGTCGTGCCGTTCTGTTCCCGGAAAGGGCGATCGGTGATGGGTTCGGGGCTTTCCAGGTGGAGTTCGACGCGGGGCAGGAACAGCCAATTGGAGCGCACCAGCTCGGCGACCACCGGGCCGGGCGTCGCCGGGAACTGCTTCCAACTCAAGCCGGCGGGAGCTTCCCATTCCGCGCCGCGTCCAGGCAGGTGGACGGTTGCCGGCTTGGTCAGGATCGTCAACACCTCCAGCACGGGGTCGGCGTCAGGCTGTTTGGGGTTGAAGGGAAAGATTTTGGCTCCGTGCGGATACTTGCGGTAGAGCAGGTAGACCTTGTCGTGATCAGGAACGGGTTCCTTGCCGGTCTTCCACCACTGAACGAAGTGGGCATTGAGATCCAGAATGGTGTAGCGCGTCTCGTAGGCGGGAGCCAGGCAGGTGTTTTCGGTGTAGTCGTTCCAGGTGACGAACTGGATCAGGGTCGAACCGTTGTCGCGGGCGTGCTGCCAGCGGTCGCGGAGGATGTCCACCCCCTTGCCGATATGGTTGCCGCCCCATCCGATGTTCTCGTACTGGAAATACATCGGCTCCGACCACTCGGCACCGGCGGATTTGACTGCGGCCGCCATCCGATCATGCGTCGGGCCTCCGCCGAGGAATTCACCCACCGCGCCGAAACGGGCGGCCATAAACCCTGCCGCGCGCACGAGGTTATCCTGGCTCCAGGTCTGATTGGGCATCCTGTGAAAGAAGGCTCCCATGCAATAGTGCATGAACAGGTCACTCCCGACCTGTTTTTGGATTTGCAGCAGCCCATCAGCCATAATCTGCCAGCCGGCCGGCTCCAGACGGAGTTTGGGATTTTGCGTCAACGCCTTGGCGTCGGCTTCGGCACATTCCGGTTGCTGTTTGAGCACCTCCGCGCCGTGACGGAACCCGATGAAGGAGGACATGTAGCCGAAAATCAACGGCTTGCCGTTGCGGCGGGCGAGTTTGGGGCTGGAACCATGTTTGTCGAGGAGATGCTTGATCGCCTCTGCCGCGCCGTTGTTATCAAGAATTGCCGGATCCAGGCAGATGGTGAGGTTGAAGGGATAATTTTTCGTTTCGGCCACTTTGAACAATGCGTCCAACACCTGCTTGGCGCCGTCGCCCCCGGCCCAGGCGTCAATGGCGAAGCCGTCTATGCCGCCTCGCAGGGCGCGGCGGATCTCCAGATCGGCTGACTCCTCCGGGGAAAGGCGCATGCCGTCCGGCACCAGCGGCCAATTGCGCCAGCGGTCGCCGATGGCGTCGAACTGCTTGTTGCCGTCATGCCGGATGGTGTGGGCGTCGACGGCGCGGTGGTGCGCCGTGGCCGCCGACGCCACCGGATAGCACCCCATGTAATGGGCGTAGATGGTTTTCTCGGGAGCGTCCGCGGCATGCGACAGCGTCCGGGACGCCATCACAACGCATATTCCCGCCGTCATTCCGATCTTGTGCCAGCTTATGTTCATGAGGTGTATCCTTTTGCGCGCGTTTCATACATGTCGACGTTTCCGCTCTCCTACGGCAGGCGCAGCATCCTGACCACCGCCATGCGATCCGGCGCGAGTTGGCCTGCGGAGACTTTCTCGGCGATATCCGTCGCTTTTCTATGGCCGAGCAGTTCTTCGGCGTCCAAGGTGGTCTTGCGCAACGCGTATTCGCCATCCGGAAGAACCGAAATTGAGAAGGTCAGGTCGACAGGCTCCCTGCCGCGGTTGAGGAATACTGCGTAGTTCTGATCGCCGTCGCGCTTGTAGTAGCCGAGGATGGCGCCATTCTGCGAGTCCCAGCGCAAGGGCTGGTTCATGTTGACTGCGGACCAGCGGACGACCGCGTCGAGGAAGGGGGAGAGGGCCGCCTCGACACGCGCCTGCGCCACATCTCGCATGGGGTAGAACACCCCTTTCCCGTCTTTGTCTTTCTTGTCGAAGGCACCCCATATCTCCCCGAGGTCGTAGTCTCCCAGCTTGCCGGCGACGAGGAGGACCTTGCCTTTGCCAAGGCTCCAGAGCAGGGCGCCCGGCTGGCCGTCGATAGTCCCGAGAACGTGGGAGCCTTCCGGCGGGCGCAGGACGGGGAAGGCCTGGACGGGGATGTCGGCGGTTCCTGGGAACACCGGATTGCCGGGAAGGAAATGGATCGCGCTATGCGCGCCCAGCTTCTCCATGTCTTCGGCTTTCGCCTGATAGCCGAGGCGGGTGAGCAGAGGCCAGCTCTTTGACGTCTCGCCGAGCGCGGCCTCGCCGGAATTCGAGAAGACGACAAGGGTGCCGCCATTTTCCGTCCAGCGGGCAAGACGTTCGACGTTCTCCAAGGGGATCAACCTGGAATGGTCGTCGATGATGAGGTCGTAGTTGTCAAGATCCTTGAGTTCCCCGTCCGAGAGTTGCCATTGAAGCCAGTTGCCTGGTTTGACCATCCACGCGCTGTAGGAGAGCATGCGGAACCAGCGGTCCAGCTCGATATAGCTCTGGGTCGCGCGGCCTTCGCTGTGGTTGGTCGCGTAGGAATGCAGTCCAAGCGCGCGGCTCCGGGGGCGCGCCGCGTCGGAAAGGTCGGTCAGAAGGCGTTTGGTCTCGGGTTTGGAGAAGTTGTCCCAGCAGGGATTTTCCTCCCACACCGGGAAGACGTAGTTGACCTGCTTGGTCCTCACGGCTCCGCAGTTGAACATGAACCAGTTCAGCGCTTTGAGCTTCCCGAAGTTGGCGTTCATCGGACCCCAGGGCTCGATTCTGGCCCATTTGCCGGGGGCTTCCATATCCAGGCTTTGACGGATCAGTTCGATGGTCTCACCGCCGTTGTTGCCGCCTGGAATCATATATTGATCCGTCAGTTCGATCTGGCCACGGGCCAAATACGGCTGGAGCCAGTTGCCGATCATGCGCGTCGAGTCGTACCGGCGGATGAGGTCGTAGGCGTCGCGGCATATTTTCACCATCAGCCAGTCGCGGAACTCGTAGCTGTCCTGCTGGAGCGGACGCAACTCCACGAAGGCGGAGTAGTCTTTGTTTTGCGGGCCGCCCCACCAGATGGGGGCTCCGATCTTGACCTCGTTCCAGCTTTTGTAGGCGATGCCATGCCGTGTGGCGAGGGCGTCGAGCGTGAATCGCTTCTCCTCCTTCAGCCAGCGGCAGAACTCCGCGCGGTATGGCTCGGAGTAGTCGAACTCGGTGTAGCCGCCCGGGAAGAGCCAGTCGACATGGCCGTAGACCTTGAATTGCCAGGTGCCCACCCAGGGGTTGTCCTTGTAGCGTTTGACCAGGACCTCGATGGTTTTGAGGATTCCCGCCTGGTTCTTCGGCCCCGCCAGGCTGAACATCCTGTTGACGCCCGTCCCGACTTTGCCGTCGGCGTCGAGGGCGTACTCATCCTTGAGCCACCACTTGTGCTCTTTGTTGAAATTGTAGTTCCAGAGGCCGAACTCCGTGCGCAGCCCGTATTCCTCGGCGAGGCGCAGGCAATTGTCGTAGTAGGCGAAGTTGTAGATGCCGGGGAGGGGTTCGACGGCGGCCCAGGTGGGCATCGGGCAGATGAAGTTGCCGCCGGCCTTCCTGAGTTCGCGGAAATGGGCCGGACCGGGCAGGAAGTGCATGTTTGCGGATTGATGGTAGATCTCGGTCGACCAGAGTATCCGTCCTTCACCGACCAGCGCCTCGGGGGAGGGTTCTCCCAGCGGCTTGAGCGCCCGGAAGGGTTTGACGTTGGCGAGTATGTCGGGATCCTTGCTGCCGCAGAGGAGCAGGGTCCGGTTGACGAGTGCGCCGTTCAAGCGAAGGCTGACTCGACAGAAGTACGCCCCCTGTTCCTCTGGCGTGAAGTCGAACTCCAGGGTTTTCCTGCTGCCGGCGCCAAGGCGCACGGTCTGCGAGCTGCCAGGGGCGACGGGCCTCAGATAGTAGTCGACCCATTCCGTTTGTACGGTGAATTCGTGGGCGGCCTCCTGGTCGGTGTTGACGATCCGCGCCTCGACTTCAATCGGTTTCCCGAGGGGGAAGATGTGCATGTCTTTGTCCGTTGAAAGTGTCAGCGCCTTTCTGGTGTCGGGGATGAGTTTGAGCTCCTGCGCCGGGCCGTAGACCTGGAACTCCGTGACGTGGAGCGTGCCCCAGGCGCTACTCTTGGAATCCTCGATGAGCAGGCGGACGCCGCGGGTCATGACGGGGGTGAACGAGGCTTCGATTGGTTTGGCGTCACCGGCGCAGCGAGCGACCGTGCGCCAGGCACCGTCGGCGCCTCCCTCCCAAATCTGGACGCTCCAGCGCGTTATGAGACGGGAGTGGCTGCGCGCGGAAACGCGGCTGACGGCGACGCTCGACTCGCCTGGAAACCAGGTCTCCAGTATCCATGGATATTGATACGGCGTGGGCGTGGTCAAGCTGGTCTCGGGTTTGTCGTCGACGAGTTCCTGGATCGGGCTGGCGTAGACATAGGGTTCCTCGAAGGCGTACCCGAGCGACTCATTGTTCGAGCACATCACGGAGGAGGTGGACAGTTTCATCTCCTCCGCGGCAACCCCCGTTGTCAGAATCCCCGCGCACAGCGACATGGCCGCGCCCTTCAGCGAAAGCGTTCGGTTCATTGGGTGAGCTCCTTATTTACATTATCGCTCTGATTGAGTATGACTTCCTCTTCGAAAAGCGCCTTTGACACGAGGGGGCGCATGACCTTTTCGCCGCGGTTGGCGTCAGCGTGATTCCGCCAGTTCGGGCTCGAGCCAAATGACGCCGTGCGCTCTGCGGGGATCGATCATCGTCCGGAGCGCGAGGTCGACCGTCAGTGAGGCCATCTTGTTGATGTCCACCTCGAAGCGGAGCACCTCTGGCGGAAGGTGGACGGGGGTCTGCTTGTTCACCTGCGCGGCGACAATCGGAGGTTTGTCAGTTTCTCGTAACGCTTCGCATACACCCATGGCGAGCCAGTCGTTGACAATGAGCACGCCGTCGGGGCGCTCTTCGCCTGGCGTTGCCAGAATCCTCTCCCCGATCTTTCCGCCCGCTTCCTTCGAGATCTTGTTGCCGCTGTCGAAGCGGGTCATTGAAGACGCGGGAATCCCCGACGCCGCGGCGCCCTGCGTGAAGCCATCCCAGAAACGACATTGCGAGGGGTTCGGCGCTCCCGCGCTGACCGTCGCCAGCCTGCGGCATCCTTTCGAGGCGAGCAGGGTGGCGGCCTTCAGCGCCATCGCATGCTGGTCGATGACCACGCCCGCGGGGGCGGCGTCCCACGAGCCGGAGTTCACGTAGGGGGCGTTCAAGTCCTGCAGCCGTTTGATGTCGGTCAGGGAGAAACTGCCTGGGCAGACGAGCGTGTCGACGAGCCCGTCCTCCACGTCCTCTTCAAGCCCGGGGAAGTCCTTGATTCTCATCATGCCGGGACTGGGGACGCCAGTGTACGAATAGAGCCGGGGACGGACTCCCTTGGCCATCAGCCCTCTTTGAATGGCGTGGAAAAGATATGAATAAAACACCGTGTCGCCTTCCGAGAACGGCCAGAAGGCGAGGGCGCACGACCAGACCCGCGGAACGAGAAGGTCTGGCTTCCGCAGAAATGTTCCCGCCTCCACGCGGCGCTCGAGAATGCCGGCGTCGGCGAGTACCCCCATCGCCGCCGATATCGAGTGGTTGCTGACGCCGAAGAGTTTGCGCAACTCCCGCTGTGATGGCACCTGATCGCCGACCGCGAGATCTCGTTCACCGATCAGGCGGAGCAGGCTCTTGATGACGTGGAGCGCGCTCGATCTCTCGGCGAACTTCCCGGCGCCGTCTATCCTCTCAACGCTTTTTATGACGTTTTTCCGCATCATATTCCTTTTTGCGGTAAACTGTTGCGCATGTTAATGTCTTTTCTCAAGTGTTTCTGTCAGACGCAGTCTGACCTTTGGAGTGCGGTCGCTTGAGACCGCTTTTGATGGCCGGGCCCGACCGGCCATGAGGGCGGGCGTCGAGCCGCCCGTCCGAAAGCGGCGTCGAGCCGCCGCACTCCAAGGCCGAGTCCGCTTTGCGAGCAGGACTCGGCGAAAAACAAGATTGTCGACCTGGTTATGTTTGGCGTCAAATCCGCAGGGCCGTTTCCGCGGGAATGGTCTTTCCGTCTATCGGGGCGGCGGTGTTGCCGGCGTTGACGAGTAACTGCGCCCCATTGGCAAAGCGGGTGCGGGACAGTTCACCGGGAAAGGTGTCGACTTGCTCCAGGTCTTGCGTCAGCAGGTCGACATGCTCCTCGCAGCACAGTCGATAACCTTCCCGAGCGTAGTCCCGTAGGTCGTCATACAGCGGCATACCGTGCGCCCCGTGCGCGTGCCGGGCGGCGACCTCGATGAACGGCATCGCTCCCCACGCCAGCGTGCGCAGCGCGTCGGCCTTGCTTGAGCCGTGCCGCTGGTAGCGGACGCTGTTGTGCAGGGCGATGGGCAGGAACGGCACCACCTCGTCGATGAAGTTTTTCCGGAAGTCGGTGAATCTGTCCAACCACATCATGGAGTCGTCGCTGTAGACGCCGTCCATCAGATCATAGTAGGGGCCGAACGGCACCTCGAGCGAAAGGGTGCCGAAGAGTCCGCGGGTGTAGGTGAAGATCCGACGCATGGCGGCGATGAACTCGCCGCGGGTGGCCGGATGCGCGGGGGCGTGGCAGGGGAAGAACGCGGCGACGGCGTCGAGGTAGTAGTTGCCGTAGATGCCCATCTCTTTCATTTTGGGCATATCGCGCTCGACGATGCGCATTCCCTTCAGCGGACAAATTTTGTAGGTCAGTCCGCCGGCCCAGGGAATATTGCGCCACGGCGTGCCGTCGCGCAGTTCCACCAGATCGTCACGGTTGAAGTCCTCTCCCACCTCGTGGCTGTCGTAGATGTTGTCGTGCACCGAGATGACCAGTCCCTGGCTTTTCCCCCATGCGATAAGCTCACGGAACGCCTTCTCGCCGCCCTCGACGGGATTGACGGGGAAGCGCGAGGGATAGCGGCCGTCGTGCCCCTCGTGGTTCCATCCGACCATCTGCGCGGTGATGCGACGGATGCCGTCGGCCTGCATCCTTTCGAGTATCTGCCGCGCCTCGGGGAAGGACGTGGCGGACATATAGTCGCCCTTGCCATCAATGGAGCTTTTCTTGTACCCTTGCATGATCTTCATCACAAAGCCTTTGGCGAAGTCGAGAGCCGCGGGGTTCTCCGCGGCCTTTTGTGCCCAAGTGCGAACGCCGCGCTCGGCGCGCAGGAAGCTCCGGTAGCAGCGGGCGAACTCCTGCCAGCCGCCCGCGGCGGGGTCGCGCAGATAGTAGCGCACGGCGCGGTCGCCGGGCAGCATCGGATCGTTGGGTTCCCAGCGGTAGATGAGTCCCGCGTGGACGCTGTAGGTCGCCTCCTCTTCGTAATGCGAGCGCACCACCGCCTCGGCGTCGAACTCTCCCGCCGTGACCACCGCGCACCACGAGAGAGAAGAGCGGTGGGTGCCGAAGCAGTTGAAGTTGCTGCGCATGGCCCACTGTTCCTGGCTGGCGTAGATGGTGACGCGCTCCTCGCGGCTGACGCGGTGGGTGAAGCGGTGCAGGCCGCCCGCCAGGCACGGCAGCAGCAGATAACCCTCCTCGCCGTCCGTGGCGGCGGCGAAACCCGGCAGCAGGTCAAGGCGCATCAGGCGCGCGAAGGTGGTGTCCTTCTCGACAAGTGAAGTTGCGGGGATCGACAGTTCGACCGCGCCGTGTTCCGGACGCGTCTGCCCCGTTATGTCGAAGGTGAAAACTGTGCCGTAAAAGGGAATGTCAACATGGCAGGGCAGCCGCCAGCCATCCTTCGCGGACGACAGTTTCTCCCAGTCCGTGATGACGGCGTGCCACTCGACCCGCGCCTCCATCGTGTTGTAGAGTTGGCAGCGCGCCACCGTTTCGATGGCGACCTCGCCGCGCCAGCCCGGCGCGGCGGCGATCAGTTTTTTGTCGGGGCTGCGCGGCTCAATAAAGCATGTGGTGTTGATCATCTTCTGTGTCCTCCTGTATTTCTTTTGTCATTGTTCAAATTAGGTGAAGAAGCGTGTGTACCCTGGCAATCCGTGGCTGTCGTTGTATGCCAACGTCGCTGACAACAACCTGCGGATCTTGTCAACGGCGCAGAATTGCGTCAGATCGAACGCCTGGATCTCGATCACCGACGGATGTTCAAGAAGGGAGCCTGCTTGCGCGTCGATTTCGTCGGCTGTCATTTGATCGAGACGGATTGGATCCAGCATGGGCTTGAAGAGCAGACCGGGTATTTCGCGGAGCCCCTTGTCCATATCGGTGTCACAATTGGCCTCGATCATCTCCAACTCGGGGATTTTCGCATACACGGGGAAGTAGGCGTCGGCTTTTGTCCCGCAATGATGGATTCCCATGGCGCGCTGATGGCCCATGAGGTACTGGGACAGGGTTGACACGCGTGCGTCCTGAGGGCGCAGGAATTCATCGTAGATCGCCGGGGATATCATGCAGTTGGAACAGCTTCCGAGAACGAAATACGGGAGGACGCCGCATTCGTCCTTCAAGAATTTCAGATGCCGATAGAGCGTCTCACCGAGGACGGCCATGAGATGGTGGACCATTTCCGGGTATTCGTAGAAGTCGGTGAAGATGTCCTGCCCCCGAACCTTGATCGCCTGATACAGAAGTCCCGAAAAGCTGGTGTTCACCGCGTTGCCATACGTGGCCTTGGTTTCCCGGATCGCGTGTCGCAGGCTCTCCACCGCCGGATTGGTGGCATAGTCGGGAGCCGACAATGTCATCACCTGCTCCGGGGCCAGATGCGTGAAAACAGGCATTCCGTTTTCGCCAACCGTGAACTCAATCCCGAGTGCTTTGAGCATGGTGAATCCATGATTGGGATCAGGGACGTTATGAGGAAGAAGCTCATTGCGGAAGGTGATAAGATCAGGAAAGACCTTGCGCAGGGCGGCCTGTTTTTCCTCGGAGCTGGCGCCAGGTGGAAGTCCAAGTTGCGTCTCCCACCAGAGACCGACCACCGAAATGTTGAGATTGCACCGCTGCGTCATGCTGACATCCCTGTCCTTTCCATAGTTGCAGTCATTATTTCACTGCAGATTCATGTTGCAGTGTAATAGACCAGTGTAGGCGGACGCGCCATGCGGGGGCGGCGGATGTGCCGGCGGCTGAAAGGCGCAGTCGCTCGCCGCGGACGACGGCAATCTCCTTCGTAAATTCCTGATCCGTCCCCTTCGGATCGAAGGCGCATTTCCACAACTGCTGCTGCTGGCTTTCGCTTTCAAGTAGGATTGTCACTGGGGTCGTTGATTCGTCCTTGGAAGCGCTGACTTTAACTGTCACGGTACCACTGAAGGGACTCGTCCATACGGTTGAGGAGCTCGAGTCTCCCGCCCCGAAATAGCTCAATGATCCGTCTTTTGGCTTGCCGACGCCGAACCCCCAGGAGTCGCCGCGCTCCAGCCAGGCGGGGATTTGCGAGACGAGCAGTCCGGCCGTCTCGAAGCGTCCCGTGCGGTCTCGGGTGGAGATGAATTCGTATTCCCAGGCCTTCGAACCCATGGCGTCGCAGATCGGATAGGTCGCGTTGTCGGCTTTGAAGTCGGTCGTCGGATTCCACTGATACGCGGCGGGATACGAGACGGGTGGATTGCGCGGATCGGTGCCTTCCGTGAATTCCTGCAGATTGCTTGTGCCGTCCTTGTCGGGGTCGGCCTGAGGATCCACACCGCTCCATTGGCCGAAATAATATCGCTCAAACCAGTTCGGAAGACCGTTCTTGTCGACGTCGCCATACTCGCTCATGTAGTGCCGATCGACGCCCGGAAACCATTTCGTCCAGTGGGCGTTTTCCTCGCTGCTGAAGCCGCGGATCGAGAAGTCCTGCCGCCACGGGCGATCGGTGATCCATTCCGGCGCCTGGAAGCGCAGTACCGTCTCCTCCTTCGTCAGGAGGCCGAGCCATGTCGAGACCTGGCGGACCAAAGACACGTTGACGGAGCCGGGTCTGCTGGGGAATTCAATCGACGACATGCCGGCGGGGACGTCCTGTTCGCCAATCCCCTCCAAAACGATTTTTCCAGGTGCGGTGAGAAAGGAGCGGACCTCGATCACATTCTGGCTGGATGAGCTTCTGGCGTAGGGGCTTGCCACCAGCGGCGCGGCGGCGTCGGCGCGGTAGGGTCTATAAAACACCCAGACGATATCGCGCGCCGGTTTCGGTTCGAGGCCAGTTTTGAACCAGGGGCCGTAGTAGTTCGCGATGAGGTCGGTGAAGGCGAAATGGCGTCTGACGCCGGGCATGATCGTCGTCTCCTCGGTGATGTCGTTCCACGTCGTCAGCAGCACATAGTCGGCGTTGGTTTCCCGCGCCATGCGCCACATGCGATCCCAGTAGCGCGAATTGTCGGCGCCGATGTTTTCCATGCCCATGGTTCTACCGGGGGAGTAGTAATTGGGCCAGGGGCTGGCGCCCCAGTCCTTGCCCAGTTCGTGGGCGACTTTGGACATGGCGGCGAACGCCTCGGTGTTGCGATCGTTTTTCTGGCGGCTGTAGAAGCAGGTCATCCCTTCCGCGAGCGGGGCGTAGGCGCGGGCCTTGGCCTCCCATTCCTTGGGGTCCGTGTTGGGGAACTCGGTGAGGTCGACGATCAGGTAGATAGGTTCTCCGGCGGCGTCGCGCAGCAGTTTGAAGTCCTGAGCAAGTTTCTCCGGCGTGCGATAGCCTGAACCATAGGTGGCGAAGGCGGGCAGTCCTTTGAGTCGGAACAGCGAGGGGCTTGTGCGGTGCCGTTTCAGCCATTCCTTGACCGTCTCGACTTTTCCCTCGATCGTGCCGCCGGCGAAGTCCAGGCACAAGCCGACCTGGAAGGTTCCCCCCAGTTCCTCGGCGGCCTTCACGAGATTGTCAGGAGTTCCGAATTCATGCGTGCCGCCGCAGATGTCGAGGACGAATCCGTCGACGCCGCCCTCCATGGCCTGGCCTATCTCCCATTTGAACTCATCCACCTGGCTCTCGAACGGAGGGTGCAGCGCGCCGATGTGGCCTTCTCTACACCAGCCGGGAACGTTCGGTCCCGTGGGGTTTTTCACCGGGAACAGAAAGCCGCCGGCGCCGGACGCCAGATTGTTCTTGTCGGGGTTGCCGGCGAACGAGGGGCCGAAGCCGATCATCCGGTGCGCGAAGATCTTGCGTCCTCCCTTCTCTCCACTCACCTGTGTGCGTATCGGCTCGGATTGTGTGGGGGGAGGTCTTGGGGTAATCGTGCCGGTATGCGCGAGTTCCGCGATTTCCGCCATGTTCAGACGCGTGCCGTACATGCGGACTTCCGCCAGCTCCACGCCTGCTCCACCTCCGATTTTCACGGGACCTTCGGCGGGAGCAGCGGCAAGAGGCGCATAACCCATGTCCGCATTCTGAGCTACGCCATTGATATAGAAGGTGAACGAACTGCCCCATCCGCCTTTGGTGTTGACAGCCCATGCCACGGTAGTCCAGGCATCTTCTGGGACACGCCCGGCAACAGAGGACTCAGATGGCGGCGGCGCATTCATCTGGACGTATAATGGAGCAACCGGTGGATGTGCGGCGGGGACGCTTTTCCGTCCCCCCTTGCCGGCAAGGCCAAAATACAGCGAGCCATCCTCTTTCACACCGAATACCCAGGCGGTGGTCGCGGCAATCGCGGCGTCACCCTTCGAGCCTGGAATCCGCCGCACTTTCGCCACGATGGTCATCTGATCGCCCGGCGCAAGACGGAATGCGCCGTCGCTTCCGGGCACTTCTCCAGACGTCTCCCGCGCGGCCGGTTTCCACAGCAGGAATCCCATATCGCCGGCGCCACTGTTCTTTCCCGCGTCATCAGCTCCGTGGGAAGGGACGCATGGCAGGGCACTCATGAGGAGTAAACAGAAAATCACCACATTGACATTTCGCATGATCGTGAGCTCCATTGTTAATTGTCATTCCAGGGACTGAAAAACCATGAGGGCATCGCGGAGACCTCGGAACTGGAATGGGATGCCGCATGTCCATCGAGAAACGAGATACTCGCCCTTTTGTTATGCCAGAACCCCAGATGGGAGACGTTATACCATGCCCATTCGCCGTCAGATCCCCCCCAAAGCGAGTTCCTGCCCATCGTGCAGCTCCAGAGTCCTATGTCCTGCGGGTGCTTGAAGAAGCTGAGTTTGAAGCTGATCGGTGAACCGTACTTCAGTCCCAAGCTGTAGTTCAATCCAATGGAAATACCTGAGATAGCCGATGCTGGCGTGATGCCCGACGAAGGGCAGGTTGTCCCAAAATAGTTTGCCGGCGGCGGCAGATAGCCTAATTGGGCAAGACCATACCAAGGGATCGTGCTATTGGCATAAAACGGGATTGTCTCCTTGTAGTCCATTATTTACTAATGCGTGGCGAGGACCAACTGTTTTTTGATGTTCGCGCAGTTTATCTCTCTGGCCTTCTCTTTCGCCATGCTCAACGCGGGAAGGAGAAGGGCGGCGAGAATCGCGATGATGCCGATAACCACCAGAAGCTCGACCAGTGTGAAATTGTTCCCGTCTCGTGTCACATTTGTGTCGTATCGCATTGGATTGACGCGCATCGTCATGTCGATCCCTCCGCGGTTTTGATGGTTGCCGCTCATGACGTTAGGGAGTGTTCGCAGCAGGAAGGACAACACGGAAACCGATGTAGTAGTAGCCGGGGTAGACCTGCGAGTTGAACTCCCGGTCGGCGACCCGCTGGCTTTGGTTGTAGTAGCCCCATGAGCCGCCGCGGATGGCGCGGTAGGCTCCTGGCATGAGCGGGCAGGGGTCGGTGACGGGGTTCGCGGAGTAGGGATGATACATGTCCGTGCACCATTCGGAGACGTTGCCCGCCATGTCCATGATGCCGTCGCGGCTGGCGCCGGTGGGATAACTGCCGACCGCCGTCGCGCCGCTGGAGTTGGCGTTGCATCGCGTCTTGTCGGGTGGCTCATTGCCCCATGGATAGATGCGCCCCTCGCCGCGGCCGGACGCCGCGTATTCCCACTCGGCCTCGGTCGGCAGGCGGTACCCGGTTCGGAGGGTGACGGCCCATGTCTTCTCGTCATACGCCGCCGGCAATCCCGCCTGCGCCGAAAGCCAGTTGCAGTAGCGCGCCGCCTGCTGCCAGCTCACGTAGATGACCGGGTCGGCGTCGCGCCAGGAATATTCATCGCGGTATTTGCGGTGCTCCGGTTTGAAGCGCTCGTACTCCGCGTTGGTGACTTCGTATGTGCCCATGCGGAACGGCGTCACGGTGACAGGGTGGACGGGCGCCTCATCCGGCGCGCCTTCCTTGCTTCCCATCGAGAACGTGCCGCCGGGCACCTTCACCATAGCAAGGTCTTTCGTGGCCGTGGTGGTGGTGGCCATCGTCGGAGCGGAGGGAACGATTTCCATATAGTCGATGGTGGCCTCGCCCTTGTCTCCCTCTCTGTGTTCAATTCGCACACCTTCGCCGGAAACAGGAGGCGTCCAAAGAAAGGATATGATTGCCCGTTCGTTGGAAGTCGGGGGCAGCAAGACGGGGAAGGAGTTTGATGGACGTCCTTTGCCCGCCCCAGCCGTCAAAGTCAGGCGGCATAGCGGTCCGGGATTGCGATAGCTTAGCCTGATGTTCATAGGGCCGGTCAGTGTCTTGTCAGCGGGGAACTCGATTCCGCCGCCGACGCGCGCCGGGATTGTAACTGCCTTCCGTCCTTCCGCGTCGACGATCTTCGCGTCTCCGAGAAGTGTCGCGGACTCCGCCGTGAGCCTCCTCGCCTCGCCGAGGCACCAGGCGCCGCTCCAGGTGCGGTTGGACGCGCGCCATCTGAGGGAACTGTTCTCCCAGGTCGCCTCCTCGATGATCTCCTGCCTGCCGGAGAACTCCGCCACGACTTTGCCATCGCGTTTCAGCGTGAACAGCGGGACGCCGGGGTGGAACGGCATCTCAACGTGCGAGATCCCGGGTTTCAACTGGAACGTCTTGCGTTCTTTGCCGCTTTGGACGGTGAGTTCCGCCGGCTCTTTGAGAAAAGCACTTGCGTAGATGTTGTCCTCGACGTCATCATGGATCTGATCCGGCAACTGTGTCCATGATTTCGTCTTGGGGTCGAACGCCGCGGTCAGCCACTTGGATCTTTCGCGGTAGACGTAGAACAGTTTCTCCTGGCTGATTGCGGGCTGTTTCCCGGATTTGAACCAGGCGGAATAATAGGAGGTGACGTCAAGATAGGACTCGTCGTGATTGACGCGGCTCATGTCGATCCCATGCGCGCCGCCATCGGCAGGCGCCAGATGGCTGTCCTCGCCGAAGTCGTTCCACGTGACGAGTTCCACCCAGTCGGCGTTGTCCTTGATGATGCCGTCCCAGAGGGCGGCGTAGCCGCGCATGCCGCGGAAGTCGCGGAGGTTGGCGCTGTTGTAGGCGAAGGAGTTCGTCGCCATGTAGAGCTTGCCGAGTTTGGACGTCGCGCGGCGGCAGTTGGCGTTGCCTTGAAGCAGATCCCAGACGGGGGCGTCGATCCCGAAAAGGAAATAGCCGTCAATGAAAGGAGCGTCGGCGAAGGTGTTGAGCGCGCCGTCATAGCTCGGGGAAAGCGTGTAGTTGTCCGTCCAGAAAAACGGAACGAAACAGCTTTCGTTACCGGCTTCCTTCAAGGCGGACAGCGTTTCCGCCCAGCGCGGTTTCTGTCCGGCGGCGAGCCCTTTGTCGACCGTGTTGTCCGCATTACTGGCGAGATCCGAGCAGGAGTAGGCGGACAGCACGGGCTTGCCTTCATGACGGAATTGGTTCGGGTGCTGGGCGAACCGTTGCATCATGTCCATAGCCGTGGGCAGCGGATCCAGCTGGGTGGCGGTGTCGATGGAGAAGAATATCTTGAACTCGGGGGCGACTCGCCGCGCCGCCTCATAGATGAGCGTGGAGCGTTCGACATAGTACGGGTCTTTTGTCCATGAGCCGCAGTTCAGCGCGAAGCCGTCGATCCCATAGCTCCGCGCCAGCCGTATCTGTTGTTCGTACGATTCCAGCGACGCGTTGCCGTTGTACGGCATGCAGACCATGAAGTGGGCGAAGACGTGATGCTCGCCAGACCAGGCCGCCGTTGCCGACAATAACGCTCCCGCCATGACGAGACTCCTCCCCAAAATTGTTTGCATCGCCGTCCTCATACGCGCCACCTCCTGTACCTCCGCGCCGATTCGTGTTCGAAGGGGGGCGCGCCGTTGTGTACTCATGCATGGGTACTATTATACGCCATACCGTCCGGCATGTCAAGGGGGGGCTTCGTCCAATACGCATTTGCCGTAAGGGCGGAGAGTGATGTGGCGTGTTTTTTTTACGGGCGCAGTTCCTTTTGCCGCGTCCATGGTTCGTGGCTACTCGAACATGATCCAACCGAGATCGGCGGGATTTTCGCTGCCGAATCTAAGCCGTGACTCCCAGGGGTTCTTGGGGATCCATGAACAACTGCCGACCGAAACGTTGATTCTCATGCGGTTGTTCCTCCGATAGTAGCCGTCGAAGCATTCGAAGGGGACGGTGAACGTGGTTTTTCCTTGAGACGACTTGGCGCGCCACCGGGGATCTTTCGCTTCTCTGTAGTTGTGAAGGGAGTTGCGTCCATCGGGCGAGGCCATGAAGATCCATGCGGGCCAGAGGCGGCACGGCTCGACGACAAGTTCGACAGTGTCCGATTGTTGTGGATGTTCGATTATGACATGGAAGGCGGCGTCATCATGCCACGCCCTCCATTTGACGGAGCCGTCCGCCAGCGCGGCGTTCTGTCGGCTGTCCGCGCAGCGGTAAATCACCCCAGGCGGGGTGATTCCGGCGTAGTCTTGGAAAAGAGCGCGTCCTTTGTCCAGTTCCCCCCGCGCCGCCGGAAATTCCGAGGCGAGAAGCTCCTCGAGCAACTGCGCACGCCACTCCAGCTTGGCGGGAAAGTACTTGTAACCCTCCGCCTCGGAATGGAAGCCGAGACGCGAGTCGGCCTCGCACAGCTTCGCGAGCGAACGGCTGGTCAGCATCTCATCCTCGACGATCTCCTTCATTCGCTCCAGCGATGCGGCGACCGCGGAGTGTCCCAGATAGGGGAGCTCCTCGCGCAAGGTGTAGAAGCGGTAGACGTTGCGCGCGGAGCGGCACTGGAGCCCGATGGCCTTCGCCAGTCCGATGTCGAGGAGTCTGCGCGTGTTGCCCTGATAAGCGGGTTCCAGCGACTCAAGCAGTGCCACGCCCTCGTCCCACATACGTGACATCTCTTCAAGGAGGGTGTTGACCTCGTCCAGCGTGTGGCTGTAGCTGACGCATTCGCCAATGCGGTCGCCCGACTCCAGCGGGAAGGTGAACTTCCAGCTGGGAGAGATCGGCAGGTCGACGGGCTTCAGGTGGAGCGGCCATACGACGCAATGATGGAGTGGGCCGTACCAGGTGAAGCTGAGGTTGACGGGGAATTGTCCGTAGGCGTCGCGGAAGAGTTTCCACGCTGACACCACCTTCTCTGAATCGCGTCCCCAGTCGGGGCGCGCCAATGCCATGAGGAACGAGTCCTCGTCCTCGGGGAACGGCTCGAACGACAACTCCCCCGCCGCCTTGTTCATCAGTCCAGGGTAATTGCCGAAATACCAGCATTGCATGACGGAGCTGACCCCCAGTTCGCGCATCGCCTTGTACTTGCGGTGGAGGTTGCCGGGGACGGGCATGAAGGGGACGGTCGCCAATTCGTGCGAGCAGCCCACCTGGATCTTCGCGGAGACCGCGGCGCCCGCCGTGGCGGCGTTACGGGCGCAGTCGGAGAAAATCTGTGCCGGCCCCGGCCAAGACAGGAAGTAGTCCAGGGCGGTCCGCTCCTTCCCGAGTTGCACGACCTTGCCATTTGATTCGAAGTTGTACTGGAGCGTGACTTCCGGGGGCGCATGCGCGGCGACTTCACGAATGACCGTCATGTAGTCTTCAACCTTCTTTGTGTCGGAGTCGCCAAGGTACGGGACGTATAGCCACGAGATCATCTGGGCGTCGGGAGCGGCTGTATGCATCCCTCGCGCGAAGGCGGCCAGCAGGTCGTGGAATACCTCTCCGGGCGTCCGCTTCGAGCATCTCGGGCAGTTGTTGGTGAAGAAGGTGGTGGTGGACGAGTAGCAGTTTGTGGGACGCTCACCCATGTTGATGGAGATGAGGCCGCCAAGTCCCGGAGCGTTCGCGAAAAGGTGGTGAGTGCAGTCCTCCACATATTTGATCCCCTTTTCAGAGG
>CAYTFM010000181.1:0-18148 GCA_964436735.1 uncultured Victivallales bacterium | reverse complement strand
AAGGGACGGCTTTTGCTGTCCGACGACTTCAGCGGCGAGCCTGGCCCCCTCCATGGACGCGCGGGGGGCGAAGGCTGGGGCTCCCCCTGGATGATTCACAGCGACGACACCACCATTCCTGGCTTCGAGGCCACGGCCGACGCGCCATTGACGCCCGGCTCCGGCCTCCATGCGACGGGAGGGCTTAAGTGGCTGAGCTGCGGACGCGTTCCGGACTTCGCGCGGATGCCCAAGGAGGCTGTCGTGGAGTTGGACGGCGGCGCCAAGGCGTACGGCGCCCCGGGCTCATCCCTCACAACCCGCTTCAACGTCCGGCTCGACGACAAATCCGCAATCCCCATGATCGGCTGGAGCCGGAGCGGCAACATCCCCGACCATGGCAGCTACGCCGCGGTCCTCACGGTCAAGGACGGCACGTGGCAGCTCGCCATGCGCGACGCGAAGGGGGAGTGGCGCCACGCCGACTCCAAAGTCGCGGCGGAGCCCGGAAAGACTTGCGCCGCGGCCATCCAGCTCGCGTTCAACGAATATGGGGCGGTCGGCACGCTCACCATAGACAGCGCGCCGCCTGCGAGGCTTGAGACCGATGGCGACATCGTCGCCGCCGCGTTCGTCTTCTTCCCCGGCCAAAATGCCGTAAGCGCGTCGATGGACGACCTCGTCGTTTCGGAATAATGCGGAGCCTCCCCGCACCCCAATCTGGTGGCATGCCCTCGGAAGCCAGCTTTGCGATTACAATGCGAACGGTCCGCCTTATGTGTTGAGGAATTTCTTTGTTTCCTTAGCGGCATGCGGTACTGAGTCACTAAACCATAGGAAGCGACCATGAACGTGGAAGAGCCGGAAGCGATGGGGATTGAACCGAACAAGGCGGCGGCGCTTGCCACGGCGCGCGCGGCGGCGCAGACGGACGTGCGCCGCGTCACGCTGGTGTGCAAGAACCATCTTGACGTCGGTTTCACCGAGTCCGCCGCGAAGGTCACGCATGACGCCGTCAACTGGATGCTGCCCGTCGCGATCCACCAGGCGCGCCAATTGCGGGAAAGCCAGTCGGGCGACAACTTCGTGTGGACGACACCCTCCTGGACGATCACCGAGGCGCTGGAGCGCCACACCGGCGCAAGCCTGAAATCCATTGAGAAGGCGTGCGTTGATGGTGACATCGCCTGGCACGCCCTGCCCTTTTCGACCCACACCGAATTGATGGACGATGAGCTGTTCGAGTTCGGGCTCTCGCTTTCGCTGACCCTTGACGCCCGTTTCGGGAAGAAGACCATCGCGGCCAAGATGACGGATGTCCCCGGGCACACGCGGGCGATCATTCCTCTGCTCGTCCATGCGGGGGTGCGCTTTCTGCACATCGGCGTGAACCATATGTCGGCCATGCCGGACGTCCCTGGGGCGTTCCGCTGGCGCGACCCGGAATCCAAGGAGGAGCTCGTCGTGTTCTACTGCCGCGGCTACGGGTCGGAACACCGTCTGCCGGGTGACGACGCGGCGCTGTCCTTCAAAATGGTCGGCGACAACATGGAGGTGCCGTCACTCGCCGACGTCCGCGCGTGGCTGGCGGAAACGCGGGAGTCCTATCCCAATGCGGCGGTCGCGTTCGGCCGCATGGACGACTATGCGGCGCGGCTGGATGAACACCGCGCCAGTCTGCCTGTCGTGGAGCGGGAGATCGGCGACAGCTGGATCCATGGCGTCGGCACCGACCCGTGGAAAGTCGCCCGCTTCCGCGAACTGCTCCGGCTCCGCAAGGAATGGCTGCGGGCGGGCAAGATACTCAAGGGCACCCCGCTCCATGTCTCGCTCTCCACACCGCTGCTGCTGGTGGCGGAGCACACGTGGGGAGTCGCGGTCGGCCCGCATCTTCAGGACACGCGGCATTTCTCCAACGCCGATTTCAACCCCGTCCGCCACCGTGGCGCATTCCGCTGTTGCGAGGCCTCGTGGCAGGAGCAGCGCGACTATCTTGAGGATGCCGCCGACGCGGTCGCCCAAGAAGGCGTGAGCGCCGAATTGGCCGAGGCGTGGCGCAGCATCGAGGCGGCGCGTCCGGACACCAGCGGCTGTACCGAAATCGACCCCACGGAGAGAATCGCCTTGCCCAACCTCGCACTCCGGTTCGATCCTGACACCGGCGCGATTCTGGAAGGTGCGTTTCACGGCCTTCCATTGACTGACGGAACGCGCGCCACCGGACTGTTATCCTATCAATCCATCTCACACCGCCAGATGGAGCGTTTCCGCAACCAGTATTGCGGGGCGGAGCACGCCTGGGCTGGAGTCGACTTCGGCAAACCGGGCGCCACCGACGCCAACACCCGCACCGCCTTCCTGTTCCCCACGCTGCGCCGCATGCTTCGGCGTGACACCCCCGGACAGACCACGCTACTCCAGCAACTGTCGTTCGCCAGTGACGCGGTCGAGAACTTCGGCGCGCCGGCGGAGGCGTGGATGACCATCAGTCTGCCGCATGGCGCTCGTGTGATCCGATGGGACGCGCAGTGGTTCGGCAAGACCACGTCCCGTCTTCCCGAGGCGCTATGGTTCAGCCTGGCTCCGCCCGTCCCGGACACGACGCGCTGGCGTCTCCGCAAGATGGGACGGCTGATCTCCCCGCATGAGGTGGTCTCCCGCGGCGGACGCAAGCTTCACGCAGTCGAGGCCGTGGTGAACAGCGACCCCGCGGCGCCATGGTCGATCATCCCCGAGGATTCGCCCCTCGTCGCCCCGGGAAGTCCTTTGTTCATCGACTGGGACGACACGGTTCCCGGCCTCGAAGGCGGCTGGCACTTCAATCTGTGGAACAACGTCTGGGGAACCAATTTCCCCCTGTGGTACGGGCAGGACGCGCGCTTCCGGTTCGAACTCGTTCAACAGTAGACGTCGCCATTCAACAGCATGCGGAGGAAATCCACTACCGGGAGGACGAGCACGTCGTCAAGCAGGAGCGGGCCGGTCTCCTCCGGAGAGACCGTGGCCAGAGTCGAGGCATAGGGGTTCGTTGCGAAATAACCTGCACAAGGGGATGAGCGTCTCGGGCGAAGCAGTATAAAACTCCCTCTGACGACCTTCCTTTGAAATTGCTCCGCCGCGGATTACCTTGAGAGCGTAAGGAAATTGCTTTTTGACAGGATTGACAGGATTAACATGATGGATCGCCTTATCCTGACCATCCTGTTATCCTGTCTAAATAATCCCGGCGAAGGCGGTTAAATCTAGCTGCGCCCACTGAGATTGAGCAATGCGTTCCCTCCACGTTCCAGAGGTGGTTTTTGAACACGCCCGCAGGCTTGAAGCCCGAACATCAAGATCAGACGATCACCATCCACAAGTTGAGCCGCTCGGTGAAGAGCGTGCGACAAAGCCTCGACCGCTGCGAGTTCGAGGAGCGCGTCGCCGTCTCGCTCGCGCCGCCCGCCGCCGCCCCGCCGCCATCCTCGGACGTCACCCAGAGCAGCATCTACAAGAAGTTGCGGCTCCTCAACGTCCCGAACATCGTGGGAGAGGAGTCCCGCTACGTCGACCTGAAGCTCCTTGGCGAGGGATCGACCGCCAAGGTGTTCTCCGCGAGAGACATAAACTTCAACCGGGAAGTCGCCCTCAAGCTGCTGAAAAAGGGCGGCACGGAGGAGATCGAATCCTTTCTGCACGAAGCCTCCGTCACCGCCCATATCGAACACCCCAACATCGTTCCCGTCTACGACATGGACGTCGACGAGCAAGGCCGGCTCTTCCTCTGCATGAAGCGGGCCCACGGGCACTCCCTCAAGGAGCGCGTCGGGAAGAGGCTGGACGCCATGGGGGTCGGCGAGCTTGTCACCATTCTGCTGAAGACCTGCGACGCCCTCTCCTTCGCCCACAGCAGGCGCATCGTCCATCTCGACATCAAGCCGGAGAACATCATGACCGGCTCGCACGGCGAGGTGTTTCTAATCGACTGGGGGGCGGGAACGGTCTCGGGCGACGACATGTGCCTCACTCCCGCCTATATGAGTCCCGAGCAGGCCCGAGGCGAGGAGGCGTCATTCCCGAGCGACATCTTCTCCCTCGCCGCGGCATTCTTCCATTTGCTGACCGGACGGTACCCTCTGGCCCTCGGCGGCATCGACACGTACTGGGTCAAAAGGGCCGCCGGACAGCTCGATCCTCCGACGAGGAGGGAACTTGAGTTGGTGTCCCCTCCCCTCATGAGCATCCTGCTGAAGGCGATGGCCGCCAAGATCGAGGACCGCTATCAAAGCGTCGACGAGTTCGCCCGCGACCTGCGGAATTACCAGGCCGGGCTTGCCGTCAGCAGCTTCAAGGACACGATCTGGGAGTCCGTCAAGCGGAGTTGTCGACGGAACCGGCAGGTCATCCTGTTCGCCACGTCGCTCGCCGCGTTGCTGTGCGTCTTCGGCGGCGTCCTCTATCAGATGAAGCTCAAGGAGCTGGCCTACTGGGGCGTGCCAGTCTTCGTGGATGACTTCAAAAGCGGATCATTGGCGAGGGACTGGTCGCAGCCCGAAGGGACGTGGAGGGCCGTCGGCGACGCCGTCGAGTCGGCGGCGAACAGCTCATGCTACCTTATGTTGAACAGGAAGGTCAGCGGCTCGACCGCCATTGAATACGACGCCGTCATCAATCCCGAGGTGTACTCCGGCGATCTCTCGTCGATCTGGATTCCGGCCGACGCCTGGTCGCCGGGATCCCCCATCCGCTTCGACGAGCGAAGCCCCGCGCATTTCCTGATGCTTGGCACATACGGAAACGCCTTCAGCTCCATCACGCGGAACTTCCAGAAGGTCGTCTACAGCTCCTTCGTCCCCGAGATCGGGAGAACCTACCGGGTCAGGGCGGAGGTGGATGGCGCGCGGTTTTCGCTCTTCGCCGACGGGCGCCTCGTCTGCTCCTACAGCGAGCTGTTTCCCGTCACCACAGGATATTGGGGTTTGTACAGCTTCATGCCCGGCAAGCGCTTCTCGAAGATCAGGGTCTACGAAAAGGGAATCCCCGAGAAAATCTCCGCAACGCGGATTGGCGACAGCTACTATGAGCAAGGTCTCTACGACAACGCCATCACACAGTACGAACGGCTCTCCAGCTCGCACATAGGCAAGAACATAGCCGACGAGGCGCGGTTCAAAACCGGGCTCTGCCTCCTCGCCAAAGCCGTCAAGGAGGGCGCGCCGCACGACGGTCCATCGGCCGAGATGGCGTTCAAAATATTCGAGACGCTCAAAGGCACCACCTTCGAGTTTTGGAGCGACTATTATAAAAGGGAACGGCTCTTCCATCAGAAAGCGCACGACGCCGTGCTGGCCGACTTCAGGCGCGCCTTCGGCGGTCTCGATGCCGAGCGCAAATCAAGACTTGAGAGCCAGTGGTACGCCTTCGCCACCGCGATGTCGAGCCGGGAGGATCTGAAGACCGCGGCGGACTACATCGCGGTTGGCGACGAACTGTTCGCCGGCGACACCATCAAGGAGCTGGCGAAAGCGGACTTCCTGTTCGCCACGGGCCACCTGGAGGAGGCGTATCGCCACTGTCCGCAGGACATCTGGCAGGCCTGCGCCATCCTGACCACCATGGGAGATCTGCCCGAGATCAGGAGGAGGTGCGCGCGGAATCGCTGGTTCGAGGCGTGGAGCCTCGCCCAATTGGGATATGACCAGGAGATCATTGAGAAATACCCCGAGTTCGATCCGAACATCGCCGAGGCGCTCATGTATCTCGGCCGTTTCGCGGAGATGGAGAAGCTGCCCCCGGCCATCGTGGACATGCACCGCAGTTCAGTGCTGCTGCTCAAGGGCGAGTTCGAGAAAATGGTGGCCGAGAGTCCGGACACCGCCGTGCAAGCAAAACTGATGCTGGGACGATATGACGAGATTCTCGCCAAAGGCGACACATACCCCTACGGACATCTTGCCGCCGCGCGGTACGCCAAGGCTTTGCTGCGCCACACCGGGACGGATAAAAAGGACGGCTGGGCGGAGCTTGAGAAGCTGTGGGAGCGGACATTCAACTATAAACCGTCGGTCCTGTTCTTCCCCTATTTCCTGCTGCGCCCGGCCCTGCTCATCGCCGAAGGCACACGCGAGGACGCCCAAAAGGCCCTGCGGGAGATCGTCGCCACGCGCAAGCTCTTCTACCAGCAGCGGCTGTGGCATATCGCGGCCTTCATCCTCGGCGACATCTCGGAGAAGGAGTTCCTCGCGCAGCCATCACGCCGCTTCATCGATGGCGGGCTGCTCCTGGCCACGGCGCTCAAAGCGGAGTTCGACGGTGACAGCTCGGCCGCCCTCCACTTTTATGAAAAGCACAAAGCGTCGCCCTATTGGCGCAAAGGGGTCGACCCCGTCGTCGAACTCTTCGTCGACTGGCGTCTCCGCCAGTTGAGGAACTACCAGGAAATATAGAGATTCGTCTGCTGGCGACCCATCTGTCGTCGTTTTCCGAGGAGATCAGAGTGCGATCCGCCAAGATCATCGAGGAGCGCAGAAAGTCGTCCGAGCTACCATTCCTTGTCGTTGGCGATTTAAACTCCGCGCCATTGGGGATCCCAAATCACAATGTATTCAACGGCGCAAACGCCATGGACATACTGCTGGCCGGCGGCGCGTATGCCACGCTGCCGTTGCAGGATCCCACTGTCGAGGACTTCACGATCAGCGTCGGCAAGCCTTCCGCCATCGTCGACTGGATACTTGTGCCAAAACGCTGGCGGATACTCGCGCGGCGCACGCTGCCACTGACCGCCTCCGACCACTATCCGCTCAAAATGGAGGTTGACCTTAAATCGTCCGCATTGAACGGGGGTGAGTATTATTTGAGCTCACGATAGAGGTTTTCAGGCATATGGAAAATCCAAACGTCTATATGAAACTGCGTGCCGCCTGGTACATGGCCACGATGTTCTCCGTCGGAATGTCGGAGCCGAGTATCTGGCTTGGGGCGAAGATGTAGCGCCCACCGTCTTCCGTCATCGCGCGGATCGTCTCGGCGGCGTGAACCGCGACCTCTTCCGTCGATCCGAACGGCAGGACCCGCTGCGTGTCGACGCCGCCATGGAAGACGATCTGGCCGCCGAAGTCCTTCCTCAGTCCAGCCGGCTCCATCCCCTTGGCGGTGACTTGAACCGGGTCGAGGATGTCGACGCCCGCCTCGATGAGCATCGGAATCAGCGGCCGGATGGCTCCGCAGGAATGCATCATCACCTTCAGCCCGTAGGAGTGTGCGAGCGCGCAGAGCCTTTTGATGTTGTCGAAGAAATAGTCCGCCCACATCGACGGGCTGAGTAGAAGGCTTTCCTGGCTGCCGAAGTCGTTGCCGAAAAACCAGACGTCCATTCGCCCTTTGAGTGTCGCGAAGACCAGGTCGTTCAGCTCCAGATACATCTCGGTGGCGCGGTCGACGAGGGCGTGGACGAGCGCCGGCTCGGCCGCCACGTCGTAGAGGAATCTCTCGAAGCCGCGCATCCGGTAGCAGTCGCCCATGATGCCCGTCCAGAGTCCATGCACGAGCACCCTTGCGGCGTGAGCGTCGGCAATCTCGACGAGAGCGGAGAAGTCGAAGTCCTTGGCGGACGGCCACGGGTGCGCGAGAATCTCGGCGGGGGAGGAGCTGTTCTCCAGCGGGCCGCCGACCGCCTCGTCGACGGTGAACTTGCTCGCGCCGGCCCCCCTCCTCCAGCGGATGCCAAGGGGGCAGGTCCGCTCCGTGGCGTCCATCGAAAGTCCGCCCCTTCTTTTGTAGAACGGAAGCGCGCCCTCGTTCTGGGAGATGTCGCGCCCCGGCAGATAGAAGAAGTCGCATCCAAGAGCGTCTAGCAGCTCCTCCTCGCCGCCGACCCCGAGATGCCGTCGCACTGCGGCGTCGGCCGCATGATGCGCCAGGTAATCCACCGGAATCCTGTCCGGGCGACGCCCGGCGCAGACGGCGGTGAAACGATCTTTCGAGGTCATCGGCGGGCACCTCCGTCGACGGCGACCTTCATGACTATTTTCCGCGGTCGCCTCCCAATCTTCGATGCGTGCAAAAATCATGTCATCCCCCCACGCCTTTACTCCAAGTATAGGAGGTGGATCGGGAGGCGGCAAGTAGACGATACGGACAACATATGCGACAATACGGACATGCGGGGACGCGTCGGCGTCAGCAGCCGAAGCTCGTGATCGGTTTGCCGGAGGGCGAGATGGCGGGGCGGCGAAAGATCTTGTCGTCCCAGCTCTTGCCGGGGGCGCGGTCGAAGATGACGAGCCAGCCGGCCGCGCAGCCGAGCTTGTCCATGTATTCGGCGAGTTGGGCGACGCCCTCGGGGATGGTCTTCGGACCGTAGTCGAGCTTGACCTCGACGGGATAGCGGAAGCGGCCGAACTCGACGCACAAATCGAGCCGCCGCCGTCCGGTGGCCATCTCGCGGAGGATGCGCCCGCCGCCGTTGACCACGCGCTGCAGGAAGGCCATCAGGATCAGATGCGGGGCCGCCTCCTTGTACTGGAAGCGCTCGACCCAGATCTCCGAGTTCTCCCGCCAGAACGACTGGAACTCTCCGAGCATGCCGTCCATGTCGGGCGAGCCGTCGGGTAGGGCGAATCGGGGAGAATCAACCTTCCTGTATGCGTCAGTGCCCAGATTGAGCTGCGCGTCGACGGTGAGTGTGCGGATCATGACCTCGCCATAGATGGGGTTGGCGGGCTTCATCTCGGAACCGTCCATGCGAATCAGTCCCAGGTCGCATGTGTAAAGAAAGTCGTCGTCGAGGACGGAAAACGCCGCCTCCTTGCCAAGGATCATCGGCTCGATGACGCGGCGGACGCGCTCCTCCTTGAGTCGTTCCAGGAGACTGTCGATGTGGGTGTCGCGGCGCAGGATGATCGTCTGGGCGGCCTGCTCCACCAACGCCGGAGTGATGGGGCGGCCGCTGTCGTCGTGAAGCATCTCGACCACGATCTCACGAGCGATGGCGTTGACCAGCCACGGCTGGCCGCGGGTAAGCTTCTCCACCATGTCGACTGCCGCCTCGGGGAAGGCTTGCCCCGTGTCCGCCTGGTGCTGTCCGTACAGTTCCGCGATCTCGTCTCTGGTGAAGCTGTCGATCGTCATGGCCTTCGTGACGATGTTGAACGGGCTGGCGGAGCCGAGCGTGCGGCTGTCGTCCCGGACGTGCGCCTTGTAGTCGCGGATGTTCCGCATCCCGACCAGCGCCAGCGAGTGGATGAACGGAGCGTCGGCCCGGTTGACATAGCCCTCGCGCAGTTGCCGCAGAAAGCAGATGAGCGTGCTGTCGGCGAGGCAGTCCGCCTCGTCGAAGAACAGCGCCAGCGGCCTGTCCAGGGAGGCGCAGCACCGCGAGAGGCTTTTGCGCAGCACGTTGTTGAAGTCGGCGAAGTCCGCTCCAACGGCGAACGGCGTCGCGCCAAGCGTCGGATGCTGCTCGAAGGCCCCCGCCAGACAGCGGACGATGGCCGGAATCCCTCTCTCCATGTCGTCGATCCCCTGCACGCTCTCCAGCGAGCAGTACAACGCATAGTAGTCGCTCCCGGCGTTCAGGGTGCGCGTTAGATCCTTCAATACGGTGGTCTTGCCGGTCTGGCGGGCGGCATGGATCACGAAGAACTGCCCGTCGTCGATCATCCGCTGGACGCCGGGAAGGCGCTCCTTCGCCGGCAGCATGTAGTGCCGGCGGGGATCGCAGGGGCCCGCCACATTGAAGAACCGTCGCATGCCGATACCATACAACCGC
Organism: uncultured Victivallales bacterium; assembly: GCA_964436735.1. Taxonomy (GTDB): domain Bacteria; phylum Verrucomicrobiota; class Lentisphaeria; order Victivallales; family GWF2-38-69; genus CAYTFM01. Next base: position 8,418 of record CAYTFM010000181.1, on the reverse strand, counting down.
CGCCCACCGTCCGCAACGCCTCGCCGATTCGCCGCCGTGGCGGCGCGGAGGGCAAGCTCCCTCAGGACACATGTATCGGCCCATAAGCAACGTGAATAGCATAAATGAGTCCACTCTTACATGTCCTGAATCCCCCTGTTCATGTCTCTATTCTCACATTACTGGGTTTTCAACAGAGGGCTATACTACCTCTATCAAAGATGCGAGGCGAAAACTGCCGGGCACACGTCAAACAAGGGGGCGCGCGACATGAGACACGTGCGACGCGCACGTTTGACTGATTCTGAAAAAAGAATTCGAGTGCGCTTATTCGCCCCCCGGCTACGACGCCATCCCCTACCCCAACGCCAACGACTGGAAGGTCTGGGTCTCGGCCAAGTTCACCGGCCCGGCCTACATCCGGGGCAGCCAGGACAAGGAGAACGGCTTCGACATGGATCGCATCATTCTGGAGGAATGAATCATGGCAGGAAAAAAATTTGAGTGCCGCAGCGCTCACGGTCATCTGCGGGGTCGCTTATGTTATTGTCGCGGTAGCCGCTCCGACCACGGTCGAGCAGACCGCCACCGAGTTGCCCCGCATCCTCGGCTGCGATTGGGGAACGGTCAACATCACGGCGGACAAGGTCAATCTCATCACGCTGCAACAGGCTGGGCTCGTCTCAGTGATCCTCGGGGTGAATGTCGGATGGAGTGGCGCGCAACGGAGTTTGCTGGGCAGACGGATCAAAGGGCTTCCCGTGTCAAAGACCTGTTTCTGGGACGGGAAAGACAACTACAACCCATAAAACACGTACCTGTTTTCTCCCGCGGCCAGGAGTTCGTGGACGTTGAAGTCGGATTGAGCTGATGGAGGAAAATGGCCGGCAACCGCGCAAAGCGTGATGGCGATCAACGGAGGTTGGAGCCTTCCATACCTTGGGGAAGCCTCGACCAATGGCTTGCCGAGACACAAAGCTTGGGGGCAGAATCAACAGTGCCGGGCATCACACCGGCCTCCTCATCATACCGCCCACCAAGGAATCGCCACTATCCCCTCAGACAACTCCATTGGCCTTGGGCATCGGCATATCACATATCCTCTTGTCGCGTTTTTATGCTCGGACATGAAAACAGAAATTTTTTTCGCGTCCTTATGACAAGGATTCTCCGTCCACTTCACCTCCACGGGGATCAACTCACCATCAATCTCCACGATGTAGTCGATCTCAAAACCATTGTGTGTCCTCAAATAGTAAAGCGTTCCTTTAGCAAGACATACCAGACGCCTCCGCAACTCCATCCCCACCCACTGCTCGAAAAGAGGACCGGGGGACGCGAGGACGCTGTCGGGGGATGGCGTGAAACCGGCGGCGGTATTTCGAACTCCCGTGTCAAAGAAGACGAACCTGGGAGATTTCACCAAAGTCCTCCTTCCGCTTCCATGATAAGGCAGAACGGGAAATCCAACGAACATGTCCTCGAGAAGTTGATAATGAGGCCTGCCCTTTGGAAGAGCTTTGCAGACAGCGGCGAACTCACCGGGGTTTTGAGTTCGCCTTCATATCCTTGGACAGCATGATCATGGCGAAATCATGGGCCTTCAAGGAGACTTCGATTTCGCCGTCCACGAGCGGCGCCGCGCGATCGTTCTCATTCAGAGAGACCGCGCTGGCAGGCGTGATGCCCAGTCGGTGCTCGAGCATCCGCGACTTCCACGTTTTCGCCTCATTGCCAAGATTGCAGACAAGCAGCAGCAGAGAGCCATCCTGCCGTCGATAGGCGCTGGCCAGCACGTCGTTGGGCAGGTCGACAAGTGGCGCCTGGGGGGCGTCATAACGGATGAATTCCGCATCGGCATATCCGAATGCCGCAAGCGTGTCAAACGCTTTTCTGAACAACAGTTGATCGCAGGCCCAGGCCCAGGACGTCACGTCATGCAAGAGGCACAACATTATCGCCTCCCGCGTCAGCTGGTTAAATCTCCCGGGATCCGCCGCCTTGATGTCATTTTCGATCTCAGGCAAAAAGATCGGCTCGATCCCGAACGCCCTGCCGGAGAATTCGCAGCGGAAATATGGGAGGGGCAGCACGTCCAGATAGGATTTTTTCACCCTGCCGCGGAACTGTTCGCCGTCCAGGTAGGCGTCAACGTACGCCAAGGCCGGCGTCAGGACGCTTCCGGACATGTGGGCGATGCTGAAACTCTGCGGATTACATTTTTTCAACATGCCATATACGCGGCGGTATAGATCCCGCTGCGCGAGAAACGCGTAATCGGCAATCTCCGGACTGCGACTGTAATTGAAGGGGGAAACCAAATCATGGTACAAGCCCGCCAGCTTGTACTTCGCGACAAACTCGTGATTCTTCCACGTCATGAAGTCCGCATAGCCGGGCGCCTTGGGATCGACCACCACAAAACCGCCGCCGACGCTGGCCACATCCGGCGAGCTTCCCCAGTCAAGCGTGGTGCGGTAGGCGGCGAACAAAGGCCACTCGGGAGCCTTGGTGCTCATGGCGCTCAAGCAGCAGTAAGGGATCAGGGCCATGTTCGTCTTCCGCGCGTATTCGGTGAATTCCGGCTCCTTCGCCTCCGGATAACCGTAGAGCGGCATCGTCCCGGGGGTGGGCCACACGATCCTGTGCTGAACCCCCGCCTTGCCGCTGATGAGGTCGATCTGACGTCGGCGCGTGGTCATCGGCTTCACCGGAGTCGCCTGCACGCCGCACTGCCAGCGCCAGTTGGCGGGAAGCTTCTGCCCCTTTTTGAGCAGGTTGAGGCGCAAGACCACCTGGTCTCCCTGGCGCAAGACTTGAATGGCGTCGCCGTTGCTGGCGTTTGGCCACATGGCGGAGTTCTCGCAAAACCAGAAGAGTCCCCGGTCATCGTCTCCCAGCCAGATGAAGGGCGGGGAAAACGGCCAGCTCTCCACAACGCCGTTCTCCTTGCCGGCCGGCAGGAGCCCGGACATCCAGTTGCGGTGCCGATACAACGCATGCTCGGAGCGCAGAGGGATTTCCACTGACAGTTCTTCCAGCGGCTGGCCGTCCGCCGTCGCCTCCTTGTCGTCCAAGGCGAGATCAAGCAACAGCAACCCATCATATTCAATATTCATCGCGGTTGTAAAGGAGATTGCGCCACGCGCGGATGCCCCCTGTATGGATCCGGCGCCTGAGGCGGCGACATCATCCACGCTGCTGAAGGAAAAACCTCCTCCTTGCCACTGACACATGGCGACATCCGACAGGAGATCCATCAGGGATCTTCGCCGCGCCGCCCAGCTGATCTCGTTCCCCGCGGCGTCTTTCGCGGCCAGACGGACAGGCGCGGCCAACACGTTTTCCCCCGCGGAGACAATGCGGGCGGGCAAGCCATACTGGTCAAAGGCGTATTCCCGCCCCCAACAGAAAATGGTGTCGCCTTGCCGCGACAAAGGCGTCCATGGCGGCAACACGCATCGCTCCTTCCCCAGCGAGTTGCCCAACCAGGGCATGGGGGGCACCTCAATGATCTTGTGAAGCTGGTAGGCGGGTGTGCCGTCGTGCGACACGGACACCGTCAGATCGAAGCTCTCGGGCGCAAGGGAGTCAAGCGGCACCGTCATGCGGGTGGCGTTGTCTTTCACAGGGCAAAGCTCCTCCCTCGCTTTTCGTAAGGTGGACTGCTCGGATGGCGCCTGCGCCGCGGCAGGTGTCATTCTCATGACCACCTGCAGACGGCTGTCATCATAGTCCGGGGCGTTCAATTTCACCTCGATCGACAGACGCGTGTGCTCTATGTCGATGCTGTGGCTTATCTGGGCCTGCTCCGCGACCAGTGCTGACGAGGCGTTGAAGTTCCCCAGGAAATGGGAGTCGATCTGCGCCGGGGTAAGTTCCTTGTCGTAGATGAGGATGTCGTCAAGCAGTGTGGACGAGGTGCGCAGCGCGTTGACGGTTTTGGCGGCCTCCTCCCACTCATCATCGCCGATCCGGAACGTGCCGCTGATCCGCGAGGGCAGGTTTGCGCCGGACTTCCGGGCCGCGGCGGGCTTTCCATCCAGATACAACATGACGCCTTCCCCCGACCAGGTGGCGGCCACATGATGCCATTCGCGGATGCCAACCTGCCAATGGGTGATGTCCATGCCCTTTATGCTGGGACTCCCCTGATCATCGCTGCGGGAATACATCCACAGATGCTTGTAGTTCTCAAAGTATTTATACAAAAACAAAGAGCCTTTGCCATCCGCGGCGTTCGCGGCGAAAAACACGTGAAACGCCCGTTCGTTCGCGTTCCAGTCCACCGGCGACACCCACATCTCGATAGTGCCCTGCGTGGCGTTGACGACGCCTTCGGCCGGAAAATCAAGATAGCCGGTGGCGGGGCCGGACAACAGGGCATTGCCGCCGACGCGGCCGGGCTGCAGTTTCGGCTCCTTGACAGGACGCGCCGCCACCGCTCCCGCTTTCTTCGCCGCGCTGAATCCACTCTCGGAGTCCAATGTGAAGACCGGCTCCACGTCGGACAACCGCGCGGAGGAAACCAGCACGCAGAGGCACACGGCACACACGCATGCCAACCCCATGGGAGCTATGATCGGCCTCATCTGCTGTTCCCCTTTCCTCATTTTACCATCTTTCAGGCCACGTCAATCTCTTCCCGCGCGATCGCCACCCAGCGCGGAATGCGCCAGGCTTCATGCTGTATCGTGTGAGTATCCTTCAGGATGATCTCCAGATTCAGTTTCCCGGCGAGTGCCAGAGTTTTCCTGAGATCGCCGCGAATCTCATCTTCATTGAATCGCACACACACCATCGACGGATTTGGTTTACGCGAAAACACATAGCGCCTTCCGATCTTCTCCGCGCAGATTTCCTGATCAGCCCATGGCGATACGGCAATACGGCGGAGATTCCCCACCGCGGACAGCGCGTCGAGACGCTTGTCCAGCGGCTCACAGCAGCCGTAGGTGGAAAGTCCGAAGCGCTCCATGGCCGGCCGCTGGTACGGCAGAACGAATTCGGCGAACATCTCGGGAGAGACGCCCAGCGTGTCCTGCGCCTGCGCGCTCCCCCACACGTCGCACAGACGCGCCGGCGCGCCCGGACGGTAATCCGCCCGTGGAAGTTCGTCGACATAGGCGACGCCGCCTGATCCGACATAGTCGTTTCCGTTGTTGAGCCACAACAGGCTTTCGCGCTCGAGGAAATCGAGGTAACGGTTGTCCTCGGCGGCGAGAAAGCGCATAAGCGCATGCAATTCGGCCGGCGAGTCATACATCGCGAGCGAGTAGCACTCGAAACCGAGCAGATTCACCGCCCGCGCCGGAGCCGATGTGAACAGTGCGAACTTCGCCCACGGGCGCGGCGGGATGATGTCGCCAACCAGCTCATGCGCGATCTCGAATTTCCTCCGCCAGGCTTCCGTGTCGAACGAGAATTCGCAGGGGACGAGCCGCACTATATCCTTGACCAGATCCTTGATCGGCGGCTCCCAGGCGAAGCTCCCACGATTCTCACCATGCGTCTGTGTCACCGGAAAACCGAGATCGCCGCGGTCGACCTCGAATTCAATGTCAAGAAACGGTTCGACCACGTTGTCGTCATTGATGATCTCATGGGAGTAGATCCTCTGGCGAAGCGCGTATTCCCATGAACGCGAGAGCGCGTCCTCGCACTCGCACACCGATTCGGGAAGCAGTTCCGGCCAGGCGCCCTCGGGAAACGCGAGCACCAGCGGCCGTTCGCCTTTCAGAGAGTTATGCGCACGCCAGAGCCGTTTCCGCTCAGCCATCACCGGCAATGCGGCGATCTCCCGGATTCTGGCGGCCAGCGCGCGGAGCGTGGAACGGTCTTTGGAGGAGTTATTCAAATTCAAACACCTTTCATCCACCAGTTTCGTGTTTGCCGCGACACTCATCCGCATCGCGTGCGATTGATATTCTCAATAGTATGGCGGCGTGTCCGCCCAGGCTGAGCGGGTGTAGACGCACGAGCCCCTCGGGTAGCCAGCCTGCGTGCCATAACTGGCGGTGGGCAATGAGTTGACGTGCCCGGTAACTGCCCAGGTGTTCAGTGTTCTGTGTTCGGTATGAACAAAATCTGAGGGATGCAGTGGTTGGACTTCAAGACAAACGCCAGGAGTCAGCCCGCAGCGGGCACGAATGGTGTCCCACGGACAGCGAGCCGTATGGCGTCGTACGCGCTGACGCCGTTCCTGACAGCCGTGGCGATGTATCCGCGGATGGCGCAGATCTCCTCCGCGGAGTTCTCAGCCCTCGTTGTCCCGGATATCTTCTGCCGCGTCTTCTCGGGACGGAATGTGCGTTCCGCCCCGTTGTTGTCGAATGGGACGTCAAAGTCATGGATGAAGAGCAAATGCTCACTTTTGTATTTACGGAATCTGACGAGCAGATTCACCTCCGGAGTGCGTTTGCGCTTTCCGCGTCTCGGCGGACCGGTCGGTTCCACGTCGGGGTTCTCGGCGAACCCCATGCCGACGACGCGGTCGTAGGCGCGCTCAATCACGTCGATCATGCTTGCGGAAAGCATCCGCTCTCCGTTGAGCTTGGCGGCGTCCACGGTGCCTTTCGCCTCGAGGAGAAGGTTGATCATGACAGGAGCCCACGCCTGTCCGCACTCCTCATGCAGGAAGATCAACTCCCTGATGACATGCACGTTGCATTCTCCGTGCTGGCAGTTGGCGAACATGTAGTAGGATCTGTTGTGATCGTGGATGGCGTTACCCGTGAAGGCGGGAAGGATGCCGATCTCCCGCATGGCGTCGGAGCCCTTGCCGTCCGCGACCTGGAAATAGACGAGAGTTTCCGTGGAGGCGGAATGGAGCCAGCGGCGCCTGCCGTTGTCGATGAACCCGGTCTCGTCGAAGCGGGCGACACGCGCCGCCATGATCAGCGACTTGATTGTCGCGACAGCTCCTTTAACCTGCTGGTGGAGACGCGCCCTGAACTTGCCGAGCGTTCCCTCGCTCAGGCTGATATTAAACACGTCCCTGAGGAACTCGGCCGTCCTGGCGAATGGGATGAACTGGCGGTTCATGCAGTACCCGGCGAGGGACTCCACGCTCCTGCCATATTGGACGCGGGCGTTGACCCCTTCGGGGAACACCCCGCCAATCGTCTTGCCGCAGCCGTGGCAGACTTTCTCGAAACGCCTGTGGTCTGTGACGATTTTGATCATGATGATGTCGTGGACTTGGCGGATCTCCGCGACGGTTCCAGCCACGCCGCTCAAGTCAACTCCGCAGTCGCACTCGTTCTTGATGTGGTCGACAGTCAGATCGGGTGTCGCCACCTCAAGCGTGGAGCCCTCGTGTCCGCGCTGCCCACCCGTTTTCTTGCCAGTTCTGGGGCGGAGGCTTTTGGGCCGTGGCTTCGCTGGACCGTCGGAGGATGGGGGCTTGGAGCTGTTGCGGCTGTTCAGCGAAAGGCGGGACTGAAGTTCCTTGATGATGGCCGTGGCCTTGGCCAGTTCAGCGCGGAGTTCCTCGACTTCGGAGCGAAGAGCTTTGATCTCCTCGGCGGCGGTGGGAGATGCGGATGGTCGCTTGGCGACCCGTCTGGCGAAATTGACTACGCTGTCCATGATCTTGCTCATGGACACGTAAAGTAATCACGAATTTTCTGATTTCGCGCTCTTGAGAAAGTTTTTCAAAGATTTCTTAGAGAGATATGGAGTGGTAGGCAGTTACACGAATTATGTTGTTATAAATATAGTTACTATATTCTTGGTAATCATACTGGAGGAATATCATGCCCGCGTCAAACCCGTTCAGATATGGCGAGATCGTCATTGGCGACGATTTCTGCGGCAGGAAGTCCGAAGTCGCCGAGATAACGGCATGATCGAGTCCGGGCAGAACTTCATAGAGATTATGTGACGCGAAGCCGTCACATAGTCTGTGTTGAACGAGCCCTATGCGTGGGAGGCGCGCTTGGACATTTATGCGTGGCGGTCCCCGTTTCCGATGGAATCTTACCCGCCGTGCGGTCGGAATGCAAGCGTTTTTCGGGGTGACGATGGGGCCGTGTGTTCGAGTGGGTGGCTTTTCCCTCGATCTGACGCTTGGCGCATGGCCATTTCCCCCGCTTCGGAGCGTGTGGTGGCGCGTCCCGCCTCGCTGGCGGGCTTACGTGGATGTCTTTCCCCTGCCGTTCCTCTGCCGTTCTAGCATATGGGGTCGTAGCATATGGTAGCATATGGGGTCGGGCCAGGAGCATATGGGGTCGGACCATGTTAACGATATGTAATATCATTATAACAAGGGTATTGCAAAAACAAACTTCTTAAAAACATGCCCTTACAGCCCATTTTGAGGCATGTTTCACATGGTTTATGACTCAATATAGTAAACCGCACGCCCATCATGAATCGACTTTGGCGCTTCGCCAGACACGGAAGGTGTCGCAGGTAGAATTCTCTTGCGCTTCAATC
>CAYTFM010000180.1:13314-18171 GCA_964436735.1 uncultured Victivallales bacterium | reverse complement strand
CCCGCCACCTCCTTGTCGCCTTTCAGCCTCCTCTCCACCTCGGCGTGGAGCCCCGCCGAGGCGTCCCTGCCGAGCATGAACCCGACCAGGTCGTTCCTCACCGAGATCATCATCGCCGTGTTCCGCCATGCCCATCCCAGGTCGACGACGCTCCGCCACAGATCCTTCAATCCCTTGTCGTCTATCGCCCTCACCTCGTCATACGCAAGTCCGTTCATGAGCTTCTTGATCATCGCGCCGGTCTCAAGCTGGGCGAGCTCGCGCGGGGCGCTCTTCTCCACCACCACGACCGCGCCGTCATCAAGCTCCTGGTTGACGGCGGTAGAAAGCGTCCCGTGCCCCGTGGAGAGGGTTCCACCAACCTTGTAGACGCCCACCTGTCCGTCCTGCGCCAACGCCGGCTTATCCCCAGGCTTGTTGTCGACCGTCTTCTGATCCTCGGCCCAGCCAAGGCACGCCACAGTCAGAACCGCAGCCACCGCCAGCATCGTCATTGTTCGAGCCATCGCGCATCCTCCCTTGTTCGCTGATAGATTCATATTCGTCGTCAGCATCATCATTCAACCGTCCTCGGATCATCAACCACTCACAGCCACACCATCAAAGCCGCCATCCCTGCGAATAAGAGCCCCATCGCCACCTTGCCAGGCACGACGCTTCGTCTGCCAAGCCTGAGCAGCTCCTCCGTCTTGACGCCCACGAGGAACACGGTCAGGAAAACGACCACCAGCGGCAGGATGAACATCAGATTGTAGGCGATCAGTGGGATGAGCCACCGCACCCTTTCAACCGAGTCGGTCTTCGCCAGCAAAGCGAGGGTCGGCAGATAGACCTGTCCCGTGCAAACGCTCTCAAGCACGGTCACAGCCACCCCGACGAGGAAAAACGCCGGCACGATGAACCTGAGCGCGAGTCCCTTCCGCATGACGCCGTGGATGCGAGCTCTGATCCCGTCCGGCAGCTTCAGAGACACGTCAGCCGAATCACCGGATGCCTTGTACCGCCATGCGTCGCGGAACGAGATGATCGAAAGTGCCACCAGCGCCACCGCCATCGTCCAGTTGATTATCGTTCTAACGAGACCGAATCCCTCCATAGCCTTCAGGAAGCTGAACAATCCAAGCCCGATGGCGAGATAGGTGAGAAAACCCGCTGCGCAATACACGGCTCCAACGAGTAGAAGCCTCACGCCACCAACCTTCGACACAGCGAGCAGACTCATCAGAAACACCAACGTCGATATGGCGCAGGGGTTGATCCCGTCCACAAGTCCGGCGGCGAGCACAGTGCCCATGGTGACCTGCTCGGCGCGTCGTTTGGCGAGGGTTTCGGCGTTGGAGTCAACGTTCTCGAATAGGAACGAGATGTCGAGTTTCTCGGTATCCTGCAAAGGTTGGGGCTGGACGCCCGGACACTCGATCAACGCCTTCACCGCGTCGTTGCCGTAGATCAGCCTGTTCCGCCAGTACAGCACCGGCGTCTTGCTGTTTTTGCCGTCGACGCCAAGCTTCTCCTCCAGCTTTAGAAGCGACAGAAGGTTCTCCTTCTTGTCGAGATCCGCCATGACGACTTTGACCGAACGCCCCTCGAACAGGTTCGGCAGGAGCATTGATTTGAGATGGTTGCATCCAGGGCAGTTATTCCCGGCGAAGATCCACGCCTCCGCCTTCGCCAGCTCCTTGCTGTCGACCGACTTCTTATAATCGATGATCGTGACACCTTTCACGACGACTTCGCTTTCAGCTGATGACGCGTCCTTCTTGACACCCGCATTGGATTTCAGGAGGCTCGCCGCATCCTGCGGTTGTGATGTGCCGACAGGAACACCGGAAGTCTCGCCGACGAAGAAGTTGACGGGGAGGAAGAGGTTGGTCCCTTCGGAGTTGTCCGCGTTGAACGAGAGGTAGATGTACTTTGAGATCCCACCCCTAAAGGAGGTGCCGTCGAGGATCAATGAGACACTTTTGCTCTCGTCCTTGGCGAGCGACTCGATTATGCCCTCGAAGTCGAGGCATTCACAGGGCGACCTCCAGCCGTCGATCTCTATGGCACGGCCGGTCTTGTTGGCGATCCCAAGCGTCATGGTTTTCTTGGCGCCGGCGTCGATCCTGCCGAAGTCGACCCCTTTCTCGGGGATGTGTTCGGCGACAAGCCTGCCGGCGTCGTCGGTCACGGTGATGGTCGCATCGGCGGCGGCGAGAGCAAACGGGAACAACAGACCGGTGATGGCTGTGAGAATGCCCAGCTTTGCGTGCCTGGTCACTTGGCTATACCAGGCTCGCCGTCGAGTTCCCGTGTCAGACCAGGGAGGGAGAGCACCGGCGCGCGGTAGAAGACGATCTCGTTGGTCTTTGAGCGCGGCGGCTGCGGCTCCTTCGCCCCCACGCCGACGCAGAAGTTGCGGATGATCGTGCAGTTGTCCCGTGATATGCACCTGATGTTGTACTGCACGATGTCACCCTTGGTCAGCTGCGAGGGATCAGCCTCCCACTCGGCTCCACCTGGCACAACAATGGTGCGGACGTGGCGGACGAGCTTGCCGTCGTTCCGTTCGGGTAGTTTCGGGGATCCAGGCTTCGACGCCTTCCGCCCATCGGGGTCGACAGCCTTCGCCAGCGTCGCGGCGGCGGGGGCTTGTTTCGATTCAGGATGGCGCAGGAGAATCTGCGCGCACGCGTCCCAGGCTCCGTCGAGGTTCCCACCGTTCGCTTGTGCCAGCGCCAAAGAGAGCAATGCGGCGGGAGCCATGGTGTTCTTCCGCTCCGCCACCTTGCGGTAGAGGTTGGCGGCCTCGGGTAGCGTCTTGCCGTCGCGGGCGAGCACTCCGGCCAAGGTCATCCCTATCTGGTCGTCAATGGAAGTTGGCGGCGTGTTCCTCTCCCTGATGCTGGAGCGCAGCGTGGTCTCGGCGGCTGCCATCTCCCCCGAGTCGGCTTGAAGGCTCCCAAGACAGAAAAGGACGGTCCGGCGCTCAAGCTGGTGATTATCCGCCTCCGCGGCTCCGGCGATGGATTTGAGCCGTTCCGCAGCCTTCCTGGGCTCGCCGGTGATGGCGTCGAGGCAGGCGAGGGCTAAAGGTCTGGCTCTTTCTTTTCTGACCTTCTTTGCGCATACGCTGTTCAACGGGGGCGGGAAGCCTTCGGACACGCCAGCAAGCAGCGTGTCGACCACGACCTTATCCGTGATGATCTTGACCTCGCCACCCGCAGATGGAACCGAGTTGTAGACCTCGACCGCCTTGTCCTTCTCCCCCGTCTCGGAGAGCATGTGCCCCTTCAGGATGGCGGCGCGCGTCCTCAGAAGCGGCAGGTACCACGGCGAGGTGCGGGCGTTCACGATGCTTTCGGGCGATTTGGCGGTTCTCGACAGGTTGCCGAACTCGTCGGTGTCGAGGTATTTCTTGGGGGCTTTGTCGATGACGTCGTTCCAGAGAGCCTCGTTGATTCCCGCAAGGATCTCAAGACCTTCCGGCTTCTTGGACAGGTTCAACACGGGCTTCTTCTCTTTAGCGGCGACCTTTTCCTCCTCCTTGCACTTGATGGCGCACTTCTCCTCGCACGCCGCCCACTCGTCGAACCATTCAAGACGTTTGAGAGCCTGCTCGGGTCCAAGTTCGATGTATTCCGCTTCGGCGAGGTCAATTGCAGCCTCGCCGGCATAGGGGTTCGCTGATTCCGATGAGGCTGTGGCGGTGTCCTTGGCTACAGCGAAGCCGTCCGCGACAATGTCCTTCAGTTTCTTCTTGGCTTCCTTGCCTTCAGCCTTAGCTGCGAGGCAGCGCGCGGTGTAGAGGTCGGCGGCCTGTCTGAGTATCCCGTCCTTGATCTTGCCATAATTGAGCAGGGCGATGTCGTATTTCGCTGCGAAGTCCGCTTTGCGGGCTTTTCGGTAGAAGGCGTAGTCCAACCCATAGTTGCCGGTGTCGTGGGCTTCAAGTGCCTTCTCCATCAAATCGGTGGCATCCTTGGCGATCTTGTCGAGTTCCTCGGTGATCTTCTTCTCCGCTTTCGTCTCGGCTTTGTAGGCGGCGACATTTGAGATGACCAGCTTGCAGGAGTCGACGCAGGGCAGATACCTTCTGAGTGCATAGTCGGCGCGAGCCTTGACCCACTGCGAGCGGGACTGGATGTCTGCGGAATCCTTCTTGGAGTGGATGGAAATGGCTTTGATGGCTGAATCGTACTCGCCCTGGGCGAAGTAGGCTTCACCGATCTCGATGTAGTGGAGGGGATCTTTGGTCTCAAGCAGTTTTGTCAGGGTCGCAACGGCGTCGAAGGGTGAACCGGCGAGACGTTGTGAACGGGCCAACAGGACGACCGCGCGTCCACGCTGGGCTCCAACCAGACGACCGTCTGTCAGGGCTTTTTCAAAGAGCTCCACGGATTTTTTGTATTTGCCGGCATCGAGCTGAACCTCCGCCTTAGCCGTAATCGAAGAAATGGCGTCAGCGGGAGTGCCCGCCACAGGCTGAGATTTGCCGGCTTGCGCCCGCTTCACAGGTAGTTGACTATCGGCTGCCGCGAGAGCGATACTCGCAGTCAGAGCAAATTGGAAAAGCACTATTCGCAAAGGTGATAATTCCTTCATCATCAGACGCAACATTTATTTACCTTTCGCATCAATCAACGGATATCTGTAGTAGACCTCAAGACTCAGGCACGACATCGCTGTGTGGTAAATCTGCAGATTCTTACCTTCTAATTGGGCGAAGTCCGATATAGGACTGGCGGAGAACTTCCAGCTGCCGTTTTTCTCCTGTTTGGAGAGTAGTGACTTTTTCATAGAAGTGTTCCAGTTCTTCCATGAAGCCCCAGTGCCCTTGCCATCCTGGAAAAACGCATTTGCGGCAAACCACAT
>CAYTFM010000180.1:12798-13304 GCA_964436735.1 uncultured Victivallales bacterium | reverse complement strand
GCAACCGAGGACTGATTGCTTGTCCTTGGGCAACTCAGCACCCACCTCTTTGGCAAGGTTCACTTTTGTCAGAGCCTGCATTGATTTTTTAACTTCCTGAGACTTGCCGTTACCCGATAAGTAAAGACAAAAAACTCCCTCCGCAATAGATTCGGGGTCATTCGCTGGCGACTTAGTCGCGCCATCGCATGTAAAACTGAAACCTACATCTTTGTAGAATGTGCCCCTCATGCAATCGATAGTTTTATCGTATGCAATCTCGATTCCATCAACCGGGATCCCTGCATCCATTGCACTGCTTAAAGCAATGAAGTTCCAAGACGTCTGAGGCATATATATGGAAGTGATGTTGTAGCCGTTGCCATTTTCATATCCCATTCCGTATCCCCCATTCTTCCTCTGCCCTTTGAGGATCTGATCGACGCCCTTGGCGGCCATGCTCTTAAGGCTCTCGTCATCGGTCATGACTCCGCCCTCGCAGAGGGCAATTACGGACGGCGCATGCA
>CAYTFM010000180.1:226-12788 GCA_964436735.1 uncultured Victivallales bacterium | reverse complement strand
AAAAGACGTCGTTCGCATCCATACAAAAGACGCTCCATCCCCTTAGATATGGCTGCGCCATAGTCGGTGGATTGCTTAGTCTCGCCGTGACCAAGAAAACAGAGAAGGACAAGACCGGTCAGATCGTTGCGGGGCGTGGGACCGCCGTCACCCCATGATCCATCGGCGTTCTGATTGTCCTTGAGCCAGTTCAAGGCACTGATAACTGCATTCTCCGTGTCGTTGCCGCCCCCGTACTTCTCAAGACACTCCTTGATCTTGGCTGGAGTCCTATTGGACAAAAGAGAAGGTTTTGCGGTGGAAGTCTTCGAGGCGGGAGCTTGTCCCCATACGTCAAGCGTCAATGTCGCCAAAAACACAAAAACGACTATTGCGATTCTCTCCATGAATTTCCCTATGAAATAGCTGGTGACACTAATATCTTATAAATCCATTCAACTCGCTCGTCATCATTTCGTGATGGAGAGCTTTAGGAAAAGAGCGGGGACCATTTTCGGAGGTTCGAGAAGTTTGACGATCGAAGCAACGTGCTCCCCATCTTCAATCCCGTCAAATCCGGTGGATTGATCCTTCAACCTGATACCACTTGACGACATGGCATACCTTCTGCCCTCGTCATCCTCATCTATCATCATCAGAAGCATATCGTCATCGGGAAGATGCAGCACTACCGCGTCGGGAGGAGGAGACTTGGAGGCGAACTCACACCCAGTAAGGTCAAAAACAATTTCCTTGAAGGGCTGAATCTCAATACTTATGTTTTCACAGGATTTAAACGTGCCGTTGTTGAACTTTCTCAGTTCCACGACCACTTGCTCGTCACCAGATGAATCGTCAAGCTCGACCATCTCCGTGCCATTAAAGAGTCTGTAGGAGATTGGGATCACATTCCCGTCATCAAGCCGAAATCCTTTAATACCCATCATCTCGTCCGTCGGCATGGTGGAGCACACGACGACGATTCTTGTCCGATCCAGTGCGGCTCCCTTGTGATCTTTTGTGAATGATTTCCCCTGTATATAAGCTTTATAGGTGCCGAGTTTGCGCTTTAAGGCGACATTTCGTGAGTCAGCATCCACAATCTGTCCCGAATCGGTGATCACCATTTCAAGCCAGCCATCAGAGGTTCCTGCGACCATATCAACGACATTTGATTCCTCAAGTGGCATTTGGTACCTCAGAGTTCTTGACGTAAGTTTGAAAATCTCGTTGAGTGCTTCCTATAGGTGTTCAATGATGCCGTCTCCACCAGCAAGATCGGATATCAATTGGTATAGCATCTTAGTTTGATCTTCTTTACCGCAGTCTGCTTTGAAGATCATGTTGAATTTGCCATTGTCATGGGTTATATACGTTAAAATGTCCGGCATCTTGGGAGGTTTCAGATAGTATGCAAGCATGTAGAAGGGAACGTTCTCTGATATTGTTTTTTCCATATCGTTAAGCAAAAGGTGCGAGTATTGGTGAAAAGTTATTTTTTCACATTCTGTCAAATTATGTTTTTCTAACTCGCTACGAATAACAGGCAAGGACTCCTTCTTGAATGTTAAACTCAATTCAGGATTTACATATTTGTTCTGGTAATCAAGCAACTGTAGCACTGGATAAATGCATTTGAATTGACTATTATTGCGCCTGCAGAAAATTTTCAACCCCCACATTGTATTTCCGCAATATTCTGTTTTGAACGCTAACTTATCACTATCTTTGAATATATTTTCAACAACTTTATTATTAAACCATTCCAGTTCAACGAATAGCTTCTTATCGTACCATATTTTTTCAGTATTTTCTTTGATGTTAACTTTTATGCCTGATTGAAGTCCGATACATTCAAAAAAACGGCATAAAAAATCTAACTTTAAAACTCTATTTTTATATATCTCCGATTTTTGACCGAAATTAATTGAAAAAACAAAAGCAAAAGGACGTTGCATAAACATACATAAAGTATAATCGTCCTTTTCGATGTTTTTCTGGCAAGAGCTTATCTGGAATGAAAGAGATAGCACGTCATCAATATCAGGAAAATTAGATCTGAAGTCACTGAAATGTTGTATTTTCTCCTCAACATTAGATGACAACAAATCGAGATCAATTGAACTTCCACTTTCAACTACATATTTATCCAGCTGGGATAGGTTAACTTTTTCTAAAGTTGAAATCCAAGATTGTTCGGAATTTTCCTTGAAGCCTTTCATTTTTCTTGAATTCGTTATGATTCGCTTCATTTGCTCCAGTGTTAATACTTTAGTTCTTAGTTCGTAAAGCATAATTCTCACCTTTTCATTGTAATGAATTCCATAAATACACCATTTTTCTGGAAATATGTAACTAATGACGGCGGGAATTCCACGCCATCGGGAACAGCATAAACAATGTTAGCACTACTGTCATGATCCTTGACTTTTCTGATCCATTCTTTTGTCGGCTGCATAATTCTGCCATCCTTCTTGAACGCATTCCTGCTGACCTTAGTTTGAACGAATGTTTTGCCGCTATCGGACAGCAGAACCAGATCGATGTCGGTTACAAGCTTCCCCGTATTTTTGTCATAGACAAGTTGGTCAATGAAGTCAACACGAGACTTCTTTTGGGTTATGAAGAAAGCCGCCGCCTGAAACTCAAAGAGATTCCCCGCTGTTCCATCGTTCTGTTTCCACGTCAGCCTCTCCAGGCATTTCCCAAGCCCCTCTCGCGTCCTTGCTGACACTGTTTCCAAATCTTTGAGAAATTTAACTTGGTCGTAAGTCGCATTGAACATAGTCGTGTTTTCAAATATTTTTTCGATTTGCTTGGGATCAACTCCTTTCTCTATCGATCTAAAAAGAGCAGATATAGCATTTTTTGCATCTGGGCTATTTTTGATTTTACTGATAACATCTGGTGAGATTTTTGATAGAAACTCGAAACCAGCCTCGTAAGTTTTGACCTTGAGTGACTTCCCAATGAGATTGTCCAGTGAATCTCGAAGTAGATCTTCACCTATTATAGCTGGACACTCCATGGCAGCTTTTATACTTGATTTCGAAGTGAGTGTGACATTTACCTCATAGAAACTCCTGCTTTTCGTCATGGATATAGCATATTCAGCAAGTTTACCAATCGATATATTGGCAGACGAAGCGGCTATTGGTGCAGATCCTGAATATAGATATCCTATAGATGAAGGCGTGATCGTATTCGAAGCATTGCTGGAAGTGCCTTTTGTAATCTTGATAGCATCTGAAATGGCATCCTTGGCGATCAATACAATATTTTCTGTGTATTTTGTGGCGGCTTTAGCTGCCCTCAGTGACCTCAGGAATGCAAACACCGTGTCCAAGCCAGGAAGTCCAGAAGTGAGTAAGCCAGCCATCGAGGCCATGCTTTCGACTGGATCAACATCACCACGTATAAGCCCGTAGCCACGGAGGGAATTTTTTATTGACGCCCCCGCATCTCCCACGACAAGGGAACTGCCAGCCATACCTCCAACGAAACCTGTGAATCCTTCGGCATCCTGTCCCCAAAAACCAAGCACAAACTGCGCAGTCTTATCCCAGTTATCAGTAGGAATTACCGTTACGGTGTCTTCAAGGATAGCGTTTACACCAGCTTGAGCCGCCTCGTTACCTACACCCTCTGCTGCAACAGCAACAACAGGCTTGGACTCAAGACGGAATTTAATTTCTTTAAATAGTGTTCCAGTTGGGATAAGATCGGCAAGTCCTCCTGTTGAAGAAATTTGAAAAGTAACTTTGCCTTTTTTGTCGGCAGTGACCGTGACAAGAGGGCTTCCCGCTTCATCAAGCAAATTGACAAGTGCATTGTCCTCAGGATACAGGAGCGTGACAGTGTAAGTGACTCCGGGGTCACCCGCGACTTCAACAGAAGTTGAAACTGGTCGAGGGACGACAACTGTTTGCAAATCTCCGCTTGGCTTAGGATCCGTGTAATATGTTCCGCTCGTATTGTTGCCAGGTTGGATATCACCCACAAAAACCCTGTTGGCGATAGCCATGCTTAAGGGCGCGGTGGTAACAAAGTTAATTCTCTTGTCCTTAACCTTTGTCGCAATGGACGCAGTAATTGCCGCAATCCCCGTTTGGCAGCCAGTAGAATTAATAATAATCGTTGACATACCTCCGGAAACTGTTGACCAGTGCTGCTCAAAGGGTTTGTTGGGACTCTGGACACTCCACAGCACGGATGTTCCATCGCTTGCATTCGTCTGAAGCAATAGTGTCCCAGATTCGTTTTTAAAAACATCAAGTTTCTTCGGAGCATCGATAGTAGCCTCAAGAGGGGTGACAGGTATGTCAAGCGTTCCCTCGATGGGGGTTGCCAAAACCGATATTTTCAAATTACCCAATATTGGTCCTAATACTGTGGTTTTAGCAACACCAGCCGTTGTTGTGGTCATTAAGACTTCTGAATTTCCAGCCACTTCGTTAGTCACGACAAAATGCACTCCAGTCCCATCTATCACCAAATTTCCGTTCACATCTTTGATGGTCACAGTCAGCTCGACAGAATCGTTACCATCAGCAACAAGCGATTGCTTTGAAAGCTCAAATTCCATAGATGATGGCTCGCCAGGGATGATCACACACTCGCCTGATTCAATCTTAAGTTCTCGTTTGTCGACATAGGCAATCACTTTATACACGTCTCCAGGAGATTGTCGCGAGGCAGAGGCATCGATGGTGCCAACAGCGACGAGATCTTCTGTGGTAGCGTTTAGCGTCTGTACGATGGAACCGTTGCGATATATCTCGAACTCAACTTGCTCCTGATCCGGAAGGCCGCTCAGTGACACCATGGGATTTTTACCGGCAGTGTATTCATCAGGTAGATCAACGCCGAGAGAACCTGAATAGAGTTTCACCTGATCTTCTGCGATAGAAGCGTCTTCTTTTTTTAGCTGCAGTTTCAATTTTGTTGTATTCTTGTCCCAAAGTATGCCTTCCACATACACAACCTTCGGGAATTCCCCAACTGGTTTCGAGTATGGAAGCTCTACAGCTTGTGATTTTGACTCGTCAAGCCAAACCTTGATATTGTCTTTCCCTTTTTCTTCTGCGGCTAAAAGTTCAGCAACATAATCACCAGGAAGATTTTCAGGGAAAATCTTTATCTCAACTTTTTCAAGGTCGTTTTCTCCAGATAGAGAACCAGAGTCGTCATAATCTGGCGTATCGTTGTCATTGTCGTCATCCTCGTTAAATGCGACTAAAGCTCCCATGCGTTTATTGCTGTCCTCAATCGGATCGTCGTCATACGTGATCTCACCATCGTTATTACTGTCGATCCTCAAGTCAACAGCGAAGACTGAAAGAACAACCTTGTCCTCCGAAGTTGCGTTCCGACGTGTGTAGTTGACGGTTACAGCCACATCGCCGAGAGCGGAGCTTGGGGCTTTCCCTTCCACGAAAACTTGTAAAGAGCTATCGGCGGGGTATGGATTGGACGTTCCGCGCACTTGCTCTACTACACCACCTCGAACACAGAAGAGGTTGATTTTGTCGGATGCGGAGCCAACCTGCACCTGCCAGCTCGGATCAAGCGGGTCGTTGGAGAGCGGCAACTCTCTGATGACCTTCGTGTCATAAGGGACGCCTCCTGGGAATTTCAACGAAACGTCATTGGAGAAGTCAGGGACGCCGTCGCCGTTCGGAGCGGGAAGATTGTCCATGTTGTTGACAAAAAGAATACTGTGTTCGTTTTGTTTCAACAGATCAGGTCTTCCCTCCTTTGTCTCAAAGTCGCCGCTGTCATCGGTAAATACGGTGGTAAACGGTGAAAGGTCAGCCTCGATCACAGTACAAACCGCCTTGTCTGCGTCGGATAGGTAGGATGCGTCAACGGTGGATGCGCAAATGCCGGAAGGGCCAAAACCTTCGACGTAGAAGGTCAAATCCGTTGAATAGTAGCTGGATGCCGCCTCCTTTGATTTGCGTGGATCCTCCCATAGCTTGATCCCGGCCCCATGGCTGACAATGGTCGGTCCCGTATAATCTGGATCAATAACCTTAACCCTTGCTATCACATTAAGGTCATCATCTAAGAACCCGGTCTCGTCGACATCCATTCTACCGCTTCCGTTGTCATCGTCTTTGTTGCGCGCAACGCTGGTGAAATCTGTTTCCTCAGTGTCCTCATTCATGCCATTCAGGATGACGTCAAGCTGATAGCCCACACATTGGGCATTTCTCGTCATTTGGAATGTCCCCTCGGCGCAACCAGTCTTCGGCGTTGCGACGACAACGCAACTCACGGAGTGCCGTCCAACGCCAAATGCGGCTGAATAGAGCTGACCGCTTCCTGAGCCAGGATTTCCGTCTGAACTCCATGTGTAAGTCTTAACATCGGGAGTGGTGTTAAAATAATCAAACGTCTGATCCTGGCAGTCCCATTCAAACACTTTCCTCTCTATAGAAGGGGTAAAGGTTGGCGCCGGGATTGAGAATACAATGGCGGCTGACTGTCCTGATTTGCGATCAACCTTGACCTTTATGTATTGGGGATCTATCTCACCAAGCGCCATGGTTGACTTGACCATGCATTCAGTTTCTATATATCTCTTGCCCCTCTCAACGCACGGGGGATCTTCAATCCCACACTTGTCGCCCTCCTCTGGTCCAGTGCAGTTGGTTTCGTCCTCCTGGGTTGTCTGAGGTGCGTAGATGCGGCCTTTCCATTGCCCCGCGTTGACCTGTCCGGTTAGCGTCACCATGGCGGCGAACACCAGCATCACGCAAACAATCCGCACACCTGAAAAAAACTGCTTCGCAAGCATATGCGACAAGCTCCCTATTTCTCTATTGTTGTGACTTTTCGATATTTGATTCTTTGTTGTTTTCCGCCTCAACCTTGCGTGCCAAAACAGGGGACTTCTTCCTCAGCTCCCCGAACTCGTCATACGTCCACTCTTCGGCAATTTTATTTTTCGCAAGAGTCTCACGCTCTTCGGATGTCTGGCAGTTGCGGAGCTCTTCTGAGGAAAACTTGGACACGGCGACCACACGTCCTGCGTCATCATGGAGGAAACGCGTGACAATGCCATTCTCCACCTGTGCGACCAAATCTCCATTTGAATCGTCATAATGGCTGGTCACCACAGTGCCGTCAGGACGTTCCACCTGAATCACGCGTCCGTGGGCGTCCCTTTTATATATTGTCGGTTTGCTGACAGGGTTGTTTGCCCCAGGCTGAATAATTAGCTCCGAAAGCACAAGTCCCGATAGGTCAAAAGTCCTCTCAAGGCGGGGAAAGCGTCCACCGCCGCCAGTGCAAGAAATGAGACGATCCCTTTTGTCATGAGCGAACACGCACTCAGTGCCATCCTGGAACTCCGCCCTATCCATGCGCCCAGCTTCGTCATGGCCAACTTTCATCCACGTCCCTTTCGATGAACGTTCCATGCCCCACAAGCCAGTCACAGGATCATATTCGTTAGTAACGATGGACTTGTCGGGCTTGATCTCTTTCGTGACAAATCCGTTCTCGTTGAACTCACTCCTCGTTTCCTGCCCTTTGTGATCAACCGTCAAAACTTTATTGTGCGCATTGTCGTATGCGTATTTCCAAAGCTGGCCTTTTCTGTCGACCATTTCAGTCACGCCACAACAGAAATATTTGTAGGTTTGGACGCTCTTGTCGGGATACTCGATCTTAGCCACACGTCCCCGAAGAGGCTCATATTCATAGCGGGTCACGAGTGGGGAAACAAGACGTTGAGCCGGAAGCTTTTCCATAGTTGCGACGAGATCAAGGTTTGGCAAATAGACGTATCGGGTTTCGACTCCATCCGGAGGCGTGTGGGACAAAAGCCTCCCCAACGCATCAAATGCGAAACAGTGCGCCCGATTTCCAGGTAACAACGTTTTGACGGGGAATCCCTTATCGTCATATTGATAGACGGTAGTCAAACCCTTGTCCGTAATGGAGGTCAACTGACCTTTTTCATTATACGCGTACACAGTGCCGCGTCCCATTTCATCGACTTGCTCCACAAGGCGATCGGAGGCGTCAAAAGAGAAACGCCTTTCGGATTTATCAGGAAATATGGTGGCGATCTCTCGATTGTCGGCATCAAATTTGTGCGTAGTTACTCTCCCTATGGGATCGATTTCCTTCGTAATGGCCAAAGTCGATCCTTCCCGCAGTGTCTCCCTTGTTCTTCCCCGCACCACTTTTTTCACTGGTGACATCGTCGCAGCCTTCGAGGCGAGAACCGTTTCGGCGTTGGTGCGGTAGATCTCAAGCCCATTCTCCACGACGATGCGACCACGAGCTTCGATCTTTGTCCCATCCGCGTTTAGGGAAATGCGGGTGAAATCTCTTAGACCGTCAGGGCGGGTGAGGCTGCACAACGCAAAAGCTGTTTTTCCCTTCCCCGATGCGTTTCCTTTCACCGCTTCGCTCTTCTGATACTGGGCCATGTATTTCTCGCCGGACGAATTCACAACGGAGATCAGCCTCCCAACCGCATCCATCTCGCAGTGAATTTCTCTTGTTATCAAACCTTTTTTCTGTTGCTGCGGCTTTTTGGTTTCTCCAACTTGATACAGTGGGTGCTTGGGGAAGATCGACGTGATTATTGACGTGATATGTCCGGCGGCGTCATACGTGATGGAGGAGACCGCTCCGGCAGGGTCAGTCACCGTGGTTGGAAGCCCCCCTTTGTGCTCCAATAAATATTTGGTGCCATCCGGATTTACGATGGCGGTCATCAGAGCTTCAGAAGAGTACTCGCAGTGAACCGCCATCGAGGCCGGTCGATCCTTGCGTCTTATTGCGGCGATTCGCCAGTTCATTCCCGCATCAGTTGATTCGAAAAGCATTTCGTTGGGGGACTTGAGGTTTTTGAGAACCATTTTGTCGCCTTCACGGGCCAGCGAAAACTCATGATAGTTTTTCGCACGGAAAACTTTAGCCCCTCCTTCCGCAATGACGCCGGCGTCGAACAACACCTTCCTTTCACCGATATAAACCACTATTGAGTCCGGCAAACCGTTTTTGTCGCCAGGAGTGCACAGCAAGTAGGAAGTTGATGGCATGAAAGCTGTTGTCTTGCCTAACTCTATCCGCAGGAGATCATGAGCAAAAGGCAGGGGAATCGCCAGGTCGACATTCATACGGGCCATGCCATGGCTGTCGATGGAGACGATCTCCGGATTTGGTGAATTGCGGCATGTGGCACAGGAAGTCGCCCCCTCAGATGGCAAGGCGACTGAGGGGAAATCGTACCCCTGCGGCAAGATCGGAGCCCCAGAGCACTCGGAAGCGATGAGCAGCGCAACGCAGGCGAACGCCCCTCCTGACAGCAGGGCGGTCCTGCGCGCATTGCGTGAAAACAGGCGTATTGATGTGGATCTCATTGGGGTGATTCCGTAGGTGTAGTAAGGAAATGTCATGTGAAAGCCCATAGCTTAGCCCAAATCGAAGCGACCCGCAACAAGGAGGCATGATTTTTTCTGATTATTTATGCGTTATATCGACATGTTTTGCAAGGTAATAATACACTAATGACATCGCAGTCGCAGCATGAGCCTCCCCCCGTCTTTCCCCAAACACCCCCCTCGTCCAAATCCAGCCTCGCAGCCTCACCGCAGGTTCACTGTTCTTGGTTATCCGGTGGTTGACGTCCTTAACTTTCCGGATCTTGAATTCCACGAGACGTTCGCATATCTGTATCCACTTGCTGGTGGGTGGTTTCAATGCGGAGCACCCTTCTGGCAGTATGCCCTGCATGAGGGAAAGGGTAGCTTGTCATGGCTCAGATGAAGAAGTGCGTCAAGTGCGGCGAGGTCAAACCGCTCGACCAGTTCCACCGCGCGCCACGCAACACAGATGGGCATGTTTGCGCATGCAAAAAGTGTAGTCGAGAATATCATCTTGCAAGACGGGCGCGCCGCAGTCCGTGCTCCGTGAAGGGGTGCGAGCTCCCGCGGCAGGCGAAGGGACTGTGCCAGAAGCATTACCTCAGGCTTGTCAAATATGGGCGGGTTGACGCCGTGACCTACAAGGATCCGCAGGAGATCCACATTGAGGGCGCGGTGGCCCGCATGGTGGTGCGGAACAAGAAAGGCGTGAACTGTGCTGAGATCATCATCGACGCCGAGGATGTCCCGAAAGTGTCCGACCACCGTTGGAGTTACGCGAAGGGGAGGTCGGTGCGCGGACGCCGCAAAGGAGAGCGCCCCCTCTCGCTCGCCCGCCTTCTCATGAATCCCTCCGCCGACAGGCTGGTCATCCACCTCAACGGCGACCCGCTTGACAACCGCAAGGTCAATCTGCGGATCGTGAGCCCAGCCGAGGAGATCATCAACGCGCGTCCGGCGGAAAAAAACAGGTCGGGCGTGAGGGGGGTAAGCTGGAACAGGGCGACAGGGCGGTGGGAGGTCAAACTCTCGCGGGGCGGCGAAGTACACTGGGGCGGCGGTCACAAGAGTCTCGACAAGGCCATCGCCGTCCGGCGGTGGCTTGAGCGGAGGCACTTCGGGGATCTCTTCAGAGCTCATGAGCCAGGGGAAGCGGGCGTTGCGGACAACGCTCCCAGCCTTGAGTGTTTCAAGGAGCGGAAGGATCCGGATGTCCCCGACGGCTTCAAACGCTGTCCGCAATGCGGGCAAGTCAAGCCTTTCTCCGACTACGGCAGGAGCGCGAAGACCAGGCTTGGGATAACGTCCTGGTGTAAAGCCTGCGCCGAAGCTCGCGCGAAGAAGCGCAAATCCAGCATTGCCGGCTGCGCCGTCCCGGGATGCCGCAGGACACATTTCAGCAGGGGATTGTGCCACAGACATTATCACGCCAAGAGGGACGGCGTTGCGAAACCGCTCAGATCGCCTTTCGACCTCAACGAGATCAGGATTGACGGGGCCGTCGCCCATATCGCCCTTTACAGCAAGAAAGGGAAGAAGGTTGGCGAGGCTCTGATCGACGCCGAGGATGTTCCCAAGGTTGAGAAATGCAAATGGTCAGGTAGTCAGGTCAGCTATCCCACCACGGACGCGAATGTCTTCGTGAAAACCTATCCAGGGGTGCTGCCGCACGGGAAATCGACGCAGTCGACCCTGCGGCTGGGCCATGTCATCATGGGCGGGCCTCGGAGAGGTAGAACGCTCGTCAGCGTCAACAAGAACCCGAACGACTGCCGCAAGTCGAACCTCCTGTTCGTCAGACCGGTCGAGAAGACGTTCAATTCGAGAACCGCCAAGAAGAATCCCTCGGGAGTCCGCGGCGTCAACTGGATTAAGAAAACTGGGCAATGGGCGGCGAGGCTTGTCAGAGGGGGGCAGTTTTTCAATGGCGGATATTACGACGACCTTGACGAGGCCATCGCTGCCCGCCGCAAGCTGGAGAGGCTTTACTGTAGTGATCTGAACATGTACTACGTCAACGCCCAAAGCGGCTCGGAGGCCGAACCCGGGCAAGACGGCTCCAAACGACATGAAAGACCGCGGCGATGATGTTGGTTGACATATCGGATCCGGAACGCTCGAAGCGCAAGTACTGGGGCGTCGCCCCGCTACCCTCGGGTTACCGCTGCCTCGGTGCCGTGATGCAGTCCGGCGGCTTCGAGGGCGCCCTTGTCGAGAACCAGCTCGGCGTTCTCCATCTGGCGTGCGCCGGACGCATGCTGGATCTGCCGCAGGGAGAGGCGCGGTCGGCTCTTCATCTGACGGGAAGACCAGGCGCCCAAACCAGCACTCTCCTCAAGGAGGACACCCCGAAGGAACAGGCTGAAGAGCCGAGGTTGAAGGCTTCCAGGAGCGATTTCCATCAATCGGGAGGTGGTCTTCCCAAAGGACGTCCACGGAAATCCGCCATGAAGGACAAAACTCCTGAAAAGAAAGTCAAGCCATTCGCATTGAGAATGCGCCTCAAGGATGTCGCCGATGCTTCCCCGATCCTGCCAGGCTTGAAGAGATGTTCCCACTGCCGCGCTGTGAAACCGCTCGACCAGTTCAACCGCCATTCGAAGTCCGCTGGAGGCCTCTCCTGCGAATGCCGGGGGTGTCAGCGTGAGCGCAAGATGGCGCGCAAAGCCGCCCGTCGGGTCTGCGCCATCAAACAATGCGAGCGGCCCGAATACGCCAAGGGGCTGTGCGGGCGCCACTACCGCAAACTCTTCCACCTCGGCGGCCTTGACACCCCCGCCAGGCTGGACAGGCAGGAGATCGTCGTGGATGGCGACACAGCAAGGATCGTCCTGCGGAACAGGCGCTGCGAGAAGGTGGGGGAGACCCTCGTCGATGCGGAGGATCTGCTGAGGATCGAGAAGTACCGATGGGACTGCTCGATGAAAAAAGGTGCTTCCGTCAAAGGCTATCTGAAGACCGACAAGAGGAAGGTCCGCACCCTCGCGAGCGTGGTGATGGAGCCGCCGGAGGGCAGGAGGGTGCTCCACCTCGACGGCGACCCGCTCGACAACCGGAAATCGAACCTCCGAGTCGCCAGCCCGCTGGAGCACGCCTTCAACACCAAGGTTCGTAGCGCGAGCGGATCGGGCGTGAAGGGCGTGACGTGGCACAAGAGGATCAAGAAGTGGGCGGTGTCGCTCAAGCGGGGCGAC
>CAYTFM010000180.1:0-216 GCA_964436735.1 uncultured Victivallales bacterium | reverse complement strand
ATCGACGACGCCATCGCCGCAAGAAGGAGACTCGAGGAGATCCACTTCGGTGATATGATCGAACTTTTCGGGAACAAGCCCAGGGGCGGAGCGACGAAAGGAACTGGAACGCCATGACCAAGATAGAAGTCATCAAAGGTCTAAGGAAACGCGTCGACTGGCAGGTTAGGAACAACCGCCCATCACGGGAGATCGCAAGGACCATCGAGACTGTCC
>CAYTFM010000179.1:0-18201 GCA_964436735.1 uncultured Victivallales bacterium | reverse complement strand
GAAAGTTCCGTGTCCCTTATGACTACTCCTTCGCGAAAACTAACGCAGTTCACCCTCCGCTTCAGCTTGGGAACGGCGTTCGTCGGCGTGGTGGTCCTTGCTTCGTCCCTCTTAGGCGTGTGCACCTTCCTCAGCGTCAGCACCTTCGTACGCCAAGGCGTGACCGAACGGCTTTCCGACGCCGTGGGCATTGCCGCTCTGAGCATAGACGCCGACGCCCATGCCACCCTCCGCGCGAGAGCTGACGAGGACTCGGCGGCCTACCGCCAGATACGGGATCAACTTCGCGCCATCCGGAGCACCTCCAAAGACATCCGCTTCGTCTACACCGCGCGCCAGAACGCCGACGGCAGAATCGTCTTCGTCGTCGACGCCGAGGAGGATCCCAAAGAGATGAGCCATCTGGGGGACGTCTACGAGGAGGCGCCGGCGTCGCTGCGGGCGGTGTTCGAAAGGCCGTACGCCATCCACGTGGAGAAGGAGTTCTTCACCGATAAATGGGGCACCTTCCTCTCAAGCTTCGCGCCCATCCTGCGGAAGAACGGCGAACTGGAGGCTGTGCTGGGCATGGACATCGCCGCCCAAAAAGTCGTCGAGTATGAACGGAGCCATCTCCTCATGATCCTCGGCGTCAGCCTCGCCGTCTGCGCGGCCATGGCGCTGCTCGGCGTCTCCATCTCCCGCCGGATCAGCGCGCCGCTCATGCTGCTGGAGTCCGACATGTCGCGGATCCAGAAATTCGATCTTGACGGGACGGTCGACATCCGTTCGAGGATATCAGAGGTCATCAAGATGAAAACGGCCGTGGACAACATGAAAAGCGGGCTGCGCTCGTTTCAGAAGTACGTGCCGTCCGAGCTTGTCGCCGAGTTGATCAAACTGCGGAAGGAGGCCGTTCTCGGCGTCGAAAAGCGGCAGATGAGCGTGTTCTTCTCCGACATCGCCAACTTCACCTCCATTTCAGAGAACATGCCACCCGAACAGCTTGCGCAGAACATGGCCGCCTACTTCGAAGGCATGACCGGAACTCTTCTGCGCGACAAAGGAACCGTGGACAAATTCATCGGCGACGCCATCATGGCCTTTTGGGGCGCCCCCACCCCCGTCGACAACCATGCGGGGCTCGCCTGCCGCGCCGCCCTGCGATGCCAACAGTTCTCGGACACCCTCTCCGCCGAACTCGTCAAAGCGGGCATACCGCCGTTCATCACGCGGATCGGCGTCAGCTCCGGCGAGGCGATCGTGGGCAACATGGGGTACAAGGACAGGCTGAGCTACACCGCCATTGGCGACACCGTGAATCTCGCCAGCCGTCTGGAGGGGCTGAACAAACACTACGGCACCAGGGTGCTTATCAGCGAGGCGACGTTCGCCATGGTTCAAAAAGACTTCGCCGCGCGCATCGTCGATGTCGTCGCCGTCAAGGGCCGAAGCAGCGGGTCAAAGATCTACGAACTGATCGCCGAGAAAGACAATGCGGACAGCGACACGCTCGACTTCATCACGCGGTGCGACGAGGGCTTCTC
Organism: uncultured Victivallales bacterium; assembly: GCA_964436735.1. GTDB lineage: Bacteria > Verrucomicrobiota > Lentisphaeria > Victivallales > GWF2-38-69 > CAYTFM01. The sequence goes on along the minus strand of CAYTFM010000179.1, from coordinate 16,675 downwards.
CCTGTATCTGCGCCGCGAGTGGGCGAAGGCCGCGGCATGTTTTGCCGTAGCCCTCAAGGCGAGACCAGACGACGCGCCCTCACGGATTCTCCATGCGCGCTGCGAGGAATTCGCGCTGGAGCCGCCTCCGGCGGACTGGCAGGGCGTGACAGTGATGCGGGAGAAATAACAAGCAAGGCGGTCCGACGAACGACAACACGAGGAGAGTGTAACATGGAATGCGCAAACAGTGCGACTACGCCACCAACCCGCCATGCGGACAGATTCGAGTCGTTGTTCCAGCGGGTCCTGCAGTTCAGTCTGCATAAAACACCAGAGGAGATGCTGACGGAGTATTTGCGCATCTGCAGGGAACTGTCTGGCGCATCGAGCGGTTCCATCCTGGCCGAGGAGGGACCGGATCTGCGCTTCCTCTTCTCGGAGGTGCCGTCGCTGATCGGCATGCGCGTGCCGTGGGAGAGCATCGCGGGGTCGACGGCCCGCCGCAGTCATGTGATCTACACGTACGCACCGTCCGACAAGCGTCATTTCAAAGGGGTGGACGACATGGTGGCGAAACAGACGCGGTATCTGTTGAGCATCCCCATCTGCTCGATCCACATGACGAGCGCGGCTTCCCAGCATCTGAAAAGCTCCGGCGTGCTGCAACTGCTGTTCGACGACAACATCCTGCCCGAGCTTGACGTCTCCACGCAGGCCAGCGAGATCAGCATCGAGGACTTCAAAGAGCACGCCTGCTACGAGCAGAAGCTTAAGGAGGTGTTCTGGATCCTGCCCAACATCGCCTTCGGCATGGAGGTCATGCGGCTGCGGCAGACCTCCTACCAGGTCATTCACGAACTTAAGAACAAGCTTATCGGCAGCCAGTCGTGGATGGTGTGCCTCAAGGAGGATCTCGAGTCGAAGACGCCGGACCTTTTTCAGGACGAGACGCTGAAGGAGGACTATGACCTCGCGGAATCGACCGTCCGCGAGGGAGCCGAACTCGCCAAGGGCTACCTGCAGTTCAGCAAGCTCTACACGCCGAAGTTCAGAGAGTCTCATATCAATCCGACACTGACGGAGACGGCGGCGAACGTGCGGGTCTTCGCGGACAACCTCGGCGGCCCCGGGACGGTGGGAGTGGAGACGCGGTTGGACGAGACCATCACGGCGCGGGAAATGGATCCGGAGCAGTTGAAGATGGCCTTCTTCAACCTCGGGAAGAACGCCGTCGAGGCGTTGATCGAGCACAAGGTGGTCGGCGCCCGCATCACGATCTCCTCCCTGCGGACTCCGGAGGGATTCATCGTGACGGTGGAGGACAACGGGCCGGGAATGCCCGAGCAGATCGCCAGCAACCTGTTCCTGCCATTTCAAACCAAGAAGGCGGGAGGCACCGGATTGGGATTGACCATCACCAAAAAGATTCTGGACATCCACGGCTGCCTGATCCGCTGCGAGACCAGCGGCAACGGGACACGGTTCCTGGTGGATTTTTAAAAGAAATGGTAGTATGTAACGGGATGAAAAGGGTTCAGGGTTCAGGAATCTTAATCTTGATCATAATCATAATCTGAAGTGGTTAAAAGATAAGATTACGATTAAGAACGAAGAGGGCATTCCCTTTTCCACCGATCTCCTGAACCCCGAACCCTGAAGCTTCTTAATCGACCAGTCACACGTAAATGTAGCAAAGCTGGAGGTGCGTCATGGCGGAGTCGGGAGAATTCATCAGCAACGATCCGGAAAGCCTGGGGATCAAATCAGAATACAGCACGCTGCTGGCCAGCATCAAAAGCCAGATGGATCCGAGCAACAACTCGGTGCTGCTGGTCGATGACGAGAAGTCGATCCGCCGCCGCGTGGCCCGCGACATCCAGGGGACGTCAAAGAACATCTCGATCTTCGAGGCCGGCAACGGCAAGGAGGCGCTGGCGAAGCTCGAGGAGATCCGCAGCACCCGCAAGCGCGACCCGCTGTTCATCGTGCTCGACTTGAACATGCCGGTGATGACCGGCTGGGAAGTCATCGACGCGCTCAGGAAGGAATATGAAAGCAAAGGCAAAGCCCAGGGGATCCCGATCATCGTCCTTTCCTCCACGAGCGGAGAGAAAGGCTCGCTGCCGTTTTTCCGCAAATCGGTGCATGACGACAAGTCGGGCTACTCACCGCTGGTGACGATCGCCAAGGAGGCGTGCATCAACTCCTCCAAATACGACGCCCAAGGCGAGGAAGGACTCATGGCCTGGATCAAGTTCTTCATGAAGTCTGGTAAGACGAACTAAGTGCCCGTTGCGGCCACGGCTTGGTTTCAGTGTTCAGTGTTCAGTGTTCAGGTTTCAGGATGGGATAGGCCTTTCCTGACACCTGACACCTGACACCTGACACCTGTGACTTCCTATTCATAGGCCCCCACCCACACGGCGCCGGGCCCAAGTTTCAGGGTGCGTCCCTTGAGCGTGGCCCCCTCCGCGTCGATCACGAGCGACGGCGCGGCGGGAAGCTCGATCTTACGCTCCTGCTCGGAATGGTTGAGCGCGAAGAACACCGTTATCTTCGCTCCCTTCCGTTGATGCGTCACCACCCCCGTCCCCGACCATGCGGGCAGTTTCGCCCCCAGCGAAACCAGTAGTTTGCCAAGGACGTCGAGCGCAGGATCGTCCCAACTGTCACGGTAGCCGAGAGAAAGGCTCCCTCCCAGGGAGACGACCTCGCCCTTTCCAAAACGGTTACGCACCGCGGCCGCCGCGCCGTCGGACCATCGACCAACCACCACTGCGCCTTTCCGCGGCGCCAGCTCAACACGCCACGCACCGGCAGGAAGAACGACCTTGAATCCGTCAACAGAGAAACGATCCGTCTCCTTCGCCACGACACGATCCTTCTCCGTACTGCCTAACAGCTCCTCCAGTCCCCACGCAGGACGGGCTAACGTCACCCATGTGCGCTCGTCGCGGCAGGCGAACGGGAACTCCACCAGTAGCTTGCCGCCTTTGCGGACAAAGTTTTTCAGCCACTCGGCGGTCGGGGCGTCGAGCATCTCCGCACCCGCCACCACAAGCAGTTTAACTTTTGAAAGATCATCGCCGGGCACCACCCAGTCTGGCTCGACGCCGAGCATATGACACATCGCATGTATCGCGGTGATCGTCTTTTTGTGAGGATAGTCGCCCCGACTTTTTTCGTCGGCGATAGAGTCGATGCCGCCAGGCATCGCCTGAATGCGTCCGACGAGGTCCGAGTCGTGACTGAAGAGAAGGGCGACGCCGCTCGGGACGCGCTTCGCTCCCACCAGCAGTCTGCCGCTCTTCTTCAACGCGGCGGCGATGGAGTCGGCCACCTCGCTGCGCGGCGTGGCGGAGCCGTCGATGTTCCGCAGACCATAGCCATTCGTCTCGTTGCCTACCCGCTCCGAGCGGTATTGCCAGAAGGTGAAGCCCGCCGCGCCTCCGGCGATGGCCGACCAGATCAGACGTCGCAGCGTCGACGGCTTCGGCGGCTCGCACCACGCCGCATGGTTCGGATAGAACTCGTGGCACCAGTAGCTCGGATCAACCCGCCGCATCCATGACGACTGCAGCTCGGCCCTGGCATGCTGCGTCGGCGATTGCGGATGCAACGGGATCCAGAACGACGTACCGTAGCGGTCGGTCCATTTGCGGTTCTGAAAGTCATCGCTCGTGCCGCAGGCTGGATCCTGCACGATCAGGGAGCCGCCCACATGCACCATGATGTGCGCGGCGGCGTCAACGGACCGAACCGCCTCGGCCACGAAGCGCACCTGCTCCGCCACGGCGAAGCCCGCCCACTTGCGCCACAGGAACATCTCGGCGTAATCGGCTCCGGAGGCTGGCGGCCTGATGGTCTCGAAAGATGTCCACGCCTTGCCGAACTTCTCGTTGAGCGACTCGATCGTCCCGAACTTCCGGCGCAGCCATTCGCGGTAGGAGGCTTTGGAGTGGACGCACTGACACTGCCCGAGCGGACGGCTCACCGGCTCATTCCAGGCGTCGTAAAACCATAACGCCGGGTGGTCCTTGTAGCGCGTGGTCAGACGCTTGACGAAGTCCGCCGCCGCCGTCACGACAGAGGGATTGTCGAAGCAGGGCCACCAGCCGCCCACATAATAGGCGCCATGGGCGAACGGCGAGATCGGCACGCCATGGAAACCGACGCGCGAACCCTCCAACTCCTCGAAGACCCAGTCCGGCGCCGTCTCCAGCATCGGCTTGAGCACCGCCCGCAGCTTGTGCTTCGCCGCCAACTCGAACAGACGGTCAAGATCGTCCCACACCGCCGCGCCGCGGATCCGCTCATGGCAGCGCCACTGCGGACGGAACTGCACATGGGTGAAGCCCGTCGCCGCCAACTCCCGCAGATCGCCGTCCCACTCCTCCGGCAACGGCGTCGGCGCCCGATGATACTGCGTCCCGTAGGGATAGAACGCGAAACGCTCCTCGAATTCCACGCCTTTGCCACTCGTCGATTTCCGCATTCTCATATGCCTCCCCGCTATATTTTCAGCATGTGAATAGTGAATCGTGAGTGGTGAATCGTGGCTCCAGATAGTCACTATCCTCCATTCACGAAGGATGTTCACCATTATATCATATATTATTTCATGTGTCAATAAAATATTTTATTATGGCGCGCCCGACGCGGACCCCCTAAGCGCGTGTTATTATATCATTTAGATATATTAACTCTTGACATTATAATATTTTATTATATAATTACCGTAGTCAAGAGAACTGCCGCCGGCGGCGGGCGGACGGGGAACCAGGGAGTCACCATGCGACCATCAAAATTTCTTTCCATCGCGCGACGGCTGGCCGAACGGATACAGAACGGGGATTACAAGGCGGGGGGCTTTCCGGCCGAGCGCAGCCTGGCCTTGGATATCGGCGTCAGCCAGATGACCGCCCGCAAGGCCATCAAGCAACTCATCGACGAGGGACTGCTGTCGCGTCTCCCGAACGGGCGCCTGGAAGCGGGTGGCCCCTCCACCGCTTCCGCCGGGGTCGTCAGAGGCCACGTGGCGCTGCTCTCTCCAGCCTGGAACTCATCGGAGACGGACCAGTGGAGCATCGCCCTTTCGCACGTCTCACGCCGTTTCGGCTACTCGATGAGGCTCGCGCATTTCTTCCACGACGACGATCCGGCGATACTGAACACGGTCAGGCGCTTCGACGCCACGTTCATGCTGCCGAACGATCCCATGCCGGAACCTCTCGCCGAAGAGCTTATAAAGCTGAAGAAACCCCTTTTCATCCTCAACAACGACTGGAGCCACCGCGGCGTCCCCTCGATCCGGCTCTTGCCGCCTTCTTTCACGCAGCGAGTCCTGGACCATCTTGCATCCCTCGGACACAAGAGGATAGACTGCCTCAACGTCCAACCAAGCCTCAGCATCATTCCCGCCCGCATCGCGCAATGGAAGATCTGGCGCGAAGCCCATGGCTTTGACGGGAACCTCTACGACGAGCCGGTCGAGCACTATTCCGACCCTCTCCCGGCCGCCTACAAACTGGCGGACCGACTCATCCGCGAAGGCAAGCTCTCCACCGGAGCCCTTCTGTGCGCGACCGACGTCGCGGCGTTCGGCGTCATGCGGGCGATGGCCGATCACGACATCCGCCCCGGACACGACGTGGCCGTCTGCGCCACGGACGGAAGTCCGCTCTGCGAGTACTTCATTCCTTCTTTGACGTCGATCGACGTCGCCAATCCTGCACCATTCCTGGCCAACTGCCTTCGCTGGCTCCAAGACGGCGGTGGCACATGGGAGGGGCCGTTGCTGCTCCAGCCAAACGACGCCACTGTGACGGTAAGACAATCAACCGTGCCGGACATCGACATCATGCGCCGCCCCTCTCGCCTCCGCGCGACGAAGGTTGCGCAAAAACGGAAATAGGAGAAAGTCATATGAAGAGCAGTCTTAGAAGCGGATTGCTGGCGGACCTCACGCGAATTGCTTCCTTCACCTTGATCGAACTTCTTGTGGTCATCGCGATTATCGCGATTCTGGCCGCGCTGCTCCTCCCCGCCCTCGCTTCAACGAAGGAGATGGCAAAGTCCATTCAATGCCTCAGCAACAACCGTCAGCTGGCGCTGCTGTCAGCCACGTACTCGAACGATTACGGCGACCACTTCTTCAACAACACGGACACCTACTACAACCTCATCGCCGCCTCATCCAACAGAGAGACCTTCTGGGACTGCCTCTGGTGCCCCTCCGACACGGAATCCTGGAAAACGATGAACAAAGCCGGCCGCTGGCAATTCGGCTACGCGAGCTACGGCTACAACCGCATTGGACTCACCGCCAATCTGTGGCCTTGGTTCTATCCCACACTCGCCAAGGGCAGCCAGATCGCCCATCCCACCACGACCGTGCTGTTTGCCGAAAGCGCGGGGTGCTTCGCCTCCGGCGACCTCCGCGGCTACTGGCATGTCTACGCCTGGGGGGACACCAGCAATCCCGTGGCCTATCCACGGCACCGGCCCGGCTCCTGCAACATCCTCTGGGCCGATGGCCATGCCACCGCCATGACCGCCAAAAGCTACATCGATCTGTACGCCGACCAGAATCTTGGCGTCCCATGGGGCGCCGCAGGCACCTGCAAGTGGGACAGGACGCATTGAGGAAAAACCGTTTCTGGCAAGGGAGGGTTCGGGGTTCAGGGAAAACAGCATGACCACCCTCTTTGCCCATCGAAAGAATCGTATATAGCCAATCGGACGAAGAAGTCTTTTTTGCCTGAACACTGAACCCCGAACCCTGTATGCCACCTGAGCAATCAGACTATAAAATAGGAGCCACACGATGCACACGACGCTACGCAAAGGGATCGCCGCGGCGGCACTCCTCCTCGCCTTCCACCTGTCCGCCTTGGCGCAGGACGACGCCTCACTCTTTGACAAAACCGCCGAGAACTACGGATGGACATTCGACAACGGCCGCGAGTTCCCCGGCGCGGCGGGCGGGCTCTCCACCAGCGACGAGGGGAACGGCCTCCTCAAGATCGACGGCGACTTCTCAAAGGGAGGAAACTATGTCCAAGCCATACGCAAGCTCGTCGAAGGCGCAGATGTCTCCGTCATCTCCTTCAAGATCAAGCTCCCCGCCGAGGAGGCCGTCACGCTCAGGATAGGCGACGCGAGCGGCCAGTGCCACCAAGTCAAACTCAAGCTCAAACCAAGCGAGGGCTGGCAGTCGATCAGCTTTCCCATTGGCACCTTCCTTGCCGAGAAAGGCGCCTCGACCGCCGCCGAGATGGTGGCGAAGTACGAGAACTGGGGCGGAGCCGGCGACGCCAAGTGGCATGGCCCTTGCACGTACATCTCCGTGCTCCTCGGGGGCGGCCAGTCCGCTGACAAAAAGGCTTCCCTCTGCCTTGCCGACTTCAAGGTGCGGCTCAAGGCGAGCTCAGGCACTATCATGAAGAACGTTCGACTCGACGAGGTGGAGGATGGCGAGACGGAGTGGGGCTTCTCCAATGGACAGGAGTTCCCGGGCGCCACGGGTAAACTGGAGACGCTCAAGGATGACTCCGGCAACTCAATTCTCAAGCTCTCTGGCGATTTCACGAAAGGCGGAGCCTATGTCGGAATGGGACGCAACCTCGAAGGCCTCTCCGTCAGCGCCATCAGGTTCAAGGTGAAGTCGGAGAACGCGACGAAGTTCGGCCTGAGGCTCGAGGACTCCACCAAGCAGACCCATCAGGTGAAGGGCATGCCGATAAAAAACGACGGCGAGTGGCATCAGGTGGTGGTCCAGCCCTCCCAGGTCGCAGGAGGCGAGCATTGGGGCGGAGCCAACGACGGCAAGTGGCATCAGCCCGCCAGCCTCCTTTTCATATCCGTAGGGACTGACTCCTCTCCAGACAAGACACCTGCCGTCCTCTTTTCGGACATCGAGGCGGAGGCGGCGGTCGAAGCGAGTGTCCAGGCGGCGAGCTACGCCAACGGCTTCGAAGGCGGCACGGAGTTTCCAAGCTCGTGGAAAGCTGACGGTTCCGTAAAAATCGTCAAAGGCGATGCCTTCAAAGGCGGCTCCTTCCTGCTCCTTGAGAAAACCAAAGAGCAGATGGACCAGCAGCCGTGCGGCCTGCTTCTCGACAGCTTCCCCGTCAAGGAGGGCGTCTGGGAGCTCAGTGCCGCCACGAAGTCCTCCCTCTATTCGCCGGACAGCTCCTACAATGGCATGGTGAACTTCGCGATCTTCGACGGCGCGGGCAAGAAACTGAACAGATTCGAGATTGCGATTGCCACAGGCGACAGCTCTTGGAAAAGCGTCAAGAAGAGAATGGAGATTCCGGCCGGGGCGAGCTTTGGCCGTTTCGAGCTCACGGTAAACAAGACCTATGGCACCTTCGGCGTCGACGATCTGTCCGCCTCCTATGTCTCTCCCTCGGCGAGGGCAAACGCCAGCGTGAAGGCGCTCAAGATCGCCTCAAAAGCCCTCGGCAACCTTTTCCAGCCCGGCGACGCCGTCCAGTTCGATATCTCAGTCGAGTGCTCGAAGCCGCTGCCGGAGGCCGCGCGTGAGGCCGTCTTCACGATCCGCGACTACTGGGGCGCGGAGCTCGCGGCGCCACGAAAGGTCAAGCTTGAGAAGAACGCAGGGACGGCGAAGGGGATACGGGGCTACAAAGCCTCGCTCGATTTCAGCGACATTGTTTTCGAGACCGGCAAGTATTATGAGCTGCACGGCGAGATCACCGAGCCCGACATCGCGGAACCCTACCGCGAGAAGTCATCCTTCGCCATCCTGCCGGTAGCGATCACGAAGAAGTATCCGCCGTTCGACGTGCCGTTCACCTCACGGGATTGGGACAACAGACTAAAGGAATACATCCTGCTGTCCGACAGACTTGGCTTGAGGGTCTGCGGCCTGTGGAGCGGTTGGAACCCGAAACCGCCGTACGAACCCCACGCGCCCTGCATCGAACTGTGCAAAGAGCTTGGCATGGGCGTGGTGCTGGGCACGCCAGGCAACCTGATCGAATACCACCATGGGAACTACAAGGAATACACCGAGGAATCCCTGCGCGAGGGGGCGAAGAATCTCGTCAACAAGTACAAGGACTACATCCCGCTGGTCGTCTCGCTCGGCAACGAACCCCATCCCAACGACGAAGCCCGGGCCCAGGAGATGATCGCCGCCTACAAGGCCATGTACGCAGGCATAAAGGCGGCGGATCCCAAGACGCTTGTGATCGGAACCTCCTCAGGCCCCATGGACATCCTCTTCAAGAACGGCTTCCAGCCGTACCAGGACGTCTACGACTTCCATGTCTACGAGGATCCCAACTCCATCAGGGGCGCTTTCAAAGAGTACAAACGCCTCTTCAACTCCTACAGCGGTTCGGAGAAGCCGATATGGTCAACGGAGATCGGGCTGAACAGCCAGGGAATGACCCGCCGTGCGATCACGATCGACCTGATCCGAAAGTTCGCCGTCTTCTTCGCCGAGGGCGGAGCGAACATGTCATGGTTCGATCTGCTGTATCCGAACTCGGAGGAAGGCTCGAACTCCGACTCCTTCAACGTCTTCAACTCGAAATACTGCCTCTACAGCCCCCGGCTCGATGCCATCGCCTACTACAACATGGTCAACGGCATCTGCGTCAAGAAGTTCACGGAGGAGAAAGTCTATGATGGCGGTGTCAACAGCGTGCTTTTCAGGGACAAGAAGAACGCCTGCCTGCTGGTCATCTGGAAGGACAAGGGACGTCAGGACGCGTTCATCCCGCTGGAGGGTGTCGGCAAGGTCAAGGTCGTGCGGATCGACGGCGGCTCCATCGAACTCGACGCCAAGGGCAAGGGACTTACGCTTTCGCTTTCCGAGGAGCCGTTTCTTTTGCTCTTCGACTCCGCGTCGCTGAAGCTGGCATCCACGCTTGAAGGGGCGCAGTTCTCCGTGGCGGGCGAGATTCCGTCCATCGTGAAGGGCGGTTCCGCCACACTCTCGATCGCGTGCGCCGCGGGAGTTTCCGCGGAGGATCTCACACTCACCGCGCCGCCATCCTGGACCGTGAGGAAGGCGCAGTCGCATGCCGGGAAAGCCGTCTTCGAAATCTCGGCTCCCGAGATGACGAGCGCCAGAGAAGGCAGACTTGCGATTCATGCGGCGAACTCGGGTGGCGAGTTGTATCTACCACTCCAGATCTCAGGAAGGATTTCCTTGGAGATGGCTCCTCTGCCGTTCAAGGACGGAGCTTCTGGAATACGCCTCAAGATTATCAACAACGCTCCTGAACCACAAGATGTCCAGTGGTGCCTCACGCTGGGGCAGGAGATCACGATGGCGGCAGGAACGTTCAAACTGGGAGAGGCGAAAGATTTCACTCCCTCATTTTCCGGACCATCGGAAGGCACGCTCTCCATCGAGGGAAAAAGCACCAAGGAACTCACCGTCCTCATCGGCAACCTGAACCCTCTGAACATCTACAACGCGAAGCTTGAGGTGAGCGACGCCAGTGGCAAGCTTTTCGTCAGAGAGAGAGCTTTTGGAGGCTTCGCCGGAGCACCGAAAGCTGCCGTCCCGGTCAAATTCGACGGCAAACTGGGCGACCCCGCATGGCGGGCCGCCAGCATTCAGACCATCTCCGAGGATCGGCAGTACTACAGCCTCATCAAGGAGGCGAAGTGGAAAGGACCGCAGGATCTCTCAGGCAAGCTCCGCTTCCTCTGGGATGACAACTTCCTCTATCTCGGCATGGAACTCACAGACGATGTCTTCCGCAATCCGTATTCCGACGGCGACATATGGAACGGTGACGGTCTCCAGATCCTCGTCGACCCCTGCCGCGGACAGCTTGAAAAGCCCGGCAAGTACGACTACGCCTTCGCCCTCGGCACGAAGGGGCCACAGGCGTTCTGTTACTATTCGGCCGACCCATCCTGCGCACTTGGCGAGGCGAAAGATATCGTCGTCAAAACCACGCCGACCGGCGTCCAAGGCGGGATAGCCTACGAGATCGCCATTCCTTGGGCGAGGCTCGCGCCATTCAAGCCCGCGCCAGGCGCCAGCCCTGGGCTCGGGGTGATCATCCACGAGGACGACGGCCCGGGACGCGGCAGCTTCATGGGCTGGTTCGGCTGCGCCCACTCGAAGCAGATCGGCCTGAACGGCGACCTGATTCTGGAAAGTTTTTCAGGTAAGTAACCTCTCGGGCTCCCGTGAGGTTACCACCTTGAAAAATTTAGAAGTAGTTCTTCGCCTGCTGGAACTCGGGAGGCATCTCCTTGGCGTGGATCTTCAGCAGTTCCTTCCACAACGTTTTGGCCGCCTTGGTGTTCTGGTAGATGGGATAGGAGAACAGGGCGTCGGAGAAGATCTTCGGATCGCGGGTGGCGATGGCGTCGCCGAGCAGCGTCTGATGCGTCGCCAGCGCGGTCATGAGGCCGTGGAAACAGTCCGGAACCTCGAGATTGGGCTCGGGATGGACGCCGTCCTTGTCGAGATGCATGGAATACTCGAGGACGGTGCGGTCCTTGAACCCCTTGACCGCGCCGCGGTTCGGATAGCTCGCGGCGAGCCACTGCCTGGTGCCGCCCAACGCTTTGAGGACGACCACGGTGGCATCTCCGTATCCGACGGCGAAATGCGGATTCTCCAGAGGTCCTTTCGCCCAGAATTTGGCGTCAAGCTTCATGTCGAGGTGCGCGCTGAACTCGACGTCGATCTTCCGCCGCGCCTCGGCGTGCTCCTTCACGGACTTCTCGATCTGCGCCATCGTGCGCGGCTTGTAGTTCTTGAGGCTGCGCTCCAGCATCTCCTCGAAGAAGATGTGCTGCATGCCGTCGCCCTCGGTCGAGAAGATGATCGTGCCGAAACGGCGGCGCATCTCCGCCAAACGCTCCAATCCGTAGCGGATATAATATTCGGCCTTCGGGAACTTCGGGATGCGGCAGGGCTTCCACCCTTTGCGGTTGATCTTCTCGTCAAGCAACTTATAGATGTCCTTGCCCTGATAGGTGCCACGCAGCAGTATGGCGCAATGATTCACGCCGGCGGACACCACCTTGAACTCGTCGCAGTACTCGTCCTTGTCGAACAGCAACCGTGTGAGATCCCAGCGGTGATTCGTGAAGCCGCCACAGACGCCGAGCGCGCGGACTTTCGTGTGATTGTTGACCATGCCACTGTAGACGGCGACGGGATTGGCGAAGTCCACCAGCCACGCCTTGGGGCAGTATTTTTCAACTTTTTTGGCGATGTCAAAGAGAATGGTGCCGCCGGTGACAGCCCTGAACGCCCCGCCAATCGAGATCTGGTCGGAACCGAAGAAACCGTACTTGATGCAGGCCTGGTCGCTCAGTGAGCAGGTCTTGAGCGATCCCACGGGAAAACTCACGCTGACCACGTCCGCGCCGGGAAGCGCCTTCTCCATCTTGTCGGTCCACGTCACCTTGCATTCGCTTCCGGCATATTCCGGGGTCTTCATGATGAGGCGACCGACGGTCTCCGCGCGCTCGAGGTTGAAGTCGACCAGCGTGATCTTCCCCTTGTGGAACAGTTTCCTGTCGCTCATCGCCGCGCGCACGATCGGTAGCGTTCTGAAAGATCCCCCTCCGATAAAGACGACATTCATCTCACATACTCCCGCATTATGTAATTCCGAGTTGCGTGGTTAGTGTCTTTGTTTCAAGACTATAACAATTGTGAGCAACGACACACAATTGATTATGTTAGGATTGTAATATATCATATAATGTCCCCTTCGTCAGCACCCCCGCCGCAGAAATCCCGTGAAATATTCCCTCAACCGCAGCGGAGACAGTGCGTTTCGGGTTGTATATTCACCCCTTATCTCACGCTTTGTTTCCCGGTCACCACCACATGAGATGTTTCGAGATAAGAGGGTGGTGTTCACGCTTCAGTGTGTTCAGAAATGCATCGTGCGCACGCTCTAACGTGAAATCCCACAACGCGCATGAATATGAACATCGCCGACTCGAGCGATACCGTTTTCCTAAACACTATCCGCGGAGGTTCGAACATGATCAGAACTACTCGATGGTTATTGGCGCTGGCGTCGGCGTTGTGTATTTCCCTTCCCGCCACCGCCGGCGATATCTACAAAAATCCGCTCGATTCCGGCAAAGGTGCGACCCTTGGCGAATTAAAACAAAGCTGGCGATTGCCTATGGGGTGGGAACTCCGTCCACAGACCGGTTTAAGCCAAGGGTTTTCGATCGCCAGCACCGACTTCGCCATCCTCACGGCTGTCCCGCACGCGGCGGCAGGCACGTTCGAGGTGGAGATGGTGGTCGACGCCGTGACGGGGACCAGTTGGAAAGCCGCGGGACTCGCAGTCCTCTTCGACAAAGCGAACTACTGGCGGGTGGCACTCGTCGAGGCCCCGACAGACCAGGGTTCAGGACATTTCGCCGAATTTCAAGAAATGCGCGACGGCGTCTGGCTCGCCCAGGGACAGGACAAGCTCGCTCCCCGTCAACTCGATCCACTGCCTCCGTTCACGTGGGAGTTTGGAAAGCCCTACAAACTCCGCATTGAATTGACGGAGAGGGAGATAACGGGGACAGTCATGGAGCGGAACGGGACAGTCCGCTGGCGCGGCGGCTACCAGTTCGGCGCCGGCCCGGCGGTGACAAGTGGTATCCCCGCTCTGCATTGCGTGGCACTCAAGGCGGGATTCCGAGACATCGCCGTCGACGTCGCCAAATCGGCTCCCTCGCCCGAGCCTCCAAAAGCGGCGGCGTTTCCCCCGTACAACGTCAACGGCTCCCGCGAGACGTCAGGCAAGGCGACGGGCTTTTTCCACACCGAGCGGCGGGGTGGGAAATGGTGGATTATCGATCCGAACGGCGCGGCGTACTACGCGGTCGGCACCGACCACGTCACCTTCCGCGGACACTGGTGCGAAGCACTCAACTCCACTCCGCATCACAAGTTCACCTTGGAGAAGTACAAAAACGAGACGGCCTGGGCGGATTCCGCGCTCGCGCGTCTGAGGCAGTGGGGGTTCAACCTGTTGGGCGCGGGGTGCGCGCCGTCACTGTTTCACAAGGGCACGCCGCACACGCGGTTCGTGGCCTTCAGCGATCAGTTCTGCTCGTTCGGCGATGACTTCCGCATCTGCTGGCCGGAGAACGGCAGTCCGGTGCCCTGCTCCCTCTTCCCGAACGTGTTCCATCCGCTGTGGCGGGAGTTCTGCGAGGCGCGGGCGGAGGAGGTCTGCGCCGGCAACGCCGCCGACCCCTGGCTCTTCGGCTATTTCCTCGACAACGAGGTCAAGTGGTGGGGCGAGTGGCAATCGGACGGGACGGGACTCGCCGACAGCGTCATGTCCAAACCCGCCACGCATTCGGCGAAGATCGTCCTCGCCGATTGGCTGAAGGAGCGATACGAGTCGATCGAGGAGTTGAACAAAGCCTGGGGGACGAACTACGCCTCCTTCGACGGCTTGAAAAACGCCACGAAATTCGAGGGAACAGAAGGGGAGCGCCTCACGGCCGACAAGGTCACGTTCGTCCGCCTCATCGCCGAGCGGTATTTCAACTCCATCACCGCGGCGGTCCGCAAAGTCGATCCGAACCACATGATCCTCGGCTGCCGGTTCGCCGGACCGTCCAACCCCGCCTATTCTCACGCCTATGAGGCCTGCGGAACCCACAGCGACATCGTCACGCTCAACGTCTACGGCACCGTCAACTTCGACACACTCGAGACCGCCGACGAGACAATGCCGTTGCCGAAACGCTTCTCCCTCATAAGCGAAGCCGCCGGCGGCAAACCGTTGATGGTCACGGAGTGGTCGTTCCCGGCATATGACAGCGGGTTGCCCTGCAAAAACGGAGCCGGACAGCGCGTTGACACGCAAACCGAGCGCGCCCTCGCCTTCAGCGTCTACCAGAAGATGCTGTTCGCCCACCCCGACATGGTCGGTTCCGATTATTTCATGTGGGTCGACGAGCCCGCCCTCGGCATCTCCAAGGCGTTCCCTGAAGACAGCAACTACGGGTTGATCAACGAGAAGGACGAGCCGTACGAACTGCTCACGACGGCCGCCGCCACCTTGAATCCGAAAGCCTGCGCCATCCACGCCGGCGACACGGCGGAGTTCGTCATCGAAACCCCCGCGGAGTCCAACACGCCGGTGATCGACCAACTGCGCTGGCTCGCCCGCCTCGGTGCGGAAACACCAGCGCAGCGCAAGGCCTTCATCGTCAGGAACTCAGGACACAAGAACGGCACGGCCAACATCACCTTCTGGACCGACGGGGACCAAGAGGTCGAAACGATCGACCTCGAGCCTGGCGACACATCGGAAATCACCCCGTGCCTTCCCCTCCTCACACCCGGCGCGCACTATCTGCGCCTCGCTGTCGTCTCGGCTGATCCAAGCGAGACATCGTTATCGGACAACACCGCCGAACGCTTCTTCCTCTCGGATCCAGAGAAAGTCGTGTTCCCCGCGGGAGTGCGGCCGCTCCTCGTCACGGGTGTCGCCAATCCCTCGGAAGGCGAAGCGGAAGCCGTCTGCATCGTACTAAAAGGCAAAGAGTTGCCGTCAGGTGTCGACTGGAACAAAGAGGCAAACTACGTCGTCGCGTTCGATGTCACCCAGGAAACCCCGCACCCCCTGAACTGCCAAATCGACATGCTGCCGGAAGGGGCTGAGCTTGCGATCCGCGGACCGACACTTCCCGCCTACGGTGTCGCCACGATCGCCGTCGGGCTCGCCGAAACAAAGCGAGTTCCATCCGCTCAATCCGTGACCGTGATAAAAGACGGAAAGAAATTCACCATCGACAACAGTCGCCTCAAACTGATCCATGCGGGCGACGGTAAACTGTTCGACCAGATCTTCCTCGACGGCGTCGAGCTCGGCCAGTACTATCCGCTGCTTCAGCAGCACCGCGGGCAAAACATGTGGACCGCTCCGAACGTCTCCGAATCGACGGTCTTCCACGAGGGACCGGTGCGGCTTGTCGTCGACGTCGTCCTCAGCCGCGCCGCGGGCGACGGAAAATTACTGACGGCCGTCGGCAAGGACGGCACCTACGAGAAACAAACTGAGACTCCGCCATTCTTCAACGTCACCTTCCGCGCGGAAATTCATCAAGGACAGCCATGGTTCAGCGGACGACTGCTGTCCGTCGCGAACAGCGACAACCGTCCGTGGACGCTGGTGAACAGCTTCCACTACACGCCGCCGCGGGAGTCGGGCAAGGATGACGTGGAGGCCGCCGGACAGTCGTGCTGGAAGGACGCCAAGACTGGAATGCTGTACGGCGTCGCCGATCCGTCGGGGCTGTTCTCCATCAATTTCTGGAAGGACGCCGGCGGCGGCTTCCACAGTGACGCACGGCTGAAAGTGGAACAAAAGCTTGAGCCTGGCGCATCCTACGTAGGTCCCGAGCCCGCCATGCTCGTCGGCGGCGTCAAAGGCGACAGCCCGAAAGCATTGAAAGACTTCTCGACGCGCGCTAAGGCGGCAGGGAAAATCAAGACGCTCACGCAACCGCGTTAATCACTGCTCATCGGCTGTTTAACCGCTTCATCTTCAAGGCACAAGGGGCCGTCGTTGATTCTTCTTGCGCCGCACAGCGGCTTTGGAGCGCGGTGGCAAGTGGAACGCGACACCGCTTTTGATGGCCGGACTCGACCGGCCATGAGGGCGGGCGTCAAGCCGCCCGTCCGAAGGCGGCGTCGAGC
>CAYTFM010000178.1:11623-18209 GCA_964436735.1 uncultured Victivallales bacterium | reverse complement strand
AGATCGATCTCCACCACGGCGTCCTTTTTTTTTTTTAATGCTACGGCGACCACCGAGAGCAGCACGCGGTCCGGCAGACGCCACATAGCGACTTTGATATCCTGGTCGGCGCAGGAGACCTCCTTCGCCTTCCCAGCGGGGACGTACTGCGCGGGAGCGTCGGCCATGCCCCAGTCGAGGACGGCCGAGGGAACAATGACCTCCTTGACATCCACGCTTGGATTCGCCATCTGCGCCTGGTCGACCAGACCAGGCAGCAGGCGCTCGTTCCCGCGCTCCGTGGCGCGCAGCCCGATCACGGCGCAGGTGTGCGGCAGCAACTCGGGGACGCGCAGGACGCCGTCGGAGGTGAGCTCTCCGGCGTTGCCGAGAAGGGCGCGGGCGGCGAGCCCCTCCTGCCACGGCTCCTTGACGGAGAGTCCGAGGGCCTTCACGTCCAGTTTGAGCCGCGCCTCCTTGGTGGCGGTCCGATTGTTGTTGAACACGCAGAGGATCGCGCGTTTCGGCAGAAGCCATACGGAGACCAGGATGTCCTTGTCGTCGACCGTCATGAGCGCGCCGTTGCGCCAGAACGGGACGTAGACGACGCGCTCGTCGTTGAGCCCCCAGTCGAGCGCCGCCCGCGGGATGTCGGACGAGGAGCTGGGATTCTTCCACGAGTCGAAGAGGAACGGATAGTCGGCGAAGCCGCGCCGGGCGTCGGCCAGCTTGCGCGGATCCTTGATGGAGATCAGGTTCATCCAGCTGATCTGGCTGCCGAACTGCCCCGAGACGGACATCGCCCGCATGCGCTCGACCGGATAGCCGTCCACCCAGTCCATCCCCGAGTCGTCGGTGATCGAGTGGTACTCGCCGTCGAGGATGGCGTCCATCCAACCGCTGGCGACGAGGCAGTAGTCGTTGGTGGCGTGGGAGACCTGCGAGCCCGGGGTGAGCTTGTGGTCGCCCATGAGGGCGTACATGCGCATCATGAAGCGGCGGATGTTGAGGCCGTTGAAGCCGGGCTGGATGCGGCCGTCGGGCAGCTCGTACGACATGCCAGCCTGGAGCGAGCTGTGCAGCGAGTTGAAGAAGATGTCCCAATAGATGGTGCGCAGCCCCCCTTCCCCGAACGCCCGGTTGGCGATCCAGAGGAAGTAGTCCTGCTCGGTCTTGTTCCACGTGTCGCCCTCCCAGTCGGCGGTGAAGTAGTCGGTGACGCGCTTGTCGGGGCTCTTCCAATCGTACCCCATCAGCGGCAGCGAGGTGTGCACGGTCGAGCCGTACTTGTTGCGGGCCAGCGACGGGTTGAACGGCTGGATCTCGTGGCAGCGGGCGTCGGCGATCTTCTTGTACTCGGCCCAGAGCGCGCTCCACTCGGACGGGTCGCGCGACGGCGGCGTGAGCCACGCCCAGCCGTCGACCTTCTCGCCGGTCTTTGGGTCGACGCGCTTCTTGTTGGTGCCCTCGAACGTGCCATCCTCGGAATAGAGCGCGGCGCGCCAGCCTTTCACCATCGGGCGGAAGGGGGAGGCCATGTAGGTGAAGACGACCGACCGCGGGGTCGACAGCTCGCTGGGAGTGCCGACGATGTTGTTGCGCAGGGTCAACTCGTTCCCCTGGCGCAGCAGTTCATGGGCGGGAACCTCGTCGTTCTGGATCCACCCCTTGTCGTTGTCGGCGTGCCATAGGAGGCCGCGGCGCTCGTTGCCGATCCAGACGCAGGGATAGAAGGAGCCGACGACCATCGCGGAGCCGTTGCGGCCGGTGTCGAGCGTCGACCAGAGGCGCCCCTGTTTGTTGTCCTTGGGGATGATCGTGGTGGTGCGCGAGGCGTAGTTGCCGCCGGTGCCGAGGCAGAGCAGGCATTCTCCCTGCTCGCCGGAGATCGGGAACTCGATCCGCAGGGCGTCGATCCTCGCCGGCGCCGCGCCGTCGGGCCCGTACGTCAGCTCAAGCTGGCACAACCCGTCCTGCTCGATCCACCCCTTGACGCCGAATGCCAGTCCGGCGCCCTTGGCCTCGCCGGTGAAGGCGACGCGCCACGCGGTCGTCTCGGTGAAGGTCGGCGCGCCCGACAGCGGCACGGCGACCTCTTTGCCATCCTTGACGACGACGATCCTCGCGGCGCCTGACGATACGGGCTGTCCGTTCGAGACGATCTCGGCAGGCAGTCCGAGGGAGTCAAGGCGGTAGGTGCGTCCCGTCGGAGACACCGCCGCTCCTTGCCGGGTGATCGCCGTGAAAGGATAGATGACGCGCTCAATATCGCCGAGCTTGGTGTTCCACCAGTCGGCGAACTCCTTGCCCTCGTCGAGCTTCTTGAAGGCGGCGCGCTCCGCCCCCATCTCCTTGCCGTCGACCAGTCCCATGAAGGTCTCGACGACGTACTCGCCGGGCGCGAGGTCGGCAGGCAGCTTCAGCAGCCGACGGAAAAAATTGGTCATCGGCTGCTCAATCACGCCTTCGAGCAACGGTGCGCCATCACCTTCGCGCATCACACGGTAGCGCACCCGCTTCGCGCTGTCGGGATTGTCAAGATAGTAGGCGTCGGCGGTCAGCCAGAAGGTGTTCTTGACGGGATTGAAGCTGCCGTTGACCGGGAACGCCTTGGGAGAAGGGGGGAATGGCTCGAAGACGTTCTTCGGATACTCCGCCGGCATGTAGATGAAGTAGCGGAACAGCTCGCGCTCCCCCTGGGTGACCTGATAGAAGATTCCACCTTTGGTCTTGGCGCGCTCCCGCGGATATTTCTCATTGACGACGATCTCCGCCGTCTTTCCCGGCTCGATCTCGACCGACTGCTCCTTCTTCAGCAGCTCGGACTCCTCCTCGGGGGCGTCCTTGGCGGCTTTGGCGAACTCGCTGTACCGCGCCTGCGCCGTCACCTTGACCTTCTGGCCGGTCGGATTGAAGAACTTGAACGCGACGGCCGCCACGCCGTCCATGGGCCCCGGCAGCGTCTCCATCAGCTCCTGCACGACCGGCTCGTTCTCGACAAGCACGCAGACGGGGAACCCCCCGGCGTCGAAATAGCTGCTGGTGCTCGGAACGCGTCCCTGCGACCAGTCGATGTACATGTGGTTGAAGCCGAGTAGCATGCGCCAGGCATCACCCGCCTGATGTGGCCCGGTCAGCTCGAAGTCCTTGGCCGTGCTGGCGAACTCGATCTCGAGCCAACGGCCACCGAGCGGGGCGGTTCCCGGAGCCGTCAGCCGCGCGGCGGTCTTGAACTCTGGATTCCAGTTTTTGAACTGCTGTCCGACCGCCACGCGCTGGAAATCGCCGTCGACGCCGATGGCGTTGATGAGAAATTTATAGGAACTGCTGGTGCGGCCGGGTGCGACGTTTTTGCCCATCGGCTGCCAGTTGAACTCGGCGCAGTCGTCGAACACGGGCGCGGAGTGCGGCAGGCGCCCGGAGACGGCGGGCTTGTAGCCGGGGCGCACCCAGACGCGGATCGCCATGTACAGATGCTCGGGATCCCAGGCGAGGAAGAAGGTCGTCGGCCGGGCGTAGAGCTGGTTGTCCGTGCAACCGCCGATGCCGCTCACCGCCGCCGCGCCGCGCCACTCCGCCTCGTCGATCGCGCCATCGATCACTGGTGGCGTGGCGATCCGTGGGATGTGAATCAGCGTGTCCCGCCCCTTCGGCAGCGGCGCCTCCCACCCCGACCACGCTGGCGCGCCGAGGAACAAGACTGCCGCCACCGCGGTGGCCCAACGGACCGCTGACTTCACACGCATAGCCTCGCCTCCTATGTAATGACATTCAAGAATTCAACAACCAACGCTGACCGCTCAACTCACTTCCGCCATTGCCCATCGTCGTCGATATACTTGTCGGTCAACGTCTTGAGCTCGGCGGCCTGGACGCCGACGAGATAGTCGGCGGCCATGGGGGTCATGTGGTTGCGGAAGAGATAGGAGAACGGCTTCTCGGCGTCGGGAGGCAGATCCTTCTCCTCCACCCGGCTCGCCGTCACGCACTGCGTGCCCGGCACGAGCCAGCGATAGTACTCCCAGTTCTCCTCATCGGCGTGGTAGCGGCCCGACTTCTTGTCGTAGCTGATCTCCTTGTAGGCGCCGGAATAGAGCATCATGACGTCACACTGGTGCTCGACGAAGGTCTGGATGTCGGGCCCCATCCGCTCGCGGAGGTAGCGCATGATTTTGATATCCTCCGGGGTGTTGCCGAAGGTGTCGAGGTAGAAGGCGGAGAATCCCATCTCGATCGCCTGCCGGTATTGGTTCCAGAGCAGTTCGAGCTGCCATTGGTCGTCGGCGTTGATGCGCACCGTGACGTCGTGGCGGTCGTCGTGGCGGATGGTGAGCTCGCCGGGGCGGGTGCAGAGCCCCATGCGCAGTCCGGCGGCCTCGAAGCGCTCGCGGATGTAGGGGAGGTTCGCCTTGATGGCGGGAGGGAAGATATGGAAGTCGGTGCGGTACATCGCCTCCCGCGCGTCCCATCCCTGGATCGCCCACGCGAGGAAGCCCTGGGCGTTGGCGGCCTTCAAGCCGGGGATGAGCCAGTCGCAGAAAAGCTTCGCGCCGCCCGGCAGATCGACACGGCGGCTCGGACCGTTGAAGCCGTAGGGATTGTCGGGCATGGCGTGATAGTGGTCGCCGCCGCCGTACTGGGCGAACACCCGCTGGTCGGCCTTGTAGCGGCACTCGCCAAAGGAACGAGCGAAGTGTGCCTTGTACGGCTCCAGCAGATGCCAGCGGTCGGGATTGGCGCTGACGCGCAGCGTCATGGCGTAGCCGCGCGCCCCGTTGGCGGGCACCGCGCTCGGGGTGATGTAGACGAACCCTTGCCGCCAGACGTCGCCATCTTTGCCCAGCTCTGGACGGTAGTTGTCGCCGATGAACAGCGTGCGCGACAGCCCCGAGTCGAGCGGACTGAGGCCGTAGCCGTAATCGGCGTCGGCGCGCCACGCCCCGCCCATGCGGTTCCAGTAGCCGGGATGCGAGAAGGCCGTCAAGCCGCCATGCGGCGGATGATTGATATAGCCGCGGTCGTGCGAGAACAGCCGTCCCTTGGGCTGCTGGGAGAACTCGAAGCGCGGCCCTTGGAAACCGACGACCGGAATCTCTTCCGAGAGATTGCCGTTCTCGACCCGGGCGTGGATGTTGACGTCCTCGCCGGCGAAGGAATATCGGTAGGTGACCGAGACTTCGCCATGGACGTGCCGCAGCTCCGCCTCCCGCTCGCCAAGCTTGCGCAGTTCCTTCACGCCAGCCGCTTCGATCTTGACCTTCGTCGCCGCGCTGGGGAACAGCTGCCCCAAGTCGTGACGCAGGAAGAATCCTCCCTTCGCCACCTCGCGTCCTTTCACCTTGATGGAGGAGATGCCGTCCGCCGTCAGCGTGTACTCCACCCCCTCCCCCTTATGGGTGAACGACTCCACCACATCCGCCGCGCGAGCCGCGGACGCCACCACCATCGACAAGGCGATCGACCTAAGAAGTAACGCGCGCATTATTTGCCCTCCAGGAATTTGGCTCCGTTCGCCTGCCACCACTCGCGCCATTTCGCGGCGTCCTTGCCGAGGTACTGCCGGGTCGTCTCGCCCAATGCCCACTCGGCCTTGCCCTTGACCTCGCCGTTCTTGTCGCCAAGCGCCCCGACGAGGGCGTCGAACACCGCCGCCTGCCGCGGCTTCAATCTGCCAAGCCCCTCCGCCGCCGCCTTGCGGACGCCGTCGTCCGAGGAGGACAGCAGCTCGCGCAGGGCGTCGACCACGCGGGGATCCTTGTCGATCTGGCTCAACGGATTGACGGCGCGGAACTTCCCCGCCCTCGCGGCGGCCAGCAGCGCCTGCGCGCCCGGCTCGCCCAACCCGCGCAACACATCGCCGGAAACGCACTCGGCGCGCCAGTTGCCGCAGGCGAGCAGTTTCACCATCGACGCCACGGCGGGCGCGCCGACCGCGATGGCCGCCTCCTTCGCCGCCGGGAAAAACAGATCGACGTCGGGACCGTCCTTGGCGCCTTTCATCGCCTCGGCCAACGGTTCCGCCGAGGGTTCGCCGATCTTTCCCAAAGCGGCGGCGGCCAGTTTCCGCAGCACCTCGTCCTTGTCCGAAAGCAGAGCCAGCGCAGGCGCGACGCCAGCGGCCGCGCCGATCTCTCCGATCGCCTTGACGGCGTCCCGACGCAAGTGCGGATCGCCGTTCTTCGTCAGCGCGGCCAGCGGCTCGACCGTCTTCGGCTCCTTCACCGCCGCCAGCGCCACCACGGCGCACCGCCGCGGGAACAACTTTTTATCGCCAAGCATCGTGAGCAGCGCGTCCACCGCCGCCTTGTCTCCCAGCTGCCCCAGCGCCCGCGCGGCGCGCCCTCTGACCGTGACGTCGGGGTCGCCCAGCAACACGCGCAGTTCGGGCGCCGCGGCGGCGCAGCCAAGACGGCCAAGCGCCGCGGCGGCGGTCTCTCGCGTCCGCCAGTCGGTGTCCGTGAGCGCGCCGCGCAACAATCCGATCGCCGAGGCGTCATCCTTCCCCGCCAAGACGCCGACCGCCTCGACGCAGCGGTAGCGCAGTTCCGGATTGTCCTTCTCGGCGGCGGCATCGTCCCAATCGACCGTCTTGACTTCGAGTTTCTGC
>CAYTFM010000178.1:0-11613 GCA_964436735.1 uncultured Victivallales bacterium | reverse complement strand
CGGCGGCATCGATCAACGCGGCAAGAGATCCGCGGGCCTCCATCTGGCCGAGGACCTCGGCTGCCGCCACTCTGATCGAGCTCTTCGGACCTTTGAGCTCCTTGTTCTTCAGGGCGGCGGTCAGCGGCTCGACGGACGGCGCGCCGATCGACGCCAGCGCGCCGCGGGCCTCGAATTGGATCCACGGATTGTCGAGTACGTTGACAATGTCGGTGGCGGCCCGCGGCTCGCGGAGCTTGCCGAGCGCGACGATCGACTCGCAATCCCCTTTGCGGCCGAGTAGGAAGTCGGCCGCCCGGGGCTCGCGAAGCTCGCCAAGCGCCCAGATGGCATTGCCGAGCCCGGGATGCTTAGGGTCTCTCAGGACGGCGAGCAATGGCTCGACGGACGGCGCCCCGATCTTCACGAGAGCCTTCGCCGCCTCGCGTCCGGGAGAGGAAATGGACAGTCCCCAGTACACGTCCGGCGGCTGCCAGACATGCATCTTCCGCTGATGCGTCGGCCCGTGGTCGCCCAACAGCGCGGCCAGCGCGGGGACCGCCTCGGCCGCCCGCAGGTCGCCAAGGGCGTAGGCGGCGCGCATCCGCTCCTCGGCCGACTCGCTCCGCAGTTTGTCAACGTTCAGGCGGACATCGGCAGGCATTCCCGCCGGCAACGAATTCGGCGCGTCCTCGCACCGCCCCGCCATTCCGGCGCAGAACAAAAACGCCACCGCCACCACGACTCTGTGCTTCCGCATCGCTCCTCCCATTTCATCTGTTGCGTATCGCATCTTAATGGTTGTCGAACGCGAACTGGAACACCTGATAGGTCACGCCCGAGGGAATCCAGCGGTTACCCTCCACCCACAATCCGGGATCCAGGCCCACCAACGACAGATATTTCGCCGAGCCATCGTTGTAGACAACCTGCCACCCCAGAAACGAATGCGGACGAAAGACCACTCCCGCGGGGGCGCCGCCAGTACTCGTGCAAAACATGTCAGCCAGAAAAGGAAGCTGCGAGGGCCATCTTCGGCGGCTCCAGCCAGGAACGATCCAGGTGCCCGAAGCAGGGTCGCGGTAGCCAGCGAACTGCGCGTTGGCAGGATAGTTGGGGCCAATGATCTGATTACTGTTGATGGAGTAGTCGCAGCATACGCACCATCCTGGCGTGTTGAAATATTTTCCCGCAACGTCGGGGTCAGGCTGCCATGCCACATGTGGATGCTGGTTCGAGGGGCAGTAGAAGGCTTTTACGCCGTTGATATAGCTCATGCTTGCCAAGATCCCAATGCCATAGGGCTCAGTCATGCTCCCAATCTTGTTCAACTCCTGACCACTTCCCCCATAGCCAAAACTCCATTTATTATATGGGTAAAACCAATCGTTGAAGTCATCCATGTACCCGTTGGACGCCAGGTGGATCTGCTTGAGGTTGGAGAGGCAGACCGCCCGGACGGCCGTCTCCCGCGCCTTCTTCAACGCCGGCAGCAGCAGAGAGGCCAGGATCGCGATGATCGCGATCACCACCAGCAGCTCGATCAAGGTGAAGCGACTGTGCCCTATGCCTCTTCGGTTCATTTCCCCTCCCCTCTACTCCACTCCACTCGTTCACGTCCCCGTTGGCTATTCGGCTTACGGGAACGTGTGCGTTTGTGATATGCCCGTACTCATGAGTCCACTCTAAAACCCCGTGGGCGCCGGGCGCGATTCCGGCAGGTGCTATTTAAACCGGTCGGCCATGAAGTAGTCCTTCACCACCGTGTCGTCGTTGCACCAGACGCGCACCTCCCCCGCCGGATGTGGTGAGGCGTGCCCATCGCAAAAGAGGATGTCGATGTTGCCGCGGTGCCGGGGGCTGAGCGAAAGGCTGTTGGTGCCGGCATTGTTGATCTCCGGCCAGACGTTGTTCCAGAACGGCATCCCCCCCGAGGGATTGGACGGGGTGTCTTTCTGGGCTGAAGCGTCGGCCAGATAGATCAGCCGCGAGGGGACCGTCAGCGATGTCAGCTGGCTGGGCGTGTTGTGAAACGCTTTCGACCACTTGCCCATGTTGATGCCGATGCTCTGTACCCAGTAGATCTTGGCCCCGAACGTTCCCGCCGGCGATCCCTTGGTGTCCGTGTACGGATCGGTGTAGCTGTCGAGGTGCGAGATATTCCCCTTCGCTCCGGGCGACGCGGGACAGACATACATCGTGCCGCGCCGTCCGACATACTCCCAAAACAGTTGATGCCAGTCCGCGCCGGGCATGTAGCAGGACGGAATCCAGCTGTTGTAGTCCACCGAATAGCTGTTCATCGCCACACCGAACTGCTTGAGCTGGTTGACGCACAGCGCCTGGCGGGCGGTCTCCCGCGCCTGGTTCAGCGCCGGCAGCAGCAGCGCCGCCAGAATCGCGATGATCGCAATCACCACCAGCAACTCGATCAAGGTGAAGCGACTCAGATCACGGCGGCGACTCTCCATCCCTGCCTCCCTTCATCTATGCTGTATTAAATCACGTATTATCTTTCTGTGTTCTTTTATTATACCACTGAAACGGCGGGCTGTCAAGCGGGAAAATGTAAAAAGGGCGAGGCGGAGGCGCGCCTCTCCCGCCCCTTCATCTTCAATCGTGCGCGCCCCGCTATTCCAGCTTCTTGACTGTCACGTCGTCAATTTCGACGCAAGGGACGAGGCCTCCCTTGTGGCTCCCGGCGGAGCTCAGCAGGAGCCGTCCGGCGGTCAGCGCCTCGTGGCCGCCATCGGCGGCCAGCTTCCCGTCGATGGAGACGGCGGAGCTCGTGCCGTCGACCCGCAGACGCAGCGCATGCCACTCGAGATCCGCCGGGGTGGCCGGCGCGGCAGTCAGGTCGGCCGTGCCCTTACGCACCTCGACGCCTTTGCCGTCGACGGCGGCCTTGATCGGCGTGACGAGGAACGAAGCGGCGCCGTCCTTCGGCGCGTCGAGGTGGACCTCGAAGGAGCAGCCTTCCATTCCCTTGGGGCTGTGATAGTGGATGCCCAGCAACGGCTGCCGCCCGGTCTCCTTCGGCGTCTCCGGGATGCGGAATTTGAGCGACAACTCGTAGCGTCCATCCTTCTGAACGTCATCCGGCAGAGACAGCGGCACGTTCTGCCGCGCGGGATGAGCGGGAAAAAGCTGCAGCAGCAGATTGCGCGGGTTCTTCGAGTCGGGGGCGATCCTGACGGGAGTGTCCTTCTGATTCCAGACCCACATCTCCGAGTAGGTCATATCGGGACGCAGTCCCGTGTCGAAGTCGGCGGCGAACATGACATCCGGCCCTGGCTTCAAGGCGGGCGGCAACTCCGCGGCGGCGTCGGCCACGTAGAACATCCGCGTGCCATAGTCCTCGGGCATCGCCACCGCGAGCGCGCCCGAGGCGTCGGTGGAGAGCGTCTCGCGGCTTTCGATGTCCAGCAGCGCGGCCGTCTTCGGGAAGGCCAACGGAGCCGTCTCGGACTTCTCCCCGTAGCTCTGCAGCAGCAGCAGCGCGTGCGGCGCGCCCTTCCGGCGCAGCATGATCCACTTGACCGCGTCGTTGGCGCAGCGGATGGCGGGCTCGTCGGCCCAGTAGTTGAGGACCTCCACATCCGGCGCGCCGTAGCCGTACGCCTGCCAAACGGTGTGGTACATCTGCACGAGGCGTCCGGTGCCGCCCTGGCCGCCGCCGCGGATCTCATGGACGCGGTACATGCCCCAGTCGGAGAGGCAGACATGATCGGGCCACTTGTCGATCTTGCCACGGTAGTCGCCGGTGTTGCGCAGGGGGAACATGGCGTGCGGAATGGCGCCGACGACGCGGGAGAGGGTCATCGTCCGCGTGTAGTCGGGAGGGAACGGCAGGCGGTAGGCGTCGCCGTCCGACATCCAGCCCTCCTGCCCTTTGAACTGGTTCTTCCGCTTCGGATCGGAGCGGTAGGGCTGCTCGAGGTCGAGCGTGGCGGTGAGCCATGCGTTCATCGGGATCGTCTGGGTGTTCGTGACGTGGCCGATGAACTCCACAGGCTCCGCGACCACGCCGCTGGCGTACAGCTCCTGCGCCCGCTTCCAAACGCGCTTGTAGTAGGCGCGCTGCTCCCAGATCATGCTCCGCGGCCCGGCGTGGCCGTCCGACAGGTGCGCCGCTCGCAGCTGGTAGGGCATCATATTGTCGAAATAGACGTTGATGCCGCGCCGGAGCCACTCATTGGCATAGAAGACGCAGAAGTCGACGACGCTTGGCGCCACCGGCTTGGCGTTGCCGGTGCTCCAGACGGTGGACGGCTGCTCCTTGGTCGGCTTGTCCAGCCAGAAGGCGTCGCCCTGGGGAGGCCAGTTGAAGTGGGCGTAGCGCTCGAAGTCGTCGCAGGACCACTCGTCGCGGAAGACGGCGTATTCCTCCGTCCTCGGATGAAAGACATGCTCCTCGATGTAGGCGACCTTGATCCACGGCGGGCGGAACCAGTTCATCGCCTTGAGCCACTCCTCCGACTCCAAGACCTTGAGCGGCTTGAAGACGCGGGCGGCGTCCTTCTCCTTCCACCACGCCTCGTCGACCTTGCCGGTCTTGCGCTCCTCGAGGATCTTGTCCACGATCGAGAAGTCGCGGTTGTCGGGATACTTGTCGTTGCAGTAGTAGCCGCCCCAGCAGACGACGCAGCATCCGCCGCCGCCGTTGACGGGCCGCCGCCGCCAGTCGGGCGGCATCGGCTTGGCGGGGCTGGCCTGCAGGCCGAACTCGAAGCGCCGCGGGGCGTCGAGGAGCAGCGGCACATTCACCAGATCGACCCGCAACACCACGTTTCCCTTCTCCCGCGCCAGCGTCTGCGTCGGCCGCTCCGGGCTCAACGCCCCCTCGCGCAGATCGCCGGCGAACCAGCACAGCCCGCGGTCCTCCGCGCCGAGCCAGACGTACGGACAAAAGTTGTCCTTGCTGCCCTTGGTCCAGTGCCGGATGTCAAAGGCGTTCCATATCTCGCCGTCTTCGGGCCCCGGCTCGGCATGCCATGCGCAGGGGACCCAGCCCTGGTCCAGCTCCCAGACGATCTTGCCGCCGCGCGGCGTGTTTCCGGCGTAGTTGTGCCGCATCGAGTCGTTGCCCACGTAATGGAACTGCGCCGCCTGCGTGTCGGCCCAGACGACTTCCAGCCACAGCCGTGTGATCTCCGGAGCGTCCTTCGCCGGCTCGAGCGTCCACTCGACCTTGGCGCAGCCGTCCTCCTCGACCGACGTCCTGCTTGCCAGCGTCCCCAGCACCGAGACTGCGCTTCCTTCAAACACCGCCAGATCGGGATGCTCGACTTTGCCGACCACTTTTCCCGGTTTCCATTCGACTTCCCCCTTCGCGGTCTCGGCGCGCAGTCGGATCGGAGTCGCGATCACGTCCCTCCCCCGCGACATGATCTTGTCGAACGTCCCGAAGGCGTTCATCGTGTACGTCCGGTCGACCACGCTGACCTGGTTCCCCTTCACCTCGACCGGCGTGAACGGCGGGTAGACCTTGCGCTCCTTGCCATATTGGCAGCCCTCGAATTCGAACTTCTTGCGGGTGAAGGTCTTGTCGGCCGGAACAACGATGCCGCCAACCTTGAATTCGACACGGTACTCGCCGTCCGGTAGATCAGGAATGTCGAAAAGAGCCTGACCGCGGCCTTGTCCGTCAAGCGGGATCTTGTCCTTGGCCAGAGCCTTGTCGCCTTTCAACGCGTAGACCGCGACCTCCGCCTCTTTGACCTTCTCCTTCGGCGGATCCTTCTTGGCCTTCTCGAGGAATGCTCTGAGGTCGAAGGCCGCCTCCAACTGCCTGCGCCCGGGATAGTAGGCGAAGGGCAACATCGACGCCAGCGGGTTCACCCGCGAGACGCCGGCGAGGCCGTATTTGGACTTCAGATACTCCTCAACGCCGGCGAGCTCGGCGGGTGCCACGACCCGGTCGAACAGCAGCAGTTCGGCGATCTCCCCGTTGAAGCAGGCCTGCGGCGAACCGACGACGAGCTGGCCCGACGCCGGGATGGAGAACGGCTTGCCACCACTCCCCGCCTTCGCGCCGTTGACGAACAGCTCCATCTGGGGCTTGCCGCCGTCGATGGTCGCCGACAGGATGACGAACCCCTTCCCCAGGATTCCACCCGTTGAGGCGTAGACCTCGGCCCGCTTCTCCCATCCCTCTCCCGCCTTCGGCCGCGCGAGCGAACGGAGCCCCTTCATCTCCATCGACCAGTTGCCATATGAGAGCATCGACTCCCACGACTTTTCCGCCGTGTGGCGGCACACGACAACCAACGTGGCAGCGCCACCGGGAAGAGCAAAGGAGTCGCGTTTGATGAAACGTCCGGCCTTCTCCTCGCCCTCGAACGTGACGACGGGAAACCCGTTGATGGCGTTGGGAGACACGGACGGGGCCTTCGCGGCGTTGGGCTGCGCGAGGTCGTTGCCCTTGCCGCTCTGGTCGGCCCAGCCGGCGATCCTGCGGTCCGCGTCGGCGGCGGCACCCTTGGCGGCGTCCAACCAGAGCGTCAGCCCCGGAACGTCCTTGGGGTTGACCGACGACCTCGCGCGCTGGACACCGACGGCGACGCCGGCACGCTTCTCCCATTCGGCGTCGTTCTCGCCGCCGGCGGCGCCCGCTCCCATGACAAGCAGCCCAGCGGCCGCCGTCAACCAGACATACTTCAGAATCGCTCCGCTCATGTCACCTCCTTCTATATGAGAACAATGCGAATCGGCATACTGTCAACTCCTTGCCAAGCAGAACGCCGGTGCCATGCGGCATCGACGCCGCAAGTTCAACCATGAGAGTTGAACGTTGGATATTGAACGTTGGATATTGAACGTTTTAGTTTCGTGTCGGGTCAGAACTTGTCCTTCGTCAGCGACCATGGCACGCTGCTGGAGGAGTAGTTCGGCCAATACGAGCCGCCGGAGTTGCTCAGCAGCCAGTTGAACGTGTAGAACTGGGCGTGGCCATCGAAGAAGCCGAAGTTCACGCCCGCCAGCTTGTGGGGTTTGCCGCCGCAGTAGCCCCATGCCTCCCTCCTCGGGAGCCGACCATGCGTTGTTAATGATGATCTGCCCCCAATACGTATTGTTGTTAAGGCAGTTTGGAGGCAGGTACCCGTTGTTGTCACTGGTGTAGACGCTGCTGGCGATGAGGATCTGCCGCTGCCGTGAGAGGCAGTCCTTCTGGACCGCCAGCTCCTTGGCGTTCTTGAGCGCCGGCAGCAGGAGGGCCGCCATGGCTCCATCCGCTGTGTCGCTCCTCACTCGAATATTTCAATATTCTCATTCCTCGCACTGGGGCCATGGCGCTCCCGCCAAAACGGTATATTAGCAAGTTCCGAATCCCTAAGGTTTCGCCTCATGGCGTCAACGCCGCCGGAGGCGCCACGACCTGGTTATTCACGACAAGCCGCCCCTCTTTGAAGTCCGCCGTCACCTCGGTGCCGTCGGCGAAACGGGTCCGCTCGACGCCCTCGGCCAACAGACTCCACTCAGCCATCTCCTCCGTCACCAAGTGCGCGAAGCGCACGCAGCACAGGTCGTAGCGCGCCTTGATCTTGGCGATGCGGTTGTCGTCCAGCAGAGGCATGACGCCTGGCTCCGCCGACCACTCGTCACGCGGCACCTCGCCGAACAGCACGGCGCGCATGGTGTCTTGCCACTCAAGTTTCTGGTTCTCGTGTGTGATAAGATCATGGAGAGCCAAGTGCCACACAGGGACGCGTTGGTCCAGCAACGCCGTGATGGGCCATTCCCTTTTGCAGAGGGTTAGAGGCCACAGACTGCCGCCGCAGGCGATGGCGTCCGCGTGCAGCGCGCAGTACAGATATCCGGTCTCGGTCTGGATTCCACCGAAGAGGGAGCGGGCGGTGTCGAGGTAGCGGTTGATGCCCGCCGCATGATCGCGCCGCGGTCCATGGTGGACCGAGTGGTAGTTGACGTACAAGGGATTGCCGATGCCGTCAAGGTATTGCATGCCGTTGAAGCCCAAAGCCTTGACGGCGTTCATGCGCCGCTCGAGCCAGCCGTCGGGGAATGAAAGACCCCAGTGGGTCCCCTTGACGCCGCCGCCCCAGAAGCCGACGACCTTCGGTTGCCCCCATATATCATGAACGACGCGGTTAGGGTTGAAGTCTGGCGACTTGAAGAACGAGGACGCGCAGTTGAGGTGCGTCGTGATATGGTAGCCCAGCTCTTTGGCGGTCGTGATCATCGAGCGGAGCCCAGCTTCTCCTCCGATGCGTTGGTCGACGGGAAAGTCGGTCGGCCACGCGCCGTCATGTCCCTTTGGATTCCAGCCCACGCTTTGAAAGTAGACGCGGTCGACGCCGGCGGCTTTGAGTTGGTGGAATTTGCGGGCGGCGTCGGCGAAGGTCAACGTGCGCTTGAACAACAGCTCGTTCGATCGACTCTCGTTGCCGTACATCATGATACCCTGCTGCTGGATGCCATGGAAGATCTTCATGGTGTAGGCCTTCTGCTGGTAGGCACACTGCGGCGACTCCTCGGCCCGCTGCCGCAGTGTCGGCTTGCCAAGATCGGCCATGACATGCTTGCGGAGACGTTTGGCGGTGCGGATAACCATGTCGTCGCCAGGCGCCAGCGGGGCTACGCGCACCTCCCGCTGGCTCCAATCCACAGGGTCGATCCAGTTGCGGCGGAACATGGGATACAGGGTGGCGGAGCCGCCTCCATCCCCGTCGGTCTCCACGTCGCAGTACATGTCGCAGGCGCCTTGCGTCGCCACCGCCATCAGCCCGCCTTTCGGCCCCTGCGTGGCGCAGACGGGAAGCGTCGGCATGAGCTCCCATCGCTCCTGCTCTCCATAAATCAGGAAGCGGTCCCGCAGACGGGGTTTGCCGGCGGGGGAGCAGAGCACGCCTGTGTTGATGGGCAACAGCAGTTTCCCGCCGCCAGCGGCCGCCATCAGTCCGGGAAGCGCCCGGATGGCATACACGCGGTAGAGGTCGTCCTTCGCCTCTTCCACCTCGGCGGGGGGGACGAGAATGGAAAGCTCGCCGTCCTCCGTCATGATCAGCCAGAGGCCGATGGTCACGCCGCGGAATTCATCGCGGACGGAGACATGGAACGACCGCTCGTCGCTTTCGACGCACATGATCTTATATTTTGTCAGGACATCCACCCGCTCCTGCATCCTATCGCACACCTCCACTACGATGAGAGGTATGCGAGGCGAGGTCCAGCTTCCCTTCCTGTGCCGCACTTCGGCGGAGAGCTGATCCCCATTCCTGAATATTCGCATCGATAATGCACTGTTGACGATCGAGATTGTTTTCATTGATAAGATCCTTTCAAATACCCGCGGGAAGTTACGAATGGTTTGCGATGATCGCCACGGCTTTTCCTTGCAATGCGAGAGTACCGCCTTTGAACGGCCGATCGGTCAACAGTTCGCGGCCGGCGGGAGCCCCCTTCACCCGTTGCGGGGCGTCACTCTGGTTGATGCAGAACCATATTTTCCTGCCGTCGTCCTCGCGCAGGACAACCTCGACCCCCTTCGGGGCGCCAGGGAGGAGTTTTTCCAGGTTCGTCTTTTTCACGAGCCATGGCAAAAGGACATCGCATAGGGCATCCACGAAGTAGGCGCCAACATAGACCACACGGCCCTTCCCAAGAGGCCGGAGCGAAATGGCGGGAACATCGTCGAGATGGCGTCCTTCCCAGGTGGCGACGGATGTGGCCGCGCCGCGCAACTTCAGCGCCTCGTACCACACGTCCGCGGGGACTGACGCCTTGCCGAGTTTGAGCCGCAGCGGCCTGCCCTCGGGAGTGTTCCTCTTCCCGTACTCGACGACCTCGACGCCCGCCAAATCGGCGAGGCAGCCAGGAAGGGGGGTGGAGACGACATGGTTGTTGAGGTCGCGGGTCGCCGTCCTGGCGCCGATTATCAGTGTGCCACCCGCTTTGACGAACCGCTCGAGCCCCGGCACCCAGGCTGGGTCGAACAGCTCCCAATGTGGTATGACATACAGCTTCAAGCCGGAGAGATCGTCAGCCGGATGTACGCGGCCGACGGCGTAGCCATTGAGGTACAACCATTTATGGACGGAGGCGGCCATCTGAGTTTGATTGGGAAGCCCGAGCGGGTAGATCCAATGAGCCTCCGAGGCGTCGTTGTCGCCACCGGCGATAGCGCAGTCGACGAAGACGCGTGTGCCAAGAACGGTCCTGCCGACCCTCGCGAGCTGTCCGCCGATCGTCTTGACCTCGTCATAGCGGCGTCGAGGGATGTTGTCGTGGTCGATGATGCCGGTCCAATACTCCTCGGCGCCGAATCTGCACGTCCGCCAGCGGAAGTAGATGAGGCTGTCGGCGCCGCGCGCGATCGATGCGTACGTCATCCGGGCGATCTCGCCGGGCTCGGGTGCGTCATGGAAAAAGTTTGGCTGCCCCCCCGCTCCGGACTGGTGTTCCGGCACCATGAAATTCCCTGACAACGCCCTGACGGAATCCAGCCCAAACGCATGGCAGGCTGGACGGTGCGCATGATCTTGGCAGAAGAAGGGATACACGTCGTAGCCGAGAAAGTCCAGATCTTTGGTGAACTCGCCGCGGTAGTCGATGTGCCCCATCAGCCCGTTGTGGGTGATGAACCATTGCGGTTGGGCGGCGCGCAGAATCGCGGTCTGGTCATGCTGGAACGCGGTCACCGCGGCGCTCAGGAACCGGCAGTAGTCAAGCCGCTGCGAGGGGTTCTGGCAGGCGGGCTTGAAGTCGACCGGCGTCTCGATCTCGGCGAAGCTGCCGTAGGTCTGTCCCCAGAAGATTGTCCCCCAGGCGCAGTTCAACCGTTCGACATCGCCGCCATATTTCCGTTTCAGGAATTCCCTGAAGGCCTTCTGGCAGTTCGGGCAATGGCATTCGGAGAAATGGCAGTGAAGCTCGTTGTCGGTCTGCCATCCTTTGACGTGTGGGTTGCCCTTGAAATGCTCGGCCATCGCCGTCGTGATCTTCTTCGAATAATTCCGAAAGACGGGACTGCTGTGGCAGCAGTGCTGGCGGGAGCCATGCCGCAGGGTGACGCCATTGCCGTCGACGCGCAGCATCTCGGGATGCTTCAATGTGAGCCAGCGGGGTGGAGCCGCGGTCGGCGTGCAGAGCATCGTGCTGACGCCATGCGCGGCAAGCCGCTTGATCGTCTCGTCGAAGAGCGAGAAGTCATAGGCACCCTCCTTGGGCTCCATAAGGCACCAGGCGAACTCCGCCATGCGGACGAGGTTGAACCCCGCGGCTTTCATAAGGGCCGGGTCGCCTGAGCGGGTGTCCGCATCCCAGTGCTCCGGATAATAGGCCGCCCCAAACCAGAACGAGTCCACGCTGGCGGGTCTGCGGTGCGAAAGTGGCAGACGCTTCCCCACTGGTTTCTTTGTCATATCTCCCCCAGGATATTGTATCGTTTATGCGCCTAACGTACAGCGCGCGTCATCCACCAGCCCCATCAACGCCTTCAGTGTCGGCTTCATCCATCCTTTGTCCCAGCGATGGGGCATCGCCAGGCGGTTGTCGTACACATGCCTCACCCCCTCCTCCTCGAGCAGGGCGTGGGCTCCCTCGGTGTGGCCGCCGCCGCCCGGAGCGGGAATCGCCGTTCCCCAGACTGTCTCTCCGGCGAGCACCAGGCGCGTC
>CAYTFM010000177.1:17891-18298 GCA_964436735.1 uncultured Victivallales bacterium | reverse complement strand
GAGCACATCATGCAGACCGTGCGGATCATGTCGAATCCCGACTTCAGCTACGACGAGGTGACGGGGTTGATCAAGAAAAGCCCCGTGATGACCGGTGAGTTTCTGAAAGTGGTCAATTCGGCGGCGTACAACCGCGGCGTGAACATCAGCGATCTGCGGGTGGCGCTGCCGCGCCTCGGCCGCGACAGCATCAAGGCCATGCTGTTCCTCTACTCCTCGAAGCACACGGTGTCGTCGAACAAGACGCTCAACGACCTGTCGCAGCAAATCATCGCCCACTGCAATCTCGTCGCGCTCATCTGCCGCTACCTCAGCCAGCGCTTCTTCCCCGACCCCGACATGGCGTTCCTCGCCGGCCTCCACTACTGGTGGCCCAAGATCACCGGGCGCTTCTACCCCGTCTTTTG